>JANNDM010000206.1:0-18613 GCA_031387725.1 Verrucomicrobiota bacterium | reverse complement strand
GAAACCGGCGAATGTCTTTTTGAACCGGAGCGGTCCGCTCGCGGGCATGACGGCGCAGTTTTCCGATCCGGGGTTCATGCCCGGAGAGAAAACCGAGCAGCGCCGGCTGGCCGACCTCGCCGCCATCGGCGCGATGCTCGCGACAATCGTCCGCCGTCGACCGCCCGGCGCGTGGCCGATCGAGGAGGCGCCCGAGTGGAAAGCGCTGGGCCACGGCGGCAAGGGCTGGCTGGATTTCTGCAACTACCTGCTGAACCCGAGTCCGAACGAGGGCGAGGTCACGCTGGCGGAAGCCCGCCGCCGCCTGCGCAAGGTCCCGAAGGATTCCAACCCGGTAAAGACGGCGGCGCTGACCGGCGCGGGCGTGCTGGCGCTCGTGACAGTGTCGGTGCTCGGCTTCGCCCGCTTCGGCGATCCCATCTACATGCCGGACAAGATCCAGGAACTGGCGGTGACACTGAAGAACCCCAAGGCGTTTCGAGAAAACGTGACGGTCAGCTGGCCATTGCTTTGCCGCGCATGGGATTCATGGGTCATCGATCTGCAAAACAACGCCAAGCGCCTGGATCGCACGGCCGAATTGTGGGCACTGAATGATCCGTTGAAAGCGACGATCGCCAACTTCGCCGCGACAGCGCAGCAGTTGCGGCCCGAAACGCTCGTGCCCGAAGCCGCCGGGAAAGGCCTCGGCACGCTGGCCAATTCCCCACCCGATGTGGTGCGCAATGAATTGCTCAAGGTCACTGTATCCAACAGGGTAGATGAGGCTTGGGGACAGATCAGCGCTCTGTCGGCTCAGATGGAAAGATGGCAGCGTTGGGAGGAGATGCGCAAGCTGCTCGCACTGATCGAAGCGCGTGGCTTCACCCGGGCGGCGGGCGCGTTGCAGCCCAAATTGCCACCGGTGGTCGGTGGGGTGGGGGGCGCCAAGTTCGACGCAGCCCGCACCATGAAATTGTTCAATGACATCTCGCTCGACGATACAGGCACGCTGCCGATGACCAGCCGTTGGAGCGAAATCACGCGACTCAGTGCCGAGATGGACGCCAGCGGCGACCGGGTGCAGAAGGCCATGCCCGCCATCATCACCGGACGGTTGACGGACAAATCGTCGCTGGCCGATTTCGCGGACTCGCTCACGCCTCCGCTGGAGGAGATGCGCCAGCGGCGGAAGCAGTTCCTCGATCCGCAGGTGGCGCGCGAACGCCTCCTCAAGGAATCCGAGCTGCTCACCAAGGAGACGGCGGCCGTGACCGAGGCGGATTTCCCGCGCTGGGAGCAGGAGCTGTTCCAGTTTTCCAAGGTGCCGGCGACGGATGATCCGCGCCTGACGACGACGCTGGACGCGACCGTCACGCGGCTGCCGACCAATGCGGTGGATCTCGAGGCCGACGCACCCGCGGCGGAGCCGGGCGGACTGCCGACTTTGAGCACGACGGATTTCAAGCGCGAGTTCGACGGTCTGACCGCGAACTTGAAATCCCTGCGCGACCGCCCGATCGTGCGCCACGATCTGCCGGCCATCGCCGAGGAGACGACAAAACTGGCCGGAGTATTCCAACTGCTGGAGCAGCGCGTGGAGGCCACGCTCGCCTTGCTCAAACCCGAAATCTGGCTGGCCAAGGTTGCGCTGGCCTATGGCAAATTCACCGAGACCAAGCAGCGCTGGGCCGCCTGGCAGGCGACATTGTCCGGAGTCACGCCGGATGCGTTGCGCGGCGACCGCCCGCGTTTCCGGCAGTTGCGGGCCGATGAACGCCAGTTCAAGGAATGGATCGACGGACTCGAAGGACCGACGGGTTTCGCCGCGTTGACCGTGCCCGAACTCGCGAAGGCGTCGGCTGACACCTCGGGCGAACTGCTGCGGCTGGAAGTGGTGCGCCGCGAACAAGCGGCCACGGCGGTGGCCGCCGCGGCGGATTGGCGCAGCGCCCTGCCCGTGACCCCGTGGGCATCGGCAAGCGCGAATGTGCGGGCGCCGCTGGAGGCTCATGCGAAATGGCTGGGTGAATTACCGGAGATTGCCGCCAGTCTCGACCGGCTGAGCACGCTGCTGCTCGCCGGCTTTGGCTGGCACGAAGGCGTGAGCGAGGTGGTGGAACGGTTGGCGCGATTCGCTGGGGTGGGTGACCTCAAGGGCCGTCCCGCCGAATGGCACGACGAGGCGAAGCAGCTCCTGCCGTTGGTGGACAGCGCCGACCGGACCGTGCTGACGGCGGCGGCCCAAAGCGGCGGCCTCTCCAGAAAACTCATGGCGTGGCGCCGGCTCGGCGCGGTGGCGGACTGGCCGGCCGGGGCGGAGGAATTTGATCGGGATGGCGCCGTGGTCACCACGATGCGCGAGATCATCGGACGCGACGTGACGGGCGAGGCGCGCCGCGGCAGCCTGCTCGACGAGCTGGTGAAGGAAACCCGCCGGCGGTTCAACCGCGCGGCGCGCAGCGCGGCCCGGGCCGAGGCCCAGCTCACCGCCATGTTCGACCGGATGCGGCCGGCGGGCATCGCCGAGGAAAACTTGGAGGAACCGGTGGCCTACAACCTCGCGCTCTGGCGGCTGAAGCGCGAGGTCCAGAACGAGACCAATCTCGACCGGCTGCGCGTCCGGCGTGACACCTTTGTATCAACGGTGCGCGCGATCAACGGCGTGGCGGCTCAGCCGGCCGTGAGCAGTCTGGTCGAATCCCTCACGGGCATCGAGCTCAAGGACGATCCGAACCGCAAGCCGACGCCCTCGCCGCGCCTGGTCGGCTGGCAAGAGGAGGAGAAGGAGACCAACGGGGACTTTACGCTGACCGCCACTTGGACCAACGGCGGCAAGAAGGTGCAGATTGAGTATAGCATCGTCCAACCGACGGACGGCACGGCGCCCTTCTATTTGGCGAAGCGGCCGGTGGCGGTCGGTGAGTTTGTGGACCTGCTCAATGCCCGCAACAAGGCGGCCGATGCGGTAATCCAGGTGCTGCCCCGCTGGGTGCGGAATGAGCCGGGCGATACGCCCTATAACAAACCCGTGGGGTGGAAGCCCCGCGACGATGGCAATGGCTACGAGGTGAACCCTTCTTGGTTCAAAACTTTGGATGCCTCCATGGATGGGCTGAGGGCCAATACGGAGGTGGTGGGCGCTACGCCGGAGTTGAAGAGGGTCTTCACCGAAAATCCGACACCACGCTCCCCGGTGCAACATTTGCCCCCGGAGGCAGCCAAGGTATTTGCCGAGCAAGTTTTGGGAGCCCGCCTGCCCAATCCTGAGGAATGGCGCGCGGTCACGGCTCGGGTCGGCAAACCAACCGAGGGTTACTTTCGCGGCGCAAGTTATCAAAAGCTCGGGAGCTTTTTATCCAACTACAAGGAGGGTGGCGTGTCGGTGGGTTGGCGGCCGACTTTAAGCGCCTTTCTTCCGTTGGTGAAAACCTCCGGAACTTCGCAGCTCAAACCATTCGCGGATGATGGTCAGATTAGCAGCATGCCCGACAAAGGCCGGCTTTGGTTCGCGCCGGTGGATGATGGGCCGGTGATGGGTGGCTTCGTCAATCTGTTTGGCAACGTCTGGGTCTATCTTCTGGATCAGGCGAAGAACCAATATTACGTGGCGGGCGGTTCGGTGCTCTCCCCGCCCGGAGTGGATATGGTGGAGCCGCAAAAAGTCGAGGGGTCGGGTTTGATCGGCAGCAGCAGAACGACCACGCCCAAGGATGCGTATAGCGACGTGGGCATCCGGCCGGCCTTCTATGCGCCCCCGGGTTTCAAGGAGCGCTACAAGCTCTTAGTGCTTGTGCGGGAGCAAAAATATCTGACATTGTAACCACCCATGCAGCCTGCCTCCGCCAACGATGTGGCTTTAGCTGAACCCGGGGCCTGGGCCTCTTCCCTGGGTGAACGGTGGAAGTATTTGCAGACCAGTTTGGCGAGTGAGACGGCGCAGAACCGGCAGGCCCTGCTGGAAGAGGAGTTGCGGCGGGCTTTGATGGAAATACCCGCGGCCAAACGGGGAACCTATCTGGATGCGCTCGCGGCGCGTTATCCTGCCTGGGAACTGGCGGCGGTGACCGGGAACGCGCCGGCGGCAATCGCCCGGCAGAAGCCCGAAGAAATCATCAACGCTTTCCTGCAATTGGTGCCGCAACTTGCCGGCGAACAGCGCGAGGAGGTGAAGAAGAAGCTGGCGGCGCTCGGCTTGGTCGTGCCCGCCGCCACGCCGATCGACGGCGAGGCCCTCACCGAGGTCCGCGCCAAATTGAAGCTGGAACCGGAGGATCCGGTCGACGCCCAGAGGCTCGGCAAACTTTTCGCCATTTACGCCGAGGCCATGCTGACCATCGACCAGCTGGCTTGGAACGTCTGGCGCAATGCCGCCCCCAAGTCCGCCGTCCGGCGCGACACCACCCAGGGCGACCTGCGGACCGTGACGCGGCGGGCGCTGGCCGGTGATGCCACGCTGCCCCCGACCCACGTGCACAAGCAGGTCGAGGCGTCACGCCTGTTGATCGCCGGCCTGCTCGCCGGTCTGGGCCCGGCGGGGAAGAATTTCTCGCGGCGTTATCAGCAGCATTATACTCCCGACGCCATCCGGGAGGTGCTGCGGGGCGAGGGGGGCGGGAAGTCGGATGCCCACTGCTGGAAAAAATACGTGGAGCTCGCGTCCCAGTTGTCGGAAACCGTCATCGAGGATGATGTGCAGGAGGCGATCGTGAAATACGCCGAGGACCTGATTCGCGGCACGAACAAATGATCGCCTGAGCTGGTTTCGCCTTCTCGCCATGTCCTCCCCCTGTCCACCGCCGGTTGATTCACTGGCCCCCTGAACTCCGCCCCTTCCCGGTCACTTTCACCCCTCCCACCTCCCATGTCTGCCAGTCTCATCACCCACTGCGACCCCTTGTTCCAAGCCATCTGCCGCTACAACCGCATCGCGCGCAAAGGATCCGGCGCCTCCCTGGAATACACCCAGGTGCGCGCGGAGGTGGAGGAAATCTTTGAAGTGCTCGCCCGCACGGCGCGGGGCGACATCGCCTTGGGCGAGCAATACCGCCGGGTCGAGCTGCCGCTGATCATCTTTGTTGATTCCATGATGGCGGGCAGTGCGCTGCCTTTTGCCCAGAAATGGAGCAACAACCCGCTGGCTTTCACCCGCAACGAGCGGTCGGGCGACGAAAAGTTTTTTATCCTGCTGGATGAGACGCTGGCGGAAAAGAAAGAGGGGACCGATGAACGGCTCGCGATCTACTACATCTGCATCGGCCTGGGTTTCACGGGTGGCAACCAGCCGGACTATTTGCGGAAAAAAATGGAGGCATGCGCCCAACGCGTGCGAGCCTATGTCGATATCGACGAATCGGCCTTTATCACCCCGGCCTCCTACCAGCACACCAACATGTCGAACCTGCCGCTGCCCATGGCCGCCAGCCTCGTGCCGCTGCTGATCGTCCTCTCCGGCCTGCTCCTGGTCGTGGTGGCGGTCAATATCTACACCTTCTACAGCGCGTCGGCCGAGCTGACCGAGTCACTCAACACGATCACCGCGCATAATCCGGCCACCGCCGCCAAACCCTGAGCCCTCCGTCATGTTAAACAAATTTCAGCAGATTCCAAAATCCATGCAGCTGGTCGTGGCCGCACTGGTCGGCATCGGCCTGCTCGGCGGCGCGGCCCTGATCGACCGCCGGGCCTTCTTTATCGCCGCCGGTGGCATCGCGCTCGTCGTCGGGGCGATGTTTGTCTGGCAGTTTTATATCGGCTGGCGGGGGCGCCAGCGCACGAAGGCCATGACCGGCCGGCTTTCGGCCCATTCCTCCGGCCGGCCCAGTTCCCTGAACGATCCGGCGCACATCGCCACGCTGGACCGCCTGCGCGAAAATTTCTCCCGCGGAATCGAGAAATTCCAAGCCGTCGGCAAGGATCTCTACTCGCTGCCGTGGTATGTGGTCTGCGGCGAACCCGGCTCGGGCAAGACCGAGGCGGTGCGGCGGTGCAAGGTGGGCTTTCCCCCGGGCCTGCAGGATGAGATGCAGGGTGCCGGCGGCACCATCAACATGCACTGGTGGTTTACGAACCACGCCGTGCTCATCGACACCGCGGGCAAGCTGCTCTTCCAGGAGACCCCTCCCGGCACGACGACGGAATGGACGGAATTTCTCAACCTGCTCCGCACCACGCGCCCGCATTGCCCGATCAACGGCCTGTTGCTGGTGATACCGTCCGAGAGTCTGATCAAGGATTCGTTCGAGGAAATCGAAAGCAAGGCCGGCAAGATCGCCCGCCAGCTCAACACCATCCAGCGCACGCTCGACGTGCGGTTTCCCGTCTTCGTGCTGATCACGAAGTGCGACAAGATCGTCGGCTTCCGGGAATTTTTCGCCGGGGTGAAGAACCCGCAACTGCAGGACCAGATGACCGGCTGGTCGAATCCGGCCCCGCTGGACACTCCATTCCAACTGGAAGCGGTGAGCCAGCATCTCGCCGAGGTCGTGAAGCGCATCGGCCGGCGTTCGCTCGGCCTGCTCAAGGACCCGGTGCCGACCGAAGCCGGCAAGCGCCGCCTCGACGAGGTCGATTCGCTTTTCGCCCTGTCGTCCAGCATTGGCGCGCTCGCCCCGCGGTTGCGCAAATATCTTGAGACCATCTTCGTGATCGGCGGCCAATCCGCCAAGCCGCTCTTCCTGCGGGGCATCTACTTCACCTCGGCGCTCACCGAGGGCAAGGAACTCGATACCGAACTGGCGGCCGCCCTCGGTCTCTCCGAGGACCAGCTCCCCGCCAGCAAGGCGTGGGAACGGGAGCGGTCTTATTTCCTCAAGGATCTGTTCCTCTACAAGGTGTTTAAGGAAAAAGGCCTCGTCACCCGCGCCAACAACACCGACCAGCTGATCAAGTCGCGCCAGCGGATTATCGGTGGCGTGGTGGTGACCGGGTTGGTCTCGGTGCTCGCGGTCAGTATTTTTGGCTACCTGGCGCTGAAATCCAGCGTGGGCAGCGAGCTCGTCTTCTGGCGGGCGGGGGCGCGCGCCGAAAACTGGTCGGGCACCAAGTGGAAACCCATCGTCAACAGCCGGCTCGAATACACCGGCAATGACATTGTGCAGCTGGACGACAAGCGCGAGTGGCCGATCCTGCAGTTTCACGAGAAACTGCAGTTGCGCGTCAGCTCCGACATGCAGATTCCCTGGGTCTACAAACCGATTGAGTCCATCGCCCTTGGGGCCAATGCCAGCCGTCGCCAGGCCCAGCGGATACTCTATGAAGCCAGCGTGATTGCGCCGGTGATCGAGGCCAACCGCGACCGCCTGGTCAACTCGACCGAATGGAGCACGGCGGATTCGGAGCGGCTGGCGGCGTTGATCCAGTTGGAGGGCGCCATCCAGCTCAAGGATCTGCCCGGCTTTGACCCGGAATATCAGGCCGATGATTTCTTCAAGCCGCTCCTCGGGCCTTCACTCGCCGCCCTGCCAACCGGTAACACGGACTTGGAAACCCTGGAGAAAATCTACGAGTGGACCTATTGGCGCGGCGGGGCGGGCAAGGGCCAGTGGCCGGGGCTGTGGCTTTCACGGGGCAAGAGCCTGCGCGAAAACCAGCCCCTCAACCGCGGCTGGGACGCCCTCGAGCGCTCGATCCAAGCGGGGCTCGGCACCCAGGGCGATACGGTAAAGGCGATCCGGTCCGGTCGGCTGGTGATCATCCGTTTTGCCGATTCCGAAAAGACCTTCCTGCGCGCCGTGGGCCAGCCGCGCTCCAGCGCGGCGTGGAAGGAAGGAGTGGTTGCGGCGTGGGATGATCTTATGTCCCGCCGGGCCGCCACGGACAAAATGGTCGCCGATCTGAAAACCAGAATCGGCGGCAAGGAGGATCTGACGCTTGAGGCAGCCTACCGGACCACGGTGGGGCGCATGCGGGGCGAAGCCGACCGGGCCTCCCAGCTGGTCCGCACCACCTTGCTCAAACAAAAGCCGGCCGCAGATGCCGCGGCGCAAGCCACCTCGGGTGCGGCGAGCGAGTTTACCCTTTATCGCGATTTGGAGCGCCGGCTCACCACCCTGGGCGCCCAGGTTTCGACCCAACTCGAGCAACTGATGCCGCCATCCGAGGAGGCCCAATTGGCCGATTTGGATGCCGTGGCCTTGCTGGCGGTGAATGACGGGGTGCCCGCCTATGCGGTGCGGTGCGATGCCTACGCCCTGGCGATGGAAATGATCGCTCCGGCAAATGCGCCGGCCGGCCCCAAACCGGACATCTTGAATGCCCTGCGGGATCGTGCCTCCAAATATATCGGTCACCTGCGAAACGAATTCAGAAGCACCCTCAACCTGCTGATCGAGGCGGCCTCGACCAAAGGTTGACCGGATTCAGCCTGGCACCGTCACCATGCAGCACCGCCCACCCCATCCCCAGGATAACTCGTGAAGCGTCATTTACCCCCCTGTTCATGAACGATTTTTCCAAGAATTTTCTTAATGAGGACTGGAAGGCGATGCCCGATGCGCCCCGTTTCTATTTGAGTGGTTTTGGCAAACATCCGGGATGGAACGATCACTTGGATGATATCGGGTTGATCACCGATTCGCTGATCAGGGCCAAGGACTCGATCTATGGCGGCATCGCCCACCAGGTTGAAAACGCCGTTTGGGAGAAAGGCGGCCCGGACAAGATGAGCCCGGGCTTCGATCATGCCATTCACTGGCGGCGCATGAACGAGTCCCTCACGGGTCTCATGTGGTCATCCAGTGATGGCAAGGGGCGTTCGCTTTATCCCATGATCACTTTGGCGCATGGCATCGGGCGGGCGTTTGAGTGGCACGCGGCCGAAGTCCTGCCGGTGCTGGATGATGTCGGGAACAAGTGCCGGGCCACGAAATCGAGTGTGTCCGTGGTGGAGATTCTGAATGCCGCGCAGGAATCACTGCGCGCCCGCTTGACCGCCGTGCCGCATTCGCCGGTTACCGGTTCAAACCTCGGGGTCAAGGAGTGGGCCGCCTTTTTCTCCCACGCGCCGGAGGGATTGCGCCGGGTGCTCCATCATCTATCGGTGAACTTTGCCGCTTTTGCGCCGGGCAGCGCGGCGTGGTGCGATAACAAGAAATTGGTTCACGCGCAGTCGCGCGGTCTGCGGTTGCCGGTTATTCCCGCCTCCAGTCCGGCTGAATCGCTCAATGTCTGGCTTTCCTTCCTGGCCACGCAGCTTGATCCGGCCGTGCCGATGCTCGGGCTGCGTCCGGTGAGTCGTAATTGGCTGGATGTCATCGTGGGTGAACCCACCGAGTCGGATTTCGTGGTCCTTCGCACCTTGCCGACGGCCACGCCGATTGTGACCGAGATCCCGTATCAACTTAACTCCCATTTGTCGGCGGATGAGACCAAGGTTATCGCGGCCCTGAGCCGGGGGGAATTGCCTGACGTTTCTTGCCTTAATAGCGCCACCGTCGAGGCAAACCGGCAGGCCGCCTCCAAATGGCTTGCTAAGTTTCGGTTAAATTTCTTCAGCCGGTTTCTTCGTTCAACCGGGTCTCCTTTTTGAGTAAAAGACTGAGGCTGCGAGGGTAATCTACCTGTCAGGGGTAATTTACGGAAGGGCATGGTTGACTGATGCTTTCACCACGAGAAAAAGCTAGTGACAATCTTCATTAACTCGTTGACGATGAATGAGGACAATGGGTTTACAGGTTTTTTGTAGCCCCGCTGCCGCTGAATGAAATTTTGCTCAATGTGCTCTCCGCTGCCAAATGGTTGCGAGTGCCGGGTGCACTCACGATCGAATCCGGCCTTTTGGCCGTTCGTGGCAGGGGGCTCGCTGCCTCCCATCGGGGCAATTTTCTCAAGAGAGTCGAGGCGCCTATTGCGGGGCCCGTTTCTTGGGCTGCTGGGCTTGGTTTTATGCGCAACGGTCGCAGCCCAGGAACAAGCCCCCGCCGCGCCTGTTGCGCCTGCCCAGGACGAGGCGGCGCCAACAAAAGATGTGGCCGCGCCGGCTCCGCCGGACGCTCCCTCCCAGGATGTGGCCGCGCCCGCTAACTCTGAAGCTGCCCCCACCCAAAACGAAACTGCCCCGGTCAAGGATGCGGTAGCTCCTCCGGTTGAAGAACCGGCCCCGCCCGTCAAAGCCGAGGCCGCGCCGGTCTCCGTAGAGACTCCGGCGGCGCCCGCCCAGGACGAGTCTGCTCCCGTAACAAAAGAGGCAGTTCCGGCCAAAGTTGAAAACATTCCGGCAAAGGATGCGGCTGCACCGGCCCCGGCTGCCGTCGAAACTTCGGTTGCTCCGGCCAAGGAAGAAGTTGCACCGGCCCCGCCGGCGGCCCCGGTTCAGGCTGCTGATCCCGGTGTGGCGATAGACCGTTTTGAGTTTAGCTATGGTTTGGACCATCCGGCCCTGCCGCCATTGGATGAGCTCAAGGCGCTGACGATTCATTCGACCCGTGACGGCAATGTCTTCAGGGCGCCGGCCGCGAGCGGCGCGGAAAATCTGACCCTGAATGCCATTCCGGAAGGCAGCCGCTTTGATGGGATTGTTTTGAAGGGCATCGCGGAGGATGTGGTGCGTTGGTATAACCAGCGTGGCCTGTTCGGAGTATGGGTGACCTATGCCGATTTGGAGACCTCCGCCTCGGGGCTGGTTGATAACCGGTCGGCGGACAATCACGCCGCCCACTTGGTGATTTGGGCCAGCCAGATCGCCGAGGTGCGCACCTTGGCTCGGGGCAAACGCGTCAAGCCGCAGTTCTCCATCAATAATCGCAAGCATCGCGGCATCATCAGTCATTCCCCGCTGCGTCCGGGGGAAACCCCGGAGCAGCCCGGCAGCCTCTTCAACCAGGATTTGCTCAATGAGTATTTGCACGGCCTCAGCCTGCACCCCGGACGGCGCGTGGAGGCCTCCATCGCGTCGGCCGGCCAGCCGGGCAAGGTTGTGCTCGATTACTTGGTGAATGAATCAAAGTCCTGGCAGATTTTCAGCCAGGTGAACAACTACGGCACCGAGGCCACCGGCGAGTTCCGCGGCCGGTTGGGCTTCCAGCACAATCAGCTGACGAACCATGACGACATCTTCAACGTGGACGCCATTTCCACGCCGGACGCGAAAACCTATGGCTCCTTCATCTCCTACCGGATCCCGGTGTTTCGTCCCACCCGGCTGCTGGTCCGGGTCTACGGTTCCTATGGTGATTTCCTCGCCAACGACGCGACCCTCGAGAACCTGCGCTTCGCCGGCAAAAACTGGCTCGGCGGCATCGAGCTGTCGAATCAGGTGACGCTGTGGAAGGAATGGCAGTTGGTCTCGGTCCTCGGTGCCAACTACAACCATTACGGGATCCAAAGCCTCATCAGCGACACCCCGCTGGTGACGGGATTTTCCAACTTCCTCGTTCCCTTCCTCGGCACCACACTGTCCCGGGATGCCGGCTGGTGGGCGTTCTCGGGTGGCATGAAGATCGACCACACCGTGGGCGATCTTGCCAACAAGGACGCGACCAGCGGCATCACGGCCCTGGGCCGCCTCGGGGCGGACAGCGATTGGACCTCCCTTCGGTGGAACCTCAATGGCAGTATTTATCTTGAGTCGCTCTTCAACCGCTCGGCCCAGGTCCAGGCCCACGAATTGTCCCTGCGCACCAAAGGCCGCATGCTGCTGCGGGGCACGCGCCTGATCCCGCACGAGCAGGAGCCGATGGGCGGGGCCCTGTCGATCCGCGGTTACCCCGAGTCCGTGCTGTCCGCCGACGAGTTTATCGCGGCCACGGTCGAATACGCTTATCACCTCCCGCGGGCGCTCAAGCCCGGTGAGCCGGGCAAGCTTTGGCGCTGGCCGTTCAAGTGGCGCCCGCAGAAAACGGGGCAGAATCCGGATTGGGATCTGGTGGCGCGGGCCTTTTTCGACTATGGCAGTCGGTCGGTTACTCCGATCAAGACTGACGAACCGGTCACGGTCGTGCCGCTGGTGGATCGCAATCTGACCATGGCGGGCGTGGGCGCCGGCTTTGGGCTCATCATGAAGCAGAATTTCACCCTGCGCTGTGACTACGGCATGGCGTTGACCGAGCTGCGGGACAGCACCCGCCCCGATAACCAGCAGCTCATCATGCCCAAGGGCAACAAGCAGCTTTATTTCGTTTCGAGCTTCTCATGGTAGGATCAACCCCCAGTTCCTCTGCCGCCCGTCCGCACCCCCTGCGGGGACGGCGCGCGGCGTTGGGTCTGTTGCTGGTTTTGGGACTCGCGGTCGCCGGGCTGCATGCCCAGCAGCCGACCGATGGCGCCGTGGTCTCCGGCAATGCGACCATCGCCACCGCGCCCAATCTGACCACGGTCACGGCCGACCACAACAGCATCCTGCGCTGGGGCTCTTTCAACGTCGGGCCCAGTGAGACGGTGCGCTTCGTCCAGCCCGGCGCCGATGCCCGTGTGCTCAATTGGATCGGCGGTCTCACGCCCTCGCAGATCAACGGCTCGCTGCTGGCCAACGGCCAGGTCTACCTGATGAATCCGGCCGGCGTTTACTTCGGCTCGACCGCCATGGTCGATGTCGGCCACCTCTATGCGGTCGGCGGCTCGCTTTCGAAGGAAGACTTCCTCGCCGGCCTGAATCGTTTCACCGGGCTCACCGGTGACGTGAACAACGCCGGCTCGATTCGCGGCGAGATGGTGGCGTTGATCGGCCGCTCCGTCGCCAACTCCGGCTCGATCGTTTCTTCCGGCGGTCTTATCGGTCTGGCTTCGGGTGATCAGGTTCTGCTCGGTCAGGATGGCAGCAGCATCTTTGTCGATGCCGGCCGCTCGGACCCGACCACACCGACCACCACCGGCACCGGCGTGGCCAACTCCGGCACCATCGACGCCGGCCGCGGCACCGCCGTGCTGGCGGCGGGTGACTTCTATTCCATCGCCATCACGCATGACGGCAAACTGGCCGGGCGCGATATCAAGATTCAGGGGCAGGGGCGGGGCGACGTCCTCGTCAGCGGCACCATTGATGCCTCCGGTGAAACCGGCGGCCGGGTCGAGATCACCGGCGACCGCGTCGGCCTCGTCGGCAACGCCAGCATCAACGCCTCCGGTCCGGCCGGTGGCGGCACCATTCTCGTGGGTGGTGACTTCCAGGGGAAGAACCCGGACGTCCACAACGCCACGCAGACCCACGTCGGCTCCGGCGCGACCCTCAATGCCGACGCGACAACCGCCGGCGACGGCGGCAAGGTCATCGTCTGGGCCGACGACACGACACGCAGCTATGGCGCGATTACGGCCCGCGGCGGCGCGCAATCGGGAGATGGCGGTTTTATTGAAACTTCGGGCAAACGCTACCTGGAAGTCGGAGTGGCTGCGGATGCGAGTGCCCCTCACGGTAATGCCGGCAGCTGGCTGCTTGATCCGAGTAACGTCACGATAACCGGTGCGACGGCCAACTTCGACACCCTGGCCAACACGCCCGTTGCCGGAACGACGACGTATTCCCCGTTTGAGACGGACACCGCGTCGAACACCGCGACCATCGATGCTGGGACGATCAACACGGCGTTGAATGCCGGCACCAATGTAATTGTGGACACCGTCAGTGCGGGCACGGCGGAGCCGGGGAACATCACGGTGGCGAGCGCCATTGCCAAGACCGCTGGCGGCAACGCGACGATTGCCCTGAATGCGAATGGCACGATTACCGTCAGCAACACGATTGGCTCTACGGTTGGCCAGCTTGGCGTTACCCTGACGGCTGGAGGCACCGTTGCGGTCGGTGGCGCCATCACGACCAATGGCGGAAATTTCTCGAGCAGCGGCACCACCTTCACCAATGCCGGCGGCGCCATCGACACGAGAAGCAGCCCCACCGTGGGTGGCAATGTGGACATCCTCCATTCATCTACCGTCGCGATCGCCGCCGCCGTCACCACGGGCAGCGGGCATTTCCTGAGCAACGGCGGCACCACGTTCAGCAATGCCGGCGGCGCCATCACCACGACGGGTGGCAACGTGGACATCCTGCAGTCGACCACGGTCGCGGTCGCCGCCGCCGTCGCCACGGGTGGCGGAAATTTCTCGAGCACCGGCAGCACCTTCACCAATGCCGGCGGCTCCATTGACACGAGCAGCAGCGGAACGACCGGCGGCACCTTGACCATCGATCAGACCGCCACCGTCAGCCTCTCCGCGCCTCTGACCACCAAGGCGGGCGCCGTTTCCATCACGGTCGGGTCAACTTTCGCCGACACCACCACGATTGATGCCGGCGCGGGGTCCGTGACCATCCAGCCCCAATCGGATGCTACCACCATCGGCGTGGGGACCAACACGAGCACCCTCATCATCACCAATACCGAGATTGGTGCCATCACGGCTGGCAGTCTGATCATCGGACGCACCACCGGCACGGCGGCCATCAACATCGGCACCAACGAGGCGGTGGATTTCGGCACGAAAAATGTCACGATTCGGCAAACATCGGGCGGTATGACGGCCCAGACCAACTCCGTCACCGGGTCGGGCTCCATGACCTTCATTGCCGGCACGGGCACCTTTACCAACGCCGTCGCCGTAAACACGACCGGCGCCATCACCATCACGGCCGATGATGCAGCCATCAGTGGCAACATCGGCAATGCTACGGCTGGCGCGGTTCGCATCCAGCCATTCACCACCAACCAGCCGGTCAACGTCGCGAGCGGCGCGGGCGGTCTCAACCTCAGCGCGGTTGAAGTGGGGTTCCTGACTGGCTCCGGCGCCAACACCGGCACCCTGACCATCGGGTCCGCGACGGGTTCGGGCGCCGTGACCATAGGCACCGCTGCGACGACCTTGACGGTGGCCGGGGTGACCGGCCTGACCTTCGATGGCGACGCCTCCCACGGCGTGACCCTGAATGGCAACATCAACCTGTCTTCGGCTTCGGTCGCACCCCTCTCTATTAATGGTGCGGTTACGCTCGGGTCCGACGTTACGCTGGACACATCCACGGGCGGCGGGAGCATTTCTTTCACCGGCAACGGCACCATCGACGGGGCTCAGGCGCTCACGCTCACGGCGGGCACGGGCAACATCACGGTCGGCGGCAACGTGGGCGCCACACGCCTGGG
This sequence comes from Verrucomicrobiota bacterium, assembly GCA_031387725.1. Taxonomy (GTDB): domain Bacteria; phylum Verrucomicrobiota; class Verrucomicrobiia; order Opitutales; family Opitutaceae; genus Lacunisphaera. Next base: position 3,563 of record JANNDM010000206.1, on the reverse strand, counting down.
TGCGCTGACGGTGACCTCCGGCGGGGTGGTGGCCTTCCAGGGCACAGGCACGCAGCAGGCGGCCACGCTGGCGGTGACGGCCTCCACCAGCACGACCTTCACTGGCAACGTTAACCTAACCGGTGCGGCCAGCGCGGCCGCAGGCGCCGGCAACATCAGCTTCCTCAACGGGCTCACCACCGGCGCGGCTTCCAGCTTTGTCAACACGGGCACCTTGCAGCTGGGCGACAACGTGGCCGACAGCAGCACGATTAACACGGCGCTGACGCATACAGCGGGACCGACCACGCTGGGTGGCACGATCACTTCGGGTGCGATCACCTTGGGGGCAGTGACCCTCGCGGGAGCCACGACCCTGGACTCGACTGGAGGCAGCATCGCGATCACCTCGATCGCGGGTGGCAGTCAGAACCTAACACTGGCGGCGGGGATTGGCGCCGGCACGACAACGGTGACCGGCAACGTGACGGCGCTGGGCAGTGGCACGGGCGCGGCGCTCACGGTCGACAATGCGGTGACGGGCTTGGTGGATTTTCAAGGGACGTTTGGCGGGACCTCGGGGCTCAGCGCCGGGGCGGCCACCAGCGTGAAGTTTGCCGGCGATGTGACGCTGGCCGACGGCAACACGGCGACCAGCCTGGCCGGCAATGTAACGCTCGACGGGCTGACCTTTAACGGCTTCGACGGGCTGACCTTTGGTGCGCTGACCCTGTCGACCGCGGCCGTGACGCTCGATTCCAACGGCGGCAGCATCGCGATCACCACGCTTGCCGGTGGCGGGCAGAATCTGACGCTGCAGTCGCGTGCGGGCACGACCACCGTGACGGGAAACGTCACCGGGGTGAATAATCTGAACCTGCATGATGACAACGCTGCTTCAACGGGTGCCATGACGTTTCAGGGCTCGGTGACCGCGGTTGATCTCGTCACGGTGGGGCGCAACTACACGGTCGCCCTTAACGCTGGCGGGACGTTCACCAACGCGGTGGACTTCCTGAACACAGGCACCGTGACGCTCGGTAATGATGGTGGCGACGTTTTGACCTTCACGGGTGGACTGGCGACGGCGGGCAATGCCACGAATCCCTCCGGCACCAACGTCGCAGGCACTGTCGCCACCACCAACACCCAGCTGGACCTGGGGCCGACCACGCTGACGGCCAATGCCACGCTGCGCAGCGGCTCTGGTGCGATCAATGTCGCCTCGTTGGCGGGGGCCTTCACGTTGAGCCTGCAGGATGCGCTCGTCGCCTCGACGGGCCCGGTCACGGTCGCGGGCGACGCGACGCTCACGGGGCTGACCACGTTTGGCGGCGCGGCGGTCTATAGCGTGGCCTTGAACGGTGGCGGCACGATTACCAACGACACAACCTTTGCCAATACCGGCACGATCACGCTGGGCAACGATGCGGCCGATAGCCTGACCTTCATCGGCGGGCTGGACACGACCTCGGGCAGCGGGACGAATGTCGCGGGCACGGTGGCGACCACCAGCACCCAGCTGGACCTGGGGCCGACCACGCTGACGGCCAACAGCACGATCAATTCCGGGACCGGTAACATCAATTTCTCCACGATCAACGCCGACGATGCCGTCGCCAACGACCGGACTCTTATCGTTACGGCTGGCACCGGCACGGCAACTTTCGCAGCTGCAGTTGGCAACACGCAGGCGCTGGCGGACCTCGATGTCACGGCCGCGACGATCAACCTGAACAATGCGACCGTGAACGTGAATGACGACAACGCGGCCGCAGCGCAGACGGTGACGTTCACTGGTGCAGTCGCTTTGGGAACTGACGTTACTGTCAACACAGACCGAACCGGAGTTAGCGATAGCAGCGTCACCTTTACCACCGTCGATGCTGATGTGATGGCGAATAACCGGGCTCTGACGGTCACCGCCGGGGCGGGCACGACCACCTTCACCGACATTGGCTCCGCCCAAGGTCTCGCGAATCTGAATGTGACATCGGCCACGATCAATCTGAACGGTAACACGGTGGCCGTGACTGCCGGCGCCGCCCCCACTACGACGACCTTGGCCGGTGATGTGGTGCTGGGCAACAACGTCACGATCAACACCTCCGGCGCAGTCGACAACAACCTTACTTTCGGTTCCACGATCAATGCCGACAACAGCACGACCGCCGACCGCACCCTGACCATCACCGCCGGCGGTGCGACGGTGCGTTTCGACGGATCGATCGGTAACAATGCCACCGGCCGGCTGGCGGGACTCGATATCACTGCCGGCTCCATCATAATCGCCGGCGCCATGGTGCGCCTCGACGACGACAATGCCGCTGCCGCGACCGCCCGATTCAATGGTGCCGTGACCTTGGAAAATAGCGTGACCATTGTCACGGACAAGGCCACGGGCGCGGACAGCAATGTCCAATTCACCTCGAGTGTCGACGCCAACGCCGCCGGCGTCGAGGGGCTGACGATCACCGCCGGCACGGGAACAGTGACCCTCGACGGCGATGTGGGCGCCGGCACGGCGCTGGGTGCAGTGAGCGTCACCGCCGCTGGCATCAATCTGAACGCGACGAATTTCCTCACGGAAGATGGTCAGATTGACCTCACCGGCTCGGTGACGCTGGGCACCACAGTGACGCTGGACACCGTGGGCGCGGGCACGGGCGCCAACATCAACTTCAATACCGCGGCTACGACGATTGATGCCACGGCTGCCGGCACCGAAGGGCTGACGCTGAACGCGGGCACGGGCACGGTGAAACTCGACGGCGCTGCGGGCGCGGGCACGGCGCTGGGTGCGGTCAGTGTGACCGGGGCCGCAATCAATCTTAATGCGGCGAACCTGCTGACCGAGGACGGCCAGGTGGACCTGACCGGGCCGGTGACACTCGGCACGTCGGTGACGATCGACACGGTGGGCGGCGGCACAGGGGCGAACATCAACTTCAACGGTGCGACGACCACGGTGGACGCGACCACGGCCGGCACGGAAGGGCTGACCCTGACTGCCGGCACCAGCACGGTGAAGTTCGACGGCGATGTGGGCGCCGGCACGGCCCTGGGTGCGGTGAGCGTGACCGCCGCCGGCATCAACCTGAACGCAGCGAACTTCCTCACCGAGGACGGCCAGATCGACTTCACCGGCCCGGTGACGCTCGGCACGACAGTGACGATGGACACGGTCGGTGGTGGCGCCGGGGCGAACATCAGCTTCAACACCGGGGCCACGACGGTGGATGCGAGCACCGCCGGCACGGAAGGGCTGACCCTGACTGCCGGCACCGGCACGGTGAAGTTTGACGGCGACGTGGGCGCCGGCACGGCCCTGGGCGCGGTGAGTGTCACCGCCGCCGGCATCAACCTTAACGCGGCTAGTCTCTTTACTCAGGACGGTGCGATTGCGCTCACCGGCCCGGTGACCTTAGGAACTGACGTCACGCTCAACACCAACGCCACGACGACGGCGGGCGACATCACCTTCGGCCCGGTGACCGGTGGGGGTAACAGCCTCACGCTGGCCACCGGCAACGCGGTGGCGGGCGCGGACGTGACCAGCTCGAGCGCGATCTCCGGGGTGACGA
>JANNDM010000202.1:0-8510 GCA_031387725.1 Verrucomicrobiota bacterium | reverse complement strand
GGCTAAACGAGGCTTACTCGGCGTAACGGCGGCGCAGCATGGCGGTGAAGGCCATGACCTTGTTTTTGCGGCGCTTTCGCTCGGAGGGCTTCTCGGCATAGCGCTTCATGCGGACATCCTTGATGATATTCTCGCGTTCGAGCTTCTTCTTCATGCGGCGCAGCGCACGGTCGATCGGCTCGTTCTTGCGCATCTTGATCTCAATAGACATGGGAAATGGACAGGTTGGTGTTGACGAAAACGAGCACGAAGCCAGCGGCGTTACCCACCGTCAACCCCAATTTTGAGGCTGGTGCTCCGCGCTGGCCTCATCTCGCCGTAGCCCTTGGGTGTAGGCGGATTAGGCAGGTTTCTGGATTAGGTCTTGCCCGCACCCAACGCCCGCCTTCCCATCACCAATCGTGGGTTCCGCCGACCAGAATTTCGTCCACCTCCATGTCCATAGCGACTACAGCCTGTTGGACGGCGCCTGCCGCATCGACCGCCTGATCGACCGGGTGGCCGAACTAGGCCAGACCTCCGTGGCGCTCACCGACCATGGGGTGCTGTTTGGCGCGATTGACTTCTTCACCACCGCCAAGTCCAAGGGAATCAAACCGCTGGTCGGCTGCGAAATCTACCTTGTCGAGGGCTCGCGGCTGGAGAAAACCGCGCGCATTGAGGGCGAAAAGAGTTTTTATCACATGGGCCTGCTCGCGAAAAACGCGCAGGGCTACGCTCATCTCCTCAAGCTGGTCTCCGACGCCCACCTCCAAGGCTTCTACTACAAGCCGCGCACCGACCTCGAGACCCTCGCCGCGCACGCCGGCGGCCTCATCGCGTTCAGTGGCTGCCTCGCCGCCCTCGTGCCGCAGATGCTGCTCCAAAACCGCTGGGAGGATGCCCGCAAGGCCACCGGCCGCTTCGTCGACATGTTTGGCCGCGAGAACTTCATCATCGAGCTGCAGGACCACGGCATCCCCGAGCAGCGCCGCATCGCCCCGCTCCTCCTGAAACTCGCGGAGGAGTTCAAGCTGAAGGTCGTCGTCACGAACGACGTCCATTACGTCAATGCCAGCGACGCCTCGCCGCACGACACGATGCTGTGCATCCAGACCGGCGCCAAACTCGCGGACCCCGACCGCATGCGCTTCGACTCGCCGCAGTTCTACCTCAAAAGCCGGGCCGAGATGCAGCGCGTCTTCGCCGAGGTGCCCGAGGCCGTCACCAACACCTCGGCCGTCGCCGAGATGTGCGACCTCACGCTGAAGTTCGGCGAGAACCGCTATCCGAAGTATCCGCTGCCGCCCGAGATCAAAACGGACAAGCCCGGCTACCTGCACGAACTCTGCGTGGACGGCCTGCAGCGACGCTACGATGTAGCTTACCAGAAATCCGGCCAGGCCAAGGATGCCGCGCTCGCCGCGACGCTCGTGGAACGCCTCGATTACGAACTCGGGATCATCGCCAAGACGGGCTTCGTCGACTACTTCCTCATCGTTTGGGATTTCATCGCGTGGGCCAAGCAGCATGGCATCCCCGTCGGCCCCGGCCGCGGCTCCGGCGCCGGTTCGCTCGTCGCCTACGTGCTCGGCATCACCGACATCGAGCCGCTCCGCTTCGGGTTGCTCTTCGAGCGCTTCCTCAATCCCGAGCGCGTGTCGCCGCCCGATTTCGACATCGATTTCTGCATGCGCCGGCGCGACGAGGTCATCCAATACGTCCGCGACAAATACGGCCGGGAATGCGTCGCCAACATCGTCACCTTCGGCACGCTCGGCGCCAAGGCCGTCATCCGCGACGTCTCCCGCGTCCACAACCTCCCCTACGCCGAGGCCGACCGGCTCGCCAAGATGATCCCCGACGAGCTCAACATCGAGCTCCAGACTGCCATCGACAAGTCCGCCGAGCTGCGCGACGCCATCGCCGCCAGTCCCGCCACGAAGCAGATCATCGAACAGGCCCTGGTGCTCGAGGGCATGGTGCGCAATTCCGGCAAGCACGCCGCCGGCATCATCATCGCCGACCGGCCGCTCAGCGACTTCGTGCCGCTGACCCTGCAGGAGGGCGACATCACGACCCAATACGCGATGGACCCCGTGCAAAAACTCGGGCTCCTCAAGATGGACTTTCTCGGCCTGCGCACCCTCACGATCATCCAGGACGCGGTGGATTCGATCCGCCGCACGGCCGACCCGAAGTTCAACATCGAGACCCTGCCGCTCGACGACCCGAAGACTTTCGCGCTGCTCAACTCCGGCCGCACCACCGGCGTGTTCCAGCTGGAGTCGGGCGGTATGCAGGCGCTTTGCCGCCAGCTGAGCATCAATTCCATCGAGGAGATCATCGCCCTCATCGCGCTTTACCGCCCCGGTCCGATGGACCTCATTCCGCAATACATCCGCGGCAAGAAGGATCCTTCCACCGTCGAGTATCCGCACCCGTTGCTGGAGGAGGTCTGCCGGGAGACCTACGGCATCATGGTTTACCAGGAGCAGGTCATGGAAGCGGCGCGACGCATCGCCGGCTACACGCTCGGCGGCGCCGACGTGCTCCGCCGCGCCATGGGCAAGAAGAACGTCGAGGAGATGGAGCAGCAGCGCAGCGTCTTCGTGCAGGGCGCGATGCAGACCAACCGCATCCTGGAGAAAAAGGCGCTCGAGATCTTCGCCTTGCTCGAAAAATTCGCGGGCTACGGGTTCAACAAATCCCACTCCGCGGCCTACGCCATCCTCAGCTACCGCACCGGTTACCTGAAGGCCAATTATCCCGTGCAGTTCATGGCCGCCGTGCTCGCCAACGAACTCGGGAACTCGGAAAAAGTCGCGCACTTCGTCGCGGAGTGCGGCGCCATGGGCCTGCAGGTGCTCGGCCCCGACCTCAACGAGTCGCGCGAGAATTTCACGCCCGTCGGCAGCAAGATCCGCTTTGGCCTCGGCGCCATCAAAGGCGTCGGCGAGGCCGCGGCGCAGAAAATCATCGCCGAGCGCGAGGCCCACGGCCCTTTCAAGGATTTTCTCGACCTCACAACCCGCGTCGATGGCCGCGCCATCAACAAGCGGGTGCTGGAGCACCTGGTGAAAACCGGTGCCTTTGACTTCAGTGGCGAAAAACGCGGCGTGCTTTTCGCGCAGATCGACGAGGCGCTCGCCTCCACCGCCTCCCGCCAGCGCGACCTGGCGGCCGGCCAGCACTCCTTTCTCGACGCCCTTAACGAGGCGCCGGCGGGCGACGACACGCCCGTGGCGCGCAACGGCCCCAGCCGCCATGCCGATTTTTCCTCCGCCGAGCGGCTGCAGTTCGAAAAGGAACTGCTCGGATTCTACATCTCCGGCCACCCGATGAACGCCTACGCCGGGCTCGTCGAGGCCGTCACGACGCACACCGAGGAGCAGATTCTCGGCGAGGAGGACCGCAGCGAGTTCCGGCTGTGCGGCGTGGTCAGCGGCATCACCAAAAAACTTTCGCGCAAGGACAACCGCCCGTGGGCCTTCTTCAATCTCGCCAGCAAGCGTGCCACCATCTCGGTGAACATGTATTCCGAAGCGTTTGAAAACCATGGCAAGAGCCTCGGCGAAAACCAGCCCGTCGTTATCCTCGGCACCGTCATGCGCGGCACCGACGGAGCCCGGCTCAACGTGAAGGAGTGCTACCCGCTCGACGCCTACCTGCCCGGCGCCGTGCGCAAGATCACCTGGCTCCTCCGGCCCGAGCACCCGCAACTGCCGGATTTCCTCCAAAAACTCCGTGCCGCGATCAACGCCTCCGGTGGCGAGACGCGCGTCGAACTGGCCTTTGTCTTCGAAGGTCGCGCCGCCCCCGTCGCCGAGACCGCGCCAAGTTTGAACTGGCGCGTCACGCCCGTCGTTTTCCAAGAATTGCGCTCGCACCCCGCCGTCATTGGCACGCAAATCGAGGCCCGCCGCGTCGAGCTGAAAGAGCAGCGCCGCTGGGGCAACCGCGGCTGACCATGGCCGAGTCGAGCATCCTCAATAACGCCGCGCGCATCCTGAAGCTGGTGCAGGCCGGCACGCCGGCCGACCAGGCGTTGCGCGACTCGCTGACGCAGGACCGGCACTTCACCGCGCCCGTCGAGCGCCGGGGCATCAGCCGGGCTGTGTTCACCTATTACCGCTGGTGGCGCTGGCTCGACGAAAACGCCTCAGCCCAAAAGCAACTGGCCGCCGCGCTGGAGCTCCAAAAACGCTTCGACACCAACCCCGCCAGCTTCAAGCCCGAGGCCCTCGCCGCCAAGACCGTGCCGGACTGGTTGAAAGCCGAGATGGACACTGGGCCGGCGGCCTGGCTGGCCCAGTTGCAGCGCGAGCCGGCGCTCTGGATCCGCGCCAAGGCCGGCACGGGTGCCGCGCTGGCCAAGAAACTTGGCCAGTGCACTCCCGCCCCGCAGTCGCCCGACGCCCTGCATTACACCGGCCTCACCGATCTCTACCGCACGCCGGAGTTCCAGGCCGGAGAATTCGAAATCCAGGACCTCGCGTCGCAACTGGTCGGACTCGCCGCCGCGCCCCGGGCCGGCGAGACGTGGTGGGACGCCTGCGCCGGCGAAGGCGGCAAGACAATGCACCTCTCCGACCTGATGCGAAACAAGGGCCTGCTTTGGGCCAGCGACCGCTCGCTGCGCCGGCTCGGCAAACTCAAGGAGCGCGCGGCCCGGGCCCAAGTCTTCAACTTCCGCGCCGCGCGTTGGGAGGGTGGCGCCAAGCTCCCCACCAAGACCCAATTCGACGGCATCCTGGTGGACGCGCCGTGCACCGGCATCGGCACCTGGCAGCGCAACCCGCACGCCCGCTGGACCACGGCGCCCAAGGATGTTCACGAACTCGCCGCCGTGCAGGCGCAGTTGCTTGAGCACGTGGCCGGCGCACTCAAACCCGGCGGCCGGCTGGTCTACGCGGTCTGCACCCTCACCCGGGCCGAGACGACGGCGGTCGCCGCCGCCTTCACCGCCGCGCATCCGGAGCTTGAACCGGTTACCGCGCAAACGCTCTGGCCGCACGAACTCAACGCCAACGGAATGTTCATCGCAATATGGCGGAAGAAATGACCAAGGTTTCCGGCGACACCGTGCGCGATGACTACAACAACATCAACACTGTGCTCCACTACACGCGGGCCGCGCATTTTATCGGCCTGTGGAAATCGGAGCTGCGCCTGATCGAACAATATCTGCCCGACAAGAACGCGAAACTGCTGGAGGCCGGGTGCGGCGCGGGCCGGGTGGCCGTCGGGCTCTGGCATCAGGGTTACCAGCGCATCGTCGGCTTCGACTTCTCGTCCGAGTTGCTCGACCAGGCGGAGAATCTCGCCCGGGAGCAGGGCATCACCGGCCTGAGCTTCCTCCAGGCCGACGCGACCCGGTTGGATGTTTGTCATCTATTATATGACAAACTGTTCGATGGCCTGCTCTTTCTCTTCAACGGCCTGATGCAGATCCCCGGACGCGAGAACCGCCGCACGGCGCTGCGGGGGCTGCACCGGCTCGCCCGGCCCGGGGCGCATTTCATCTTCACGACGCATGACCGCGACGATCCCGCCGACCTGAAGGAATGTGCGAAGGAGGCCGAGCGCTGGGCCCAGGGCGAGCAGAACCCGCGGCTGGTGGAATTCGGCGACCGCTACTTCACCGACCACAACGGCAACACGTTTATGCACCTGCCCGACCGCCAGGAAGTGCTGGCGGACATGGCCGCGACCGGCTGGACCCATGTCCACGACGCCACGCGCAACGAACTCGCGAGCGAAACGCCCAAGGTCCGCAATTTTTCCGACAACTGCCGGTTCTGGGTGGCCCGCAAATAACAAGGCAGCGCGGGGGGCGCGGCCTCGGAAAATGACGTAATTCCCGGTTGGTCAGAACCCGGAATGCACCGTAAAGCCCACGTGGCTGCCGGTGTCGCCATCGTCCCGCATTTCGGCGGTGTAGCCGAGCGACCAGCCCCAGTTCTTGCCCAGCGCGCCGCCGACGCGGGCCCCCAGTTTGAAGCAGTCGCCGTCACCGTCGCTGACGGTGGCCGTGGCGTCATTGGACACAAAGGTGTCGAACAGGCGGCCCGCGAGCAGGCGGTCTCCGCCGTGCAGTTCGCCTTGGAACATGCCGGAAAGATTAAACCTGAGGGGTCGCTCGGCCACGTGGAATTCCCAGTCCGCGGAGGCGCCCACCTGCCAGACGGAGGATTTGGCGGCTTGTTCACGATAATGCATGTTCAGGCCGGCGACGCCCGACTCGTTATAAGTGCCAACCGTGGCATCAAAGTAGCGCAGTCCGAGGAAGGGCTGGAGCTTGAAACCCGCCCACTTCATGTCGCCCAGCACGCGGAATGATCCGCCCCACCACTCGCTGTCGTTTTCTCCGCTCGTCTGGAAGCCGAGCGCGGTGGTGCGGTGGATGTCGCGCACGTTGTAAGTGCCGTAGGAGACCATGCCCTCGAAGGAAAACACGCCCATGCCATTCAAGGTGGCGAACACGGTGCCGGTTTCCCCATCGAGCTTGAAGCCGCCCGCCCCCGCCTGATGGGTCACCTTCGAGCGGCCCTGGCTGATGGCGAGGCCCACGACCAGATTGTCGCCGGCCGACCAATCCAGGCCGGCGCTGGCCAGCGAGGCGGAATAGTCGAAACCGTTGCGGTAGCCGCTGACATCACGCGAACCGTCCTGGTAATCGTAGCTGAAAAAACCCTCGGACCGGTGGCGCGTGGCCAACTGACGGAGCTGCGCCAGGCGCACATCGATGGCCGCGGTGTGCATGTCGGCGGCGGCGAGCACCGCGGTGCCTTGCACGGCGGAGTGACCGAGGGCGAATTCCGGATTCATCGCCTCGGCCAGCGCGTTGGCCAGGATCTGGTGGGTTTTGGTGGTGGGATGAATGCCATCAAAAAACATATAGCCATTGATGTCGCCCGGGTTGCCGCCGGCCAGGAGGATGCCGAGGTATTCCTGGTTGGTGACCGTGAAACCGAAGCGGGCCGGATTGCTGCGGATGATTTCAAAGACCGAGGCGAGGTCGAAGAGCGTGACGTTGACCCCGGAACCAATGCTCAGGGCGCTGAGCCGGCTGCGGATCTCGGTGTTAAAGGCCAGCGCGCCCACCTCGATGAGGCTGCGGGCCGGCGCACCGCTGCCGGTGAGAAAGCGCGGCGTGTTGGCGATGTTCGGCAGGTTGACCACGAACGTGTTCTTGGCGCCCAGACCGAGCAGGCTCTGCACATGGCCGCTGACCGCCTGCGCGGCCGTATTTCCCATGGCGGTGAGTGCGGTGACGTTCTGCGTGGCCGGAACGGCCACCGTGTTCAGCAGGTCGTTGGCGCCGGCCAGCAGGACAAACATGTCGTTGGCGCCGGCGGTGATGCCCCGCAACTGGTAAAGCCCGAGCTGCATGCCGACGTTGGGCGGCGAGGTGACGCCGGGCGTGGCGGTCGCACCCGCGAAGGCGAAGTTGAGATTGGTCTTTACGCTCGCCGCCGCGGTAAGGGTCGGCGCGAGGCCGGGGCGCAGGTATTCGGCGTAGGTCGGGCCGTTGGAGACGCGGCCCTGGAAATAGGGCGGCGGCGGGCTGCCAGAGGCGGCGAACAAGTTGCCGTTGTCGGTGAGACTGTCACCGAAGAAAAAGTAGCTGGAATAGCTACGTGGGGCGGGTTGTTGGGCGGCAGCCGTGGCGGCGATGAATCCGGCCACGAGCAGCGCACTAAGGAGGCGGTTGCGCAGGTTGGTCATAATCATTGGGGATGGGGTTGCCCCTAGTCCAATCAACCCGGCGAGGGGTCGCAAGCCTGTTCCTCCCTGCCCGGCTTCCGCGCCATCGTGAGCCTGGTCTAACGCGCGAGCCGGGCTTCAAGTTTCGCCTTCGCCGCCGGCCAATCCGAGTCGAGCAGGCTGAACATCGCGGTGTTACGCACGTAGCCGTCGTAGCGCAGCTGGTAGCGGCGCAGGATGCCCTCAAAGGTGCAGCCGAGCCGCGCGATGGCCTCGCGTGACCGCGTGTTGCGCTCGTCGGTCTTCAACTGCACGCGCCACGCGCCGAGTTGTTCAAAGGCATGGGTCAATTGCAGCAGCTTCGCCTCGGTGTTGACCGGTGTGCGCTGGGCTTCCTTCGCGAGCCAGGTATTGCCGATTTCGAGGCCGCGGTTGGCGCGCCGGATGTCGAGATAGGTGGTCGCCCCGACCACGCGGCCGTCGCTGCGCCGCACCGTGGCCCAGCCCACGTCGGTGCCGGCGGCCTGGCCCTTCAGGATCGTCTCCAGCCATTTCGCCATCTCGCCCGCATTGCCGAGCGGCGGCGTGACGAAATACTGGAAAACCTCCGGGTCCTGGGCGGCCGCGACCAGGGCCGGCAGATGCCTGCGCTCCAGCGGCTCCAGCCGCACGTGGCGGCCTTCGAGAAGAATGGGCATGGGATCGAAGATCATGGACCCAGCTTGCGGACGGCCCGCTGCAACCCAAGCCAGAAGCAGCGGGCGCCCACACAGCGGCCATGTTTTCCTGTGCGGGAGCGGGGGTGGGAGCGGCCAAACCCC
>JANNDM010000192.1:0-51992 GCA_031387725.1 Verrucomicrobiota bacterium | reverse complement strand
GAAAGTGTATCGACCAAAGCAGGTTTAACCACGGATGACACGGAAGAACACGGATTGATGTAGGTCGGGGTTTATCCCCGACACGTCGGGCGTAAAGCCCGACCTACAAAGAAGGGTTCTGCCATCTGCTTCCCGACCTCTTGTCTCGGTTTGGCGCCGGCTTATCCAGATTGGATCAGTGCAATCCGTGGTAAAATTGTTCTGCATGAGTCCGTATCGGCAGACCGGCTCGTTTTGGTTTTCCCCTTTCACCTTCACTCTCACATTCCCTCCACCGTCGAGGTGGCGACGGGATAGCCGCTGGTCCGGTAGATGTGCTCGACGATTTCGAGGGTGCGGATGCCCTCGCGCAAGCCGGGACTGGGGGCGCGGCCCGTGCGGATGTCCTCCTCGAAGGCGGCCAGCTCGAGCTGCCAGGAATTGTCCCCCGCCGGGTAATCCCAGACCGTAGTCTCGGGCGGGCCCATCTGCGGGAGCATCTTGTAGTAGGTGCATTTCTCGGGGCCGTAACTGCCACCGAGCCCGTCGATGGCGACCTTGCCGTCGCGGCCGTAGAGCTCGAGGGAGAAGAGATTCTTCCACTCCGTGCAGCTGACGTGCAGCCACGCGGTCTGCCCACCGGCCGTCCGCAGCGAGAGGAAGGCGTTGTCGTCCACTTTCATGTTCCAGAAAAAAGTCGCCGCGTGGCCTGCGATGGTCGGGAACTCGCCGAGGAACCAGGCGGCGAGGTCGATCAAGTGCACGCCCTGGTCGATGAGTTCGCCGCCGCCGGAGAGCTTGGGATCGGCGCGCCACTCGCGGTCGTAGCCCTTGCGCCCGCCGTGGCCGTAGCGGCCGCGCAAAAACATCATGGGGCCGAGCACGCCGGAATCCACCAACTCGCGGGCCTTCTGCAGCGCCGGATGGAAACGGTGGTTGTAGCCCAGCCGGACCTTGACGCCGGTTTTCGCGGCGGCGGCGGCCACCTCGCGCAATTGGGCGGCGTTAAGCGCGCCGGGCTTTTCCACGAGCACGTGTTTGCCCGCGCGCGCCGTGGCGTGTGCGATGCGGGCAAGGGAACCGTTCAGCGTGGAGACAATGACCGCGCCGACGGCGGGATCGTCCAGGGCCTGTTCGTAATCGGTCAGGGCAATCGCGCCCGGGTTGGCCTTGGCCAGCTCGGCGGCGCGGGTGGCATCGAGATCACAGGCGTAGCGCAATTGGCCGGGCTGAAGGCTGGCCGCACGCTTGCGGCCGATGAGACCGCAGCCGACGATGGCAAACTGGAGCGGGGCCGCCGTCATTTTTTCGGACGGTCCTCGGGCACGATCCGGCGGAGCGTGTAGATGTCGCCGGTGGCCTGGGCGCGGAATTTCTCCGGATCCTTCCACGGGTCCCACTGCGCGCTGATGAGCTTGCCCGTGATGCCATCGCTCTCCGCGCTGGCCAAAAAGACGCACAGAGCCGCGCCGAGCTTCGGGTCCACCGCGCCCTCGTCGGACCACTTCTTGTTCTTGGCGAAGAAATCGGCGCCGGCTTTTTCCGGGCCGGCGGCAAGGACCTGCGCGGTGAGCCGGGTGCGCAGGGCGCCGGGGGCGACGGCGTTCACGTCAATGTGGTCGGCGCGATACTCTTCGGCGAGCGTCTCGGTCAGGCGCACGACCGCCGCCTTGGTCGCGGCGTAGGCGGCGAAGCGGGGCATCGGGTTGGTCGCGCCCCCGCCGGAGATGGTGATGATCTTGCCGGCGCGGCGCGGCTTCATGGCGCGCAGGGCGTGCTGGCAGACGAGGAGCGTGCCGGTGACGTTGACCTGCCAGGCCTGCGTCCAGTCGGTGAGCGCTATGTCCTCGGTCGGGCCGATGGGGCCGTAGATGCCGGCGTTGTTGACGACGACATGCAACGGCCCGAGCTGGGCGGCGCGGGCAAAAAGGGCGGCGACACTGGCGGGGTCGGCGATGTCGCAGGTCAGACCGATCAGATGCTGGCCGGGTTTCAGCTGCGGGGTGAGGGCGCCCTGGGTTTGGGCGACGTCGGCCGCCGTGCGCGCACAGAAGACCACGTTGGCGCCCTCCGCGAGGAAGGCCTCGACGATGTGGCGGCCAAAGCCCTGGCTGCCGCCGGTGATGAGAGCGTTGCGTCCGGACAGTTTCATGGGCGTCCGACGGTAAGATAGACGAGGCCGGCGACGGGGGCGACCGCTTTTTCCACGAGGCGGTTGGCATCGACGACCACCGGCCGGGCCATGCCGGCCAGCAGGGCGGGCCAAGGGTAGTCGCGGAACTCGGGCCATTCCGTGCAGATGACAACCGCATGGGCATTGCGGAGCGCCTCGGCCGCCGAGGCGGCGAGGGGCAGGTCACGATGTTCGGCATCAGTGTTCCGGATGAGGGGATCAAAGGCCCGGACGCTGATTTTTGCCGCGAGGAGCTGGCGGCAAAGCTCGACGGCGGCACTGCGGCGGAGCGTGCTGGTATTGGGCGTGTAGGCCAGGCCGAGCACGGCGACGACGGGCTGCTGGACGCCGGCGAGGGCGGATTGAATTTTGCGGAAGGCCCAGCCGCGGTGGCGGTCGTTGCTTTCCTTGATGGCGGGAATGAGGGCGAGCGGCAGACTTTTCGCCTGGCCGAGCTGAGTGAGGGTCACAACATCACGGGCCAGCGTGCCGCCGGCAAAGGGTCCGCCCGGCTCGAGGTAGGCGCGGGGGCCGATGCGCGGATCGCTCTTCAAGCCGGCGGCGACCTCCTGGGCGTCGGCCCCGACGGTTTCGGAGAGGGCGGCGATCTCGTTGATATAGGCGACGGAGAGGGCGAGGAAGGAGTTGAGCGCGTGCTTCACCATCTCGGCCGACTCTGTCCGCATCCACACGAGCGGCGCGCCGATTGGTGCGAGGAGCTGCTCGAGCACGGGTCGGGCGGCGGATGGGGCGCCCACGATGATGCGCGCGGGTTTCTCAAAGGCCTCGAGGGCCTTGCCGAGTCGGAGATTTTCCGGCGAGCAGGCGAAATGCAGTGCCGGATGCTGTCTCGCCAGCTGCGCGCAGGTGCCCACGGGCAGCTGGGAAGAGATCAACACCACCGTGCCCGGCCGCAGACCCGGCAGCACGCGGGCAAGGCGAGTCTGCACCCATTCAAGGTCGGAGCGATCATCGGCATCAACGGGTGTGTCGTAACAGACCCAGACTACATCGGTGGTCGCGGCGACCTTCACGTCGGTGGAAAAATCGAGCTGGCCGCGCGTTAGCCCGGCGGCCAGGAGAGCATCGAGGCCCGGCTCGTGCAGGGCCGCGCGGCCGGTGCGCAAGCCGGTGACAACGATCTCGTCGAAGTCGAGGCCGGTGACGGGATGGTGGCGTGCCATACAGGCGGCAGTGACGCTGCCGAGATGCCAGAGACCCAGGACGGTAATTTTCATAGGCGGATCGACGGACACTATCAGGGGTGCTCCCGCCGCTGATAAAGCGACATGTTCCGATCGAACGCGGAAAAATATTCCACCAAAGCCATGTTCGCGTTGCACCAGGCTTTGAGTTCAGGGTAAAGACGCCGCATTTGCTGATCGTAGGGCCAGTGTCCGTTGCCAGGCATCTGGTCGGTAAGGATCATGAAGTCGGATTCTCTCACCTTGAAGAAGACAGTTTCATCGGGGCCGGCCAGGATGCTGTCAGGCAGATGGACCCCGAACGGAATCCAGATTTTGTGCCGCTCGTAGCAGATTAACCGGAGAATCCGTCCGTCCATGAAATCGACGATCTGATCCACGCCGACGCTGGGGTGGGCGATGTTTCCCGTGCGGACCCGGTTGAATATATTGTCTGAGAGCCGGTTGATCGTTTGGGCACTCAGGAGGAACCCCGGATTATGGGGCGAGTGCAGTTCACGGGAAGTGAAATAGACGCCGCCCGCCGTGAGCGCAACGAGCGCGGGCAAGACGGGCAGCAGGCGCTGCCCGGCCCAGCCGGGGAAAAACGCAATCCGGTTCCACAAGATATGGCACAGCCATAGCACCAGCAGCACGATCCCCGGCGCAAGGATACCAATGACTACCTCTGACTTTTGACGGTGCAGGGTTAGAATCACGGCGGGCAGTAAGAGATAGGTCAGGCCAAAGAACAACCATTCCGCCGCAAAGCCCGTGGCGGATTTTTTCGGACTGACATAGAAAAGCCAAAGCAGCAGGCCGGTGAGGGCCCCGGCCGTCCAGCCGAAGCCTGCGCCCAAATGCCGGTCGCGAAGTTGCTCCAGGATAAATTGCACCGACTGAAGGAAATCGAAACCACGCAAGCGTGCGGCACTCTCGGCGTTGGTGACATGGCCGGACCAATAGTAGCCGTAGATGCCCTCGCGGTTGAGCCAGAAGAAGGGCAGGGCCAGCAGCGCCACGACACCACCAGCGAGCAGCAGGTTGCGGAGGCGAGGCCAGCGGTCCCGGGAGCAAAGCAGCCACACCGCGGTGGCGGCAAAGATCGGAGCGAAGTAGGCGCCGGAAAGAAAACGCTCCAGGAGCGTCACCCCGGCGGCGACGCCAAAGGCGAGCGACCAGCGGGTCGAACGGAATCCGTCGGTCAGCAGCGCCGCGCAGGCGGTCACGCCGAACAGGCACATGGCACCATGGTCGAGGCGGAAGTCCACGGCGGAACCGGCTTCACCGGACCAAGGCCCGGCCAGGCATAACAGCAGACCGAAACCCATCCACGCGACTACCCGTGATCCGCCGATCCGCGGAATGGTGAACAGCAGTGCCGCCTGCCACGCGAGGAAGACGAGCATGTTCAGGCTGAGCGCGGCGCTGCGCGAGGCCGAGCCCACCACCCAGAAGATCAGCACGGCGCAAGTGTTGTGCAGCTTGCCCTGCACGGCGGCGGTGTCCAAAGCGAACTTCAGGCCGGCCGCCAGCCCGTGTTCCCGCATGTGGTCATAGGCGTAGTAGGACTCGGTGAGATATTGGATTTGGTCATTCCAGCGCGGATAGATCGAGGCGTGGTGCCGGGAGGTCATCCGGTCGAACAACAAGAATTCCGCGAGCATGAGCAACCCGGCGGCCAGCCACAGCCAGCGGTTCAATGATGCCTTCGGGGCGGCTGTCATTTGCGCTGCTCGTAGACCCAGCGGTTGGCCTCCAGCCAGCGCAGCGTCCGCATGATCCCCTGCTCGATGGTGAGCTGGGGTTTCCAGCCGGTGGCCGAGATTTTTTTCGTGTCGAGGAAGATGAAGGGATTGTCGCCGATCCAGCCGCGGTCGCCGCCGGTGTAGTCGAGGCGCGGCTTCAGGCCGAGCGCGGCGCAGATGTAGCCAATGCTCTGGTTGACCTCGACGTATTCCGGCGTGCCGAGATTGTAGACCTGCGTGTGGTGCTTGGCGTCGCGGGCGGTGTGGGCGCGGGTGACGTGCAACAGGGCGTCGATGCAGTCCTGCACATAGAGGTAGCTCTTGCGCTGCCGGCCGTCGCCGAGGATGCGGAGGCGGTCGGGATGCTCGACCAGCTGCTGGTAGAAATCGAAGACGTGGCCATGGGTGTAGCGCTCGCCGAGGATGGAGACGAAGCGGAAAAGGTAGGCCTCGTCGAGTTGGCCTCCCTCGGCGTAGGCGGAGAGCAGGGTTTCGCCGGCGACCTTGCTGGCGGCGTAGAGGGAGGTCTGCACCGGGAAGGGCGCATCCTCGGGGGTCGGGATCAGGGTGGCCTCGCCGTAGGTGGAGCCGGTGGACGAGAAGGCGATGCGCCGCACGCCGTTGGCGCGCATGGCCTCGAGGACGTTGAAGGTCGCGATGGTGTTCTGCTCGAGGTCCTTCTTCGGGTGCGCCCAGCCGTCCTTGATGTCGGCGTTGGCCGCGAGGTGGAACACGAAGTCGGCGCCCTGCATCGCGGCCGTCAGCTTGGGCAGCTTGAGGTTGTCGCCGCGCACGAGCTTGAAGCGCGGGTGCTTCAGCGCGCCGCGCAGGAAACGCCGCTGGCCGGTGGAGAAATTGTCCCAGCCGGTGACGGTGACGCCGTCCGCGAGCAGGCGGTCGGCGAGCGTGGAGCCGATGAAGCCGGCGGCGCCGGTGATGAATACTTTCTGCAAGGGAAAGTGAGGGTTAAAGTGAGAGGGGGAGGAAAGGGGATGGAAAAACTAAAATCGTGAATCCGGGGAAAGAGAAAAACTAGAAAAGGGAAACGGGTAAGCGGGGGCGAGGGAGGACGGGGGCGGGAGAAGGGTGGAGGATTTAAATCACTTTCACACTCACGTTCCCTTTCACTCCGCAGCGGCAAGCTGCGGCCGGGCGCGGGGTTTCAGGACGTAGCCGAGACAGAGGTTGCAGAAGACAAAGGGCAGGAAAGGCAGGGGAAAGCAGGCGCGGCGTTCGATGGTGAAAAGGGGATGCAATTCCGCGAGGATCTCGGGCACGAGGTTGAGGTGTTCACGGCCGTAGAACTCGACGTAAGGCGCGGTGAAATGTCGATACCAGACGCGCTCGGCGGAGAGCTTGCGCGCGAGACCATAGGCCGGGCTGCCCTCGGTCGGGATGACGATGAGCAGGCGGCCGGATTCCTTGTTGATCAACCGGTGGAGCTCGGCGAGGCAGGCCGGGAGGTCCGGCAGATGCTCCAGCACATGGATGGCGAGGATGCGGTCGAAAAAGCCGTCGGCGAAATCCATCCGCTGCTGGCAGTCGCCGACGACAGTCTGGACCTGCGGGTGGCGCCGGCGGATGTCCGCCGCCATGTTTTCGCGATACTCGTTGCAATAGTAACCGTGCGTCTGCTCCGGGGTCAGCTTTTCGTAGTCGAGGTGTTCGCCGAGGCCCGCGCCGATCTCGAGGGTGGTGCGGAAACCCGCGGGCGAGTGCTGGACCGGCCAGGAGTGGTTGAAGCGCTCGATGAGCCCGTAGCGGGAGCGGCCCGCCAGCTCCTCGTGCCAGAGCTTCATGAACTGGTCGCTGCGAACCTGCTGCTCGGAAGTGAGCGGCGGCAGGATTTTCGGCCACTTGGCAGTCGGCATGGGCGGGGTCAGCGGCGCGGCTCGAATCCGACGGACTGATCGATGATGAACCGGGGGCGGCCCCGCACCTCCTCGTAGACGCGACCGATGTATTCGCCGAGGATGCCGACGCTGATCAGCTGGATGCCGCCGAGAAAGGAGATGAGGATGACGAGCGTCGGGTTGCCCCAGAGGATCGTCCAACCCATGAGCTTGTAGAAAAGGTAAATGGCGGTGAGCAGAAAGGAGAAGCCGGCGATGATGAACCCCAGGATCGTGGAGAGCTGGAGGGCGTAGGTGGAGAAGCAGAAGATGCCGTTGAAGCCGATGCGCAGCGAGCCGAAGAAGCGGTTGTAGTTGGTCTCGCCCGCGTGCCGCGGCGGCCGGTCGAAGGGCAGGAGGATCTGCCGGAAGCCGACCACGGCAACCATGCCACGCAGGAATCCATGGGATTCCTTCAGCTTTACCAGTTCGCTGACCACCCGCCGCGACATCAGGCGGAAGTCGCCGGTGTTGGGCGGGATCGAGACGTCGGCAATCTTGTTGATGACCTTGTAACCGACGGCGGACACAACTTTCTTGAGCCAGGGCTCGCCCGTGCGCTGGCGCCGCTGCGGCAGCACGATATCGTTGCCTTCGCGCCAGTGCGCCACCATCGCGGTGATGAGCTCGGGCGGGTCCTGCAGGTCCACGTCCATCACGATGACGGCGTCGCCGCGGGAGTATTCCAGGCCGGCCAGCGTCGCCATGGGCTGGCCCACGCGGCGGGAAAACTTCAGGAGCTTGATGCGTTCGTCGCCGGTCCGGTGTTCCAAAATAACCGCCTCGGTGCGGTCGGGCGACGGATCGAGGGAGAAAATGATCTCATAGTCCGCCGTGATCGGGGCCAAAATGGCCTGCACCCGGTGGAGGAACTCCGGGACGTTTTTCTCCTCCTTGTAGACAGGGACGATGATGGAAAGCAGCATCGCCCCTATTCATCGCTGAGCGGGCCGATAAAATCAACCCTTGGCGCGAGGGCTGGGCTGCCTTCAGCCCACCCGGATACCGAGCCCCCAGGCGAATCCGATGAATGCGCTTTTCCGCAGGTAGGACATCAGGCGGGGGTGGTTCTCGATCTCGAGGGCTGGGAAAGCCCGGCCATGGGTGCGCTCGCGCAGCCGGGTGATCTCCTGCTGCCCGGTGCTGTGCATGAAGGCGGCGGTCTTTTGCGCGGCGTGGGCCCGGAAGCAGGCCAGAAACCGGGGCACGCGCACGATGCGAGCGCCGGCGGCTTGGAAGCGGAGGAGCAGGTCCCAGTCGATGGCGAATTGAAAGGAAGCGTCGAGGCCACCGACTTTTTCCCAGGTTCGCCGGCGCCAGAACAAGGTTTCCTGCGGCACAAAATCATTCAGTCGCAGCACCTCGTCATCATGCGCGGGCAGGAACCAGCGGGCGATCTCCCGCGACTCCTCATCGACCACGATGCGGTTGCCATAGAGGACATCGACCTCCGGGTGTTGCACGAAATAATCGGCGACGAAGGCCAGCGCGCCGGGCTGGTAATAGTCGTCGGAGTTGATCCAAGCCATAACATCGTCGGGGCCGCCCGTGGTTTGCGCGAAGCCGCGGGCGATGGCGTCGGCCTGGCCGGCGTCGCGGGCGCTGGCCCAATGGATGAGGCGGGAGGCGTGCGGCGGGAGACGGGAGGCCGGACCATACTGTTTCGCGAGCTGTTCAATCAGCGCCGCGCTGCCGTCGGTCGAGCCGCCGTCCTGCACGACGTATTCGACTGGCGTGTCCTGCTCGAGCACGCTGCGCATGGTCTCACCAAGATAGCGGACCTGCTGATAGGAGGGCGTGACGATGGACAATTTCGGCCGGGCGGGGCTCGGTTTGGGTGAGGAAAAGGTCTCGTTGCGCACCGGACGCGGCGGATGGGCCATGTGCGCCGGCATCTGGAAGAACATCAGCTCGGTCCAGTCGCCGCCGCCGAGCCAGAGCGGCACGAACTGTTGTTTGATGCGGACGGTGCGCTCCATCACGGTCGCCCACGAGCCGTCGGCGAGGCGGGCCTCGATCACGAGGTGCTGGCGGCCGGCGGGCAGGGTGCCGCGGATCTCGAAGCCGGTGTTGGCATCGGGCGCGGCGGGCAGGGCCGCCTTCACATCGGGTCGCGGCATCCCCACGACGCCGTCCAGTGTGCGATCCGCGGTGCGGAGGCGGATGCCCGTCACGCCACCGCCGGTATCAAAGCACCAGCCGCGGATGATCACGCAGCGCGACGGGTTGCTCCAGTCGGCAGGCTGATCAATGTAAGACTGCAGCGGCACAGCGGGAGGGAAAGTCAGACGAACTTCAGCTTACGGGCGGCGAAGAGCACCATGCGCAGCAATAACCAGCCGTGGCTCCAGCGCTGGATGTTGGTGGTGCCGTAGGTGCGCTCCTTGTAACGGATGGGCACGTCGGCGATCTTGAGATTCAGCTTGGCGGCGCCGAAGAGGAGGTCGAAGTCGCCGAAGGGATCGAAGTCGCCGAAGTAGGCGCGGTTGGCGGCGATCCGCGCGTAGTGGGCACTGCTGAGCACCTTGGTGCCGCAGAGGGTGTCCTTCACCGGTTGACCAAGCAGCCAGGTGAAGATGATGCCGAAGGCCTTGTTGGCGCAGAGATTCAGAAACTGCATGGCCTCCTCGTCCATCGGATAGACGAGGCGCACACCGTTGGCGAACTCGGCGCGGCCGCTCGCGAGGACCTCGTAGAACTTGGGCAGTTCCTCCGGCGGCATCGTCAGGTCGGCGTCGAGGATCATGAGGATGTCGCCGGTGGCGGCGGCGAAGCCCAATCGAACCGCGTCACCCTTGCCCTTGCCGGTTTGCTGCATGCTCTTGATCTTCCGCTCCGGGTGTTCGCGCTGCACGCGCTGGATCTGCGCCCAGGTGTCGTCGCGCGAGTGGCCCTCGACAAAGATGAGCTCCGTGCCCGCGCCCATGTCCGGCGTGCGGCGGACGGCGGCCTCGATGTTGCCCGCCTCGTTGCGGGCCGGGATGATGACGGAGACGGTGCGCGCGGCGGTGGGGCGGGGCCGCGCGGGCCGGGCGACGCAAAACACCGTCAGGCAGAACCAGCCGAGCAGCGGGGCGAGCCAGCGGTTGAGGGGATGTTCCAGGCCGAGGCAGCGAACCGGAAAAAGCACGCGGGGCTGGTTGATCAGCGGACTCCAGTCAGCGAGCTGCAGCAGGTTGCGGACGTCCGCCGGGCTCAGCCAGCTGTATTGCGGCTGCGGCGCCCGCAGGCCGGTGAGCTGGGCGAACGCGAACATGGGGCGCCAGAGCGCCGAGTAGTAATTGATGATCAGCCGGGTGTCGGCGTGGGAGACCCGGTGCAATTGCTCCAGCAGCAGCTGCACGTCGGCGGCGAGGTTCAGCGTGTCGGAAATGACAATGCAGTCGAATTTCTCCGTGAGGGTGAGTTCCTCGCCGGCCTGCTCATGAAACTCTCCCTCGGGCACGCGGGCGCGGGCCGCCTTGATTTGCGTGGCGGAAAGATCGACGCCAACCTTGCGGCCGGCTTTCAGCCCCGCCAGCAGCTCGCCGGAACCGCAGCCGATTTCCAACACCGAGGCGCCGGCCGGGATGAACAGGTTGTAGTAGTGCGCCAGCCACATGCGGTAGTAGCGCCCGTCCTCGCTGACGGCGGCCGGCGCGGCATTGAAGAAAGCGCGGATCTTCTCCAGGTGCTGCCGGGTGGGGGCGGAGACGGCCGGCATGTCAGGGCTTCTCCTTTTCGAGCACGACGAGCAGGCGGGCGGCGAAGGCGCGCGGGAAGGGGGCCGCCAGGAAATCAAGGCTGCGCATCAGGCCGTGCAAAAACCGGCCGCCCAGTTGCGGCCCGGAGAATCCACCGGAGGCAAAGTAATCAAAGGAGGTGAGCGGACGCACTTCGCGCAGGCGCCAGCCGGCGAGCCGGTCATGGCCTTCGCCCCACCAGAACAGGCGGGTGGCCGAGGCCTGGGCCGCGTAGTAATCCGCATCGGCGGCGGTGAAGCCGGCCGGCGCTTCCCAGATGATGGGGTCGTGCACGGCGACCGGCTCATGGTGGAAAATATGGTAGACCAGCCGGCCGACCCAGCTGGCGGCCGGCTCAAACAGGATCAGCCGGCCGCCGGGCGCGAGCACCCGATGAAACTCCTGCAGGGCGGTTCCGGGATAGCGCAGGTGGTGCCACACGTCGAAGAGGATGAGATGCGAAACCGAGCGGTCAGCAAAGCTCAATTGGTAGCAATTTTCCTGCCGGTCGAGCCACGGGTTGGGAAACAGGTCGGTGAGGACGCATTGCGGGATCACTTCTTTGATGCGGCCCATGCCGGAGCCGAGTTCCACGACCGGGCCGGGAACGGCCGGATCAATCTGCGCCGCGATCCGGTGGTAGAAATCATGGTAGACCTCCCGCAGCATCGGCTTGCGCTGCCAGGCGTCCTGGTTGCGCCGGATCTCGATGTTGTGCTGCTCGAGCGGCAGGGCGCGGGCGACATTCATGGCGGCGGCAATGGGATGATGCCCCGGCATTCAAGTCGACAAAACTTTTATCGCCGCGGGAAAATCACCAACTGCCATAAGGGAATCATGGCCGACCCGTCCGCCGTCGGCAATCCCCGGGGGGGCTCCGCCGCGAAACCGAGGGTGGCCAGGCGCGTGGTGAGGGCGTCCCGGGATGATTCGGCGCCGGTCGGTTCCAAGTAAACCACCCGGCGAATTGAGCGGTTCACGCCGCCCTCCAGTTTGGGCAGCGGCACGACCGGGTTGGACAGGTTCCGGGTGTAGGTGAGGGTCCACATGTGCAGGAAATCATGCGTCAGCACCAAGTCGCCGGGTTCGATCTCCCGGGCCAGCGCGGCGGACACCGTGCGCCAGTTGCAAATCGCCGACAGCCCGCTGTCGACATAGGGGTTCCGGTAATAGCTTCGGGTCTGGTATATGCCCGACGTCACCGCGACCGCCAGGATGGCGCCGGCGAAAACCTGCAGCCCGCGGCGCGGGGCGGGGGCGAGCGCCGGGGTGGAACCGAGATCGTGCAGATACTTGAACGCCAGGGCGAGCAGCCAGAGCACGAAGAAATAATGGGCGGCAAAATAGCGCGGCCAGAGGGAGAGGGTGTCGACCTTGAAGAAATAAACGACCTGGAACGCCAGGAGGGCCGCGAGCGACAGGATCATCAACCGGCCCTGCCGCCGGAACTCACCGAGGGGCACGCCCGTCCCGGCGTTGAACCGCCGGTGGCAGAGCAGGGCCGTGGCGCCCGCCAGGACGACGATCCAGAACCAGAAAAGGAAGTCGGGGAAACTGCCATGGTCGGCCTGGTAGCCTGACAGGACCGCATGGAATCCATTGGAGAGCTTGGCCCAAAACGGGTCCGCGGGATCGCCCCACCGGCCGATGTTCACCTTTTGCGGATTGCCCCGCAGGTAGGGCAGGGTGGCGGCGAGCACGATCGCGTAGCTGAGCGCCAGGTGGGCAGAAAAACTCAGCCAGGACCTCCGGCGCCGCACGACGAGAAACAAACCCTGCGCGATCGCGGGCAGGACCACCCAGGTCTGCGTGTAGAAGCCCAGCGCCAGCAACACGCCGTAGGCCGCGAACCACGCCAGGTCCGCCCCCTGCCGCCCGAATTCCCGCTCATCGAGGCGCAGGACGAGCCAGGTGGACCAGATGTAGAAGGCGAGGCAGACGGTGTATTCTCGGATCTGCAGCACATGCATGAACAAATACGCGTTGAACGAAAAATGACCGAGCAAGAACAGCCGGGGCAGCAGCCGCCAGCCCCGCGACAGCGCGACCAGCCCCTGGAGGGAGACCCAGAGGAAAAAAATATTCACCGACCGGAGCAGCACCTCGGCATGGGAATCCGCCACGCGCATGACGGTGTTTTGCAGCAGGAAATAGAGCGGCTGGTAGGCATAGGGGGTGATGGCCTTCATGACCTCCGGCCAACCCGCCGCGGTGCCCGGTTCACCGGGGCTGAAGGGTTGCCCGCCGTTCATGATGCCCAGCCGGAACCCTTCGTCGTTACTCACGCCCCGCAGGTCGATCATCAGCGCATAGGTGGCGAGGATCAGCAGGCAGGCCGCGGCCAGCGCCGCCGTCGTGGCCCGGCTGGCCTGGGCCACCGGCGCGGGGACCGCCGGTGGCTTTTGATTTACCTGTGCCCCCGGCGCCTGCGCCACCACATTCAGGCTCGCGCCCGGCGGGATCATTTTTTCCAGGACGGCCGCATCCATCGCGAGGGCCTGGCCGGTCGAGGCGTCGTAGAGCGCATAACCATAATCCCGGAGCAGGTGGATCAGGTCGGCCAGGCTCGTCCCGTGCTCCGCCAACACATACGGCGCCAGTTCCATGATGATGGTCGGGTGCCAGCGGGTGAGCACCGAGCGGGCGCCGCGCAGCATCGCGCATTCGGCGCCATCGATGTCGAGCTTGATGCAATCGAGCCGGTCGAGTCCGAGCCCGGCGAGGGCGGAATCCAGGGTGCGCGCCTTCGCGTCGGAAGTCGCCATCAGGCGCCCCTGGTGCAGGTGATGCGTGCCGGCCTCGTCCTTCAGCGGCCAGCTGGAATAGAGCGGGGCGGTGGGCGCGTCGCCGGTCTCGGCCGCCACGAGCATGACCTGCAGGCATTGGATCCGGCCGGCCAGCTCCGGGTTCAGCGCGACGTTCCGGGTGAGCTTGGCAAAGGCGTAGTCGGTCGGTTCAAAGGCGATGACCCGGCCCCGGGCGCCCGCCTGCCGGGCCAGGTGCGGCGTGTGGGCGCCGATGTTGGCGCCGATATCCAGCACGACGTCCCCGGGTTGGATGATCTGCTGGTAGCAGTGGACGGTCTCGGGCTCGAAGGAGCCCAGCAGCCAGATGGAAAAGTCGATGCCCTCCCGGAGATCCAGTTCCCACGCGAGGCCGTTGCGGCTAACCCGGGTGACCGGGCCCAGGCCCAGAAACCGCCGGACGCCCATGACCACCAGCTGCACCAGTCGGGCGAGGCGGATCTTTTGTTTGGTCTTGAGCATGATGACGGAATTGCCTTTTCGACCGGCTCAGTAGCGGTTGGCGGGATCGGCCAGGTAACGCTGGAGGTTTTGGGTGAATTGCTGCCGGTCGCCATAGTGGTCCCGCATCGTTTGCAGATAGGGCCCGGGGTGGGCATCATGATCAAACAGGAAAGTCAGGGTGAGATCATTTACCGGCAGGCTGACATCATCCTGATAAAAGGTGTATTTTGGCTGCAACCGCAAATACGCCGTCAGGGCCAGGATGACCGCCGCCGCGAAAGCGACCGGCACCGACCAATGGACGCCTCCGGCCCCGGGTTGCCGCCGCCCCCAGGTGCCCAGCGCGGTGAGACCGAGCGACCAGACCAGTAACAACGGCACATGGGGAAAGATGCTGTATTGCGCGAAGAAATGGCGCCGGCCCATCAGCAGGGTCAGGCCCAAGGCCGTGGCGAGCAGGAGAACCAGGAGGGCTTTCAGCCGCAGGGGAATCGCCCGCACCCACAGCACGGCCAGAGCCAAGGCCGGGGCGCTGAGGAAAAGAAAAGGCGCTTCCCGAAAGGCGACGAGGAACTCACGGGCGGCATCCGGTTTGGCGGACAGGAGCAGTTTCATTTCCGGGCCGGGGTTGATGACGAAGTGCAAGACCCCGGCGAAATATTTCGAGGCGCTGGGTTCCGTCATCACGGCGCGAAAGAGCAGATAAACGAGCGGCAGCGCGGCCAGCGCGCCCGCGCCGAGCAACCCGAGCTCGCGGACGCGCTCGAGCAGGAACCGCGCGCCGCGATGGCCGCCACGCCACAGCCCCAGTAGGGGCAGGACGGCCACGAGCAGGGCCGCCCCGCGCAGCCGCTGAACCGCCACGGCGCTGAGCGCCGGGTGGTTGGCGCCGAGCTGGAACACCAGCCAGAGGACGAGGACCCCGCTGGCGGCGGGCAACAGGCCGCTCCAGTAACCCGCCCGGCCGTCCTCCGGGGCGGTCGCGGGGGCCTCGCGCACGGCGATCACCGCCGCCAGCCAGCACCAGGCATAGCACACGGCCAGATAGAAAACCCCGGGCAGTTTTTCCAGGACCGACAGGCCGACAAACAGTCCCGCCAGAAAAAGCCAGGCCTGCTTCCGCCCCCAGGTGACGCTTGCGGTGGCCCGCCAGGCGCACAGCAGCGCGAGCACATTGCCGAACCCAACGCACATGAGCTCCGGCCGCAGCAGCAAGCCATGGAACAACAGGCCGGAGCTGCCGCAAAGCAGGATGACCGTCAGACAGGCGGCGTTGATTTCCCGGGTCACGGTGTAGCTCAGGCCCGCCGCGCAAAGAATGAACACCAGGATCAGGATGCGCTGTTGCAACCGTCCCGCGCGAACCAGCGGGGAGTATTCCAGCAGGGGATCCGCGGCAGCGCCAAATTTTTTCATGTTCCAAACCGGCAAAACTCCCAGTTCGTGGCGGACGCGATAGTCGAGGGCCAGGAGATACTTGAGCGGCACCGCGGGTTGGGCGAACGGATTGGGGGTCACGCTCGAATTGATGGACAGGGCGTCCACCACGTTGTGGATGTTCATGTCCAGATTGCGATACCACGGGTCGCTCCGGCCGATGACGGTCATCCCAACCCAGGCGAGGATCAGGGAGCACAGGGCCAGCGAGATGACAATGAGGCGGTGACCGCTGGCCGCGGGCGGCTGGCCAGCGGTGGTTCCTGGATTCTGGCTCAAGGAGTTCATGGGGACTTGAAGCCCTCCAGCCGGAGGTGGCGATACATGAAATAAAATGCCCCGGGGGTCGGCTCCGGTTTCTCCGTCATCTGCAGGATGCGACCCTCCGCGCGCCCGTGCTGTTCGTAGTGTTCGCGCGCGCCCTGTTCCAGCGGGAGATGGTTGGTGACGACGTGCTTCATGACATCGGGGTAACGCTCCAGGTAATCCATCCAGTCCTGCTCCTTGATGATCGGGGCGTCCTTGAATTCCAACACGTTTTCCCCGGGCCGGGGGGTCAATTCCAGGGTCTGATCCAGCCAGGTGGTTCGATCTTCGATCCGGTAGTGCTGTATCCGTTCGCCATTAAAGACCACATCCAGGCCGCCCTGATTGCGGACGTGCAGGCGCACGCTGAAGGATACCTGCAGCCGGGCCAGCCGTCCGGTGGCGGAAATCCTGATCGTGGCGGCCGGCTGCCGCTGCCAGCGGAGAAACGGCAGATCCCACTGGGGAAACGGGCCCTCGACCGGCAGCAGACCTTTGACCGTGACCGGGCCGGACTTGTCGGTCTGCAGCCCATCAATGACAAACAGCGAACTGTCGCTGGTGGGCCGGGCGAGGTCAACCGGTCCGGCCTTGGCGACGGGTAGTGAATTGTAAGGTATGGCGGCGGCTCCCATTTCCTTCTGTGTGGCGTTGTCATGGGCGCGGAAGACCAGCTGCTTAAACGGCTGGCTGATCGCCACCGGGGTTGCCCCGTCCGCCTTGATGGCAGCCAGGGAGGTGACGGTCCCGTCTACATTTTCCAAGTTGGCGGCGAGCCACAGCTGGTCCTCGGCGTTCAACCCGGCGACCGTGAGGCGTGCGCGGTGGCCCGGGCCGTTCCCCGCGGTTTCGGGGTAAATGGTAATCAACAGGGTGCGGTTGCTGTCGAGTGATGCGGTCCGACCCGCCTGGGATTCAAGGCCGAAATAATCCCGGCTAGCTGCGCCGGCCCCAACACGGCCGAGAAATTCCACCCCCGCGCTGCGTTTGTCGGGAATGGACAGCAGCGCATAGGACGGCAGCCGGCCCGTATTCAGGTAGGCGGCGTTGCGGGAGTCGCCGGCCCGCGACAGGAGGTTGTAGGCCGCGGGGATTGTTGTGTGCGAGGAAGTGAAGCGCTCGGTGGAACCCAGGGCCAGAAAAGGGAAAATGCATTCGTCGACTCCATCCGTGTCGACGTTGAGGTGAGCTTGGTTGGCCAGGCGGTATTTCACCAGGAGGGGCAAAGCGGGCCAAGCCGGCGGAGGGGCGGCGATACTGCTCAGGAAGGTGAATGGCCGGCCGGGGTTCCTGAGCAGATACCTGCCGGCGGACCACGCGGCCGCGAGCACCACGACCAGCAGGATCAAGCGACCGGCCAGGCGCGGGAGCGTCCGGCTGACCTGGTTGGCTTCAATCGTCGCGGCCACGCAGGGGCTGAGGAGCAGCACGCCCGGCACAAAATCCGGCGCATTGGGAAGAATCCACTTTTGGAGGGAATAAATGACCAGGATCCAGCCCAGCCCCAAGCCCGCGAACCAGCCGACCGGGCCGGCGGATTGGCGGAATCTCCACAGGCAGAGGAACGCACAAAGCAGAAACAGCGCGCCAGTAAATCCGAAATTGACGGTGTCCACGGTCAGCACGGGAAAGTGGGCGGTCCCCGCGAACAGCGGCCAGGGTCCCGTCGAGGCGTGGGGCGGGGCATCTCCAAGCAACCGGAACAGGGTTGCGCCGAATCCCGGACCGGACGCGCGTCCCGCCTCCGCCAGGTTGATCAGCGCGAAGGGGGCGCCCGCGGCGCCGGCCAGCAATGCAGGCATGATCCACATGCGTCTGCTCCCGTCCGTCCGGGCAACCGGCTCAGATCGTCCTTGCCGATAGGCCCGGATTCCGAAAAGGAGGCCGGCCCCGGAGCAGAAAAGCAGGATATTCAGGCTGCTGCCCGCGGCCAGGCCCACAGCCAGGCCGGCCAGGGCGGCGTCCGAGGCCCGCTGGGTCTGCCACCACTGCAGGCCGAAGACCAGGGCGCCAAGCAGCGCGGCGCCGGCGGGCAATTCAATCGTGATCGAGGCGGCCGATGCGATCACGGGGGTGGCCGTGAGCACCAGCCAGCTGGTGAGCAGGGAGGCATTGGCCCCCACTGCGCACAAGCGGCAGAGCCGGTAGACGGCGCCGCCGCTGAGCGCCCAAGCAGCCAGATTGAAAAAATTGAGAACGGGAAGCGGCGTGTGGTAAACCAACGCGAGCAGCCGGAGCAGGCTGTCATTAAAAGGCCGCCAGACCTGCCGGGGATCGGTCGCATCGAAGTGCGCGAGCGAATTCTGGCCGAGATAATACAACGCCCGGGGGAGTTGATAGGCGAGGGCGTCCGGACTATCCGGGTGTTGGGTGTAGGCTACCCCGAACCCGGCCAAGGCCAGGGGAGCGATCGTCACGATGAACGCAAACCACAGCCGGGGATTGACCCCGGGCCCGGTCGGTCCGGCCGGCAGGGCGGTGGGATCGGCGGCCGGCCGGAACCGCAGCAGCAGCAGGCAGGTCAGGCCGGCAAGCAGTCCGGAAGTGCTGAAAAACCATCCCGGGTGGCCCAGCCGGTTGACCGTCGAAAGCAGCAAACAGGTGGCCACGACATTTCCCCAGGCCAGGAGGGCGGCCGCTAGCAATCGATCCGCAGCATGCGCGGCCAGTGGCCGAGCGGCCCCGAGGCACATCCAGAGGAGAACGAGGCAGTGGGCGAGAAAGATATCCATGCCAAACCGGGTTGAGGATCAGTGCTGGCCGGCATCCCGGGGCGGTTGTTTGGTGAAGGCGGCGAAGCAGTTGAAACCGAACAGGAATTTGCGATAGCCATCGCACGCGAAGCCGTGCCGCGCGGCCAGGGCCGACAGGTCGGACTCACTGTAGTAATGCTGGTGGTCGGCGATCTCCGGCTCGGAGATGACGTGCAGCTTGAAGGCGAGGAAATCCAGCACGGGCTTGGCCGCCGGGGTCGGCGTGGTGATCAGCACGCGGCCGCCGGGTTTGAGGACGCGGTGAAACTCGGCCAGCAGCGCATCAACCTGGTTGAGCGGGATGTGCTCGAGGACGGCGAGAATGGTGACCAGGTCGAAAGTCCCGTCCGGAAAATCCAGGCGATCCTTGAAATGGAACTGCCGGATCTCGAGGTTGGGCGCGGGCCGGCCGGGCGTGGCGTCGTAGTCCAGCCCGATGCCCTGCTTGAGGTCCTTTTGCACCGCCAGCAGCAGCATGGCCTGGTGGCCGCAGCCGAAGTCAAGCAGCGTGTCGCCGGGCCGGACGAAGGACCGGACGACGCGTGAACGCCACCGGCAGATGAACATGTCCAGCGCGTTAAAATCCTTGGTGCCCATGCCGTGCGGCGTCCCGTCAGTCCGCGCGGGAACGCTGGATGCGCTTGATCACCACGCGTTCCAGTTCGAGCAGGCGCAGGTTGACGGAGCTCAGCACCAGGCCGAGCGAAAGACTCAGGCAGGTCAGCATGAAACCGGAGATGGCGAGGATGGCGCAAGCCCGACTGTTGACCCGGTGATACTCGATGAGCTCGAGCGCCGGGAGCGCGCCGGCGGCGATGGTCGCCAGCAGCAACGCGATGGCCACGGAACCAAAGAGCGTGAGCGGCTTGTAGGAGCGCATCAGAAGGAAGAGGCGGAGCAGGACCTTGATGCCGTCCGGGATGGTGCGGAGCTTGGAGAAGCTGCCGGAAGGACGTTCACCGTAGGGCGCCTCGATCTCGCGGATGACCATACCGCGGTAAAGGCTTTGCATCGTCAGTTCGGTTTCGACATCGAAGCCGTGGGAGGTGATCGGGATCAGCCGCGCGCACTCGCGCGTGAAGGCGCGGTAGCCGGAGAAAATGTCCGAGATGCCCGCATTGAACATGCGGTTGATGATCCAGCAGACGAGCTGGTTGCCCGCGACGTGGAACTTGCGGAAGGATTTGTCGCCGTATTGCTGCAGCCGCGCGGCGACAGTGGTGTCGGCCTCGCCCTTCAGGATGGGCTCGAGCAGGCGGTGCACCGCGGTGGCGTCGTAGGTGCCGTCGCCATCGACCATCACCATGATGTCCTCTTCGACGACCTCGAAGATGGTGGCGACGACGTGGCCCTTGCCCTGGCGTTTTTCCCGGATGACCGTGGCGCCGGCGGCGCGGGCGAACTCGGCGGTGCGGTCCGTGCAATTGTTGTCGAAAACGTAGATGGCCGCTTGTGGCAGCTCGCGTTTGAAATCAGTCACCACCTGCGCGATCGTCTTTTCCTCCTGGTAACAGGGGATGGCGACGGCGATGCTGGGGGTGGAACGGGCCATGGAGTGGGCGGATTTAATACGGGCACCCACAGAGCATGGTTTGACTCGGCATGTCCACAGCGATTTCCGCCGGACGGCGGGACGCCCGTTTCAGGGCACCTTGACGAGGGCCACCCGGTGGTGGCGGAAGAAATCCCTCGAGCGGTCCCAGCCGTCGGCCAGCCAGGCAATCACGAGGGCGGTGGCCGCGCAGATCAGCACGATCACCTCGGGCATCTCCCGGCACGACGCGAGGGTCTCGGGGTAGCGCCACGCGCCGTAATAGAGGACCAGGATGTGCCAGAGGTAGATTTCGAGCGTGTAGCGGCCAAGATAGGAAATGAGGCTGGCGCGCACGCTCCAGCCCAGCGCGATCCCGGCGCCGAGGCCGAGGATCATGGCCAGGTCATAGACCAGGATTTCCGGGCGCACGTAGGCAAAGTCGAGGATGTTGCGCTCGAAATGCTCGCCGACCACCGCGACGTCGGTGTTGTGGATGAAGTTCCGCGCCATGGCGGCGGCGGCCACCGCGAGGGCGATCCCGGCGGCCAGCCGCAGGGCGCGGGCCGACAGGAAATCCGCCAGGGTCCGGAAATGGAGGCCGGCGAAGAAATAAAACATCCAGAACAGCGGGTTCGGCCGGCCCCACGAATAATAGTCCAGTTTGCTCCGGTAGCAGAGCACCCCGAGCGTGACATGGAGGGCCAGCAGCAGGCCGGCGAGCCCGGCGGTGAAACGCGCCGGGCTGGCGGCGGGCACGGCGCGGCTGAGCCAGCCCGGGAGGGCCTTCAGCGCCGGCTGCAGGAAGTAGAGGTAGATGATCAGCGGGATGAAATACAGCGTGGGCTCGACCCCGGAGAAAAAGAAACGCTGCAGAAGCCAGCGCAGGCGGGCGCCGGCATCGGGCAGCGCCAGCCAGGCGACGTAGTGGTTCAGGAGGAAAAACGAGGCGATGCTGACCAGCAGGTAGGGGAATCCGATCCGCCAGAGCCGGCTGCGGTAATAGTAGCTCAAGGGCTGCACCTTGGTCGAGCCGCCGGCCAGCACGCCGGACAGGAAGACGAACAGCGGCACGGCGAAGATGAAAACCTGGTTCAGGACGAGGCCGAGCCAGAAGGACGGGCTCCAGGCGTGGATGTCCGTGGTCACAAAGCTGCCGGCGAAGTGGATGCAGACGACCCCGAAAATGCTCCAGCCCCGGAGCGTATCGATGTAGGCGTTGCGGCCGGCGGGAGGGGGAGTCGGGTGGTTCATGGTTGGCGAAAGCCGTTCACGCGCAGGGTGCGAAAGAGATAGTAGAGCTGGGCCGATCCCGGAAGCGTCTCCGTCCGGCGCTGGTGATAGAGCACGCGATGCTCCTTCTTGCCAAACGTTTCGTAGTGCTCCCGGGCGCCTTTTTCCAGCGGGATCTGCTGAGCGACCAGGTAGTTCTTCACGTCCGGATAGCGCGCGAGGTAATCCAGCCAGTCCGGCTCGGTGCCGACGGCGACGTTGTGCAACTCGATCACGTTTTTGCCGGGCGACGGGACGAGGCGCAGGGTGTGGGTGAACCAGCCGTGGGCGCCGGCCAGGTGGTAGGATTGCACGAGCTGGCCATTCAGCACGACGTCGAGGTCGGCGGATTCGCGCACCTCCATGCGGGCGCTGAACTCCAGTTCCACCCGGGCCAGCTGGTCCGTCTCGGGGATTTCGAGGCGAACCACCGGCGCTTTCGCCCAGCGGATGCGGGGCAGGTTCCACTGCGCGTAGGGGCCTTCCGGCGCGGCCAACCCCTCGGGCACGATGCGGGACTGGGCGGGGGCGAGGACCAATTCATCGACAAACAGCAGGGCGGGATCATCCGGCGCCTCGACGTCGGGCGGCAGGGTCCGGATCAGGTAAGGGACGTCCACCTCGCCGAGCTTCGCTCCGCTCGCCTGGTCGGTCACCTGGACGGTGAAGCGGCGGAAAGGCTTGGTGACCGGGGCTGGGGCGGTGCCGCTCCGCGTGAACACCCCGAGGGTGGCGGACGTGCGGTCGTCATAATCCACCCCGACGGTCAGGCGGGCTTGGTCCGCAGGGTTCAAGCCCGCCACCTTGAGGCTCATGCTGGCATACCGGTTGGGGTCGTGGGGCTCGTAATAGAACTCCACGAGGACGTTGCGATCGCTCTCGCCGGGCGGCACCTCGCCGGCCCGCGCGGCCAGCCCGTAGTAATCGATCGCGATCTCGCCCTGGCCCATGGTGCCGAGGAATTCCACGCCGGCCGTCCGCTTGGTCGGAACCGCCACCAGCGTGTAGGAGGACTCCTGCTCGATATTGCTGTAGGCGACCTTGCGCGGGAAGCCCCACTCGGAAAACAAATTGTAGGTGTCCGGCGTGACCGCATCGAGGGCGACAAACTCCTGCCCGCGGCCCTGCGCCATGAACAGGAAGGTGCGTTCGTTGCCATCGGTGGAGTGGATGTTGACCTTCGCCGGGCGCGCCAGGCGGAGGTTCATGAGCGGGGGCAGGGCGGACAGCGCGGGCGGCGGCGGCTCGCCCGCCCAGAGCGGGGCATAGGGCCGGTTGGTGTTCCGCAACAGGTAATGGCCCGCGAACCACAGGGCGGTGAGCGCCAGCACGACGAGGAGGTCGCGGGTCAGCCGGCGGAAGAAGGGGCTGGCCCGCCCGGTGTCGACGATGGCGGCGACGCACGGACTCAGCACGAGGATCACCAGGACGAAATACCGCTGGTTGTAGAGCGACCACTTGTTCAGCAGGAAATAGGCTCCGAACCAGCCGAGGCCCAGCCCCGCCAGCCAGGCCACGGGCGCCGGGGCCCGGCGGAATCGCAGGAGGCAGAAGGCCGCGCACAGGAGGATAAACGGCCCGGCGAAACCGAACCACACATGGTCCTCGTTCAGGTCGGGCGGGAAGAGGTAGAAGGGGGAAAACGCATAGGCTTTGTTCCAATGCGGAAAAAACTTCTGCCCGCCCCACGCATTCAGTTTTTCCGTCACGCCCGGGTCCAGGGTGAAGCGGTGCAGCGGCTCGATAAAGAGCTGGGTCAGGTAGGCCCGGGAGGTCTGCGCGACGCAGGCGAGGCTGAAAGGCCGGTTGAGGGTGTGGTCGTAGGTATGGTTGATCCATTGGCCCTTTTCCGCGAGGTTGATCAGGGCAAAGGGCGCGGCCAAGGCGAAGGCCAGCGCCGCAGGCGCCAGCCACGCCCGCACCCCCTGGAAAAATTCGCGGACCGCGCCGCGCCGCCAGTGCTGCCAGGCCAGGACGAGCCCGATGAGGCCGGCGGCCGGCGCGAAGAAGATGACCGTGAGCTTGGCGCCGAGCGTCAGGCCGGCTCCGGCTCCGGCCAACAGCGCCTCGCGCGCCCGCCGGGATTGCCGCCACCGCAGGGCGAACACCAGCGTGCAGAGGAGTCCCGCGCCCGTCGGCAGGTCGTTCGTGGTGGCGGTGGCCTGGGCGAGAACCTGGGTCGACGTGAGCGCCACCCAGGCGGCGATCAGAGCGGCATTCGCGGAGCAGGCGCAGAGGCGGGCCAGGCGGTAGACGGCGACGCCCGCCGTGACCCAGCTGGCCAGGTTGATGAAGTTGAGGGTCTGCAGCGGCGGGTGGTAAATGAGGCCGAAGAGCTGCAGCAGGTTGTAATTGAACGGAAAATAAATCTGCCGGTCGTTGCCGGTGGAGAAGTGGGCGAGGGAGTCCTGTCCCAGGTAGAACATCACGCGCGGCAGGTGGTAGGAGAGGGAGTCGTAATTGTTCGGCTCATAGGTGCCGGCGATGCGGATGCTGGCGTAGAACAGCGGCGCCAGCGTCAAAAGAAAAACAGCCAGCAGCCGGCCGGAGAATTTGTCGTCACCCGCTTCGGCCGCGACCGGCGGCGGGGGCAGGCGGCGCAGCAGGAGCCAGGCGGCGGCGGCCAGCAGGAGCGACGAGCGGAAAAACCAGCCCGCCTCGCCGAGCCGGTGCAGGCTGGAAAGCAGCAGGCTCGTGACCACGAGGTTGCCCCAGCTGAGCAGCGCGGTGGCCAGGAAACGGTCGACCGTCCGCGCGGTCAGGTGCCGCGCGGCCCCAAAGGACGCCCCGAGGAGGAGCAGGCTGTGGAGGAGGAAGAGATACATGGGGGGCGTGCCGCCGGCTCAGGGATTGGCCAGGCCTTCCACCCGGAGGTGGCGATAAGCGAAGTAGAGTGAATCGGGCGGGGTCGCGGCGGAAGCGGGATTTGCGGTCATGGGCAGGACCCGGCCCTCCGCCTTGCCGTGGCTTTCGTAGTGCCGCTGCGCGCCCTCTTCGAGGGGCTGGCCCGACGAAACCACGTATTGTTTCACGTCCGGGTTTTTCTCGAGGTAGGCCAGCCAGTCGGGGGCGTCGGCGTCGGCGCGGTCCCGCAGCTCGAGCACGTTTTCCCCGGGGTCGGCGGCCAGCTTCACCACCTTGTCATGCCACTGCTCGCGGCCTTGCAGGCGGAGGGTTTGCACCACGCGGCCGTTGTGCACCACCTCGAGGATGCCCCGTTCGCGCACCTGGAGGCGAACGCTGAGTGTCAGCTGGATTTCCCGGAGCCGGGCGTCACCGGGGATGGCCACCCGGACGGCGGGCTGCTTGACCCAGCGGAAGAGCGGCAGGTTCCACTGGGGATACGGTCCCTCGAGCGGGGCCAGGCCGGTGGCGGACACGTTGCGCGTGGGCTCGCGGGAAATGAACTCGACGGCGAACAGGGCGGCGGGATTGAGCGGCGGCGGCGCGGCGTCGGCCTCGCTGAGCCGGGGACCGAAGGGCATTACCGCGCGGCCGAGGTTCCGGCCCGTCGCGTTGTCCACGACCTCGATGACCAGGTGCTTGAAGGGTTGCGACACGGAAACCTTGCTCCAGTCCGAGTGGGCCACCTGCAGCACGGGCTGGCTGGTTCCGTCGGCCCGTTCCACCGTGATCCGCGCATGGGCGGCATCGCGGGAATTGAGCCCGACGACGCGGATGCGGCCGGCGCCCAGCCGCACGGGATCGTTCGTATCGGCGCTGTATTCCACGATCATCACCAGGTTGCGATTCTGCGGGGTGGCCGGCAGGTCCCCGGCGTGCGGCGGAAGCCCGACATAGTCGAAGGTGTCGTTGCTGCCCGGCAGGGTGCCGAGGAATTCCACCCCGGCCGTCGCCTTGGCGGGGACAGGCACGACGAGGTAGGACGCGTAGTAGGCGAGGTTGCTGAAAATATTACTCCGCGTGGCGCCCCAGAAGGAAAACACGCTGTATCTGGCGGGATCAAGCTGCGAGCCGGAGGTCACCCGCGGGTGCGGTCCCAGGTGCAGCAGGGGATAGATGCGCTCGTTCGTCCCGTAGGAGCTGAAGTTGATGCGGGGTTGCGGGGTCAGCCGCTCGACCAGCGTCGGGGGCAGGTCGGGGATGAGGTTCGGGCGCACGACGCTCGGGAACGGCACGGGGCGGCTGCTGTTCTGCGTGAGGTAGGAGCAGGCGAACCAGAGCCCGCAGGCCGCCACCGCGAAAAAGACAAGACGCTGGATGCGGCCCAGGAGCCACGAACCCCGCCAGCTGCCGTCGAGGACCGCCGCGGCGCACGGGCCAAGGAGCACCATGGGCGGCACGAAATAGCGCTGGTTATACGAGGACCACTTGTTCAGCGCAAAATAGGTCGCAAACCAACCCAGCCCGAGGAGGGCGATCCAGCTCATCGGCTGCCGGAGGGCGCGATCCCGCCAGAGACAGACGATCCCGCAAAGGAGGAACAACGGACCGGCAAAACCGAAGAACACATGGTCCTCGTTCAGGTCGGGCAGGATGGTGTAGAGCGGCGAGAAGGCCTGGGCCTCGTTCCAGTTCGCGAAGACATGCCGGTTGAACCAGAGGTTCAGGGCGTTGATTTGTTCGGGGTCGTAGCCGAAGCGCGCGAAGGGGTCGGCGAAAATCTGGACCAGGTAGCCCTTGGCCGTCTGGAAGGCGCAACCGAAGGTGAAAGGCTTGTTGAGCGTGAAATCCATGCGGTGGGTCATCACCTGGCCGGTCGCCTGCAGGTTGAAAATGAGGAAGGGGGCGCTGAGGATCCCGGCCAGCAGGGCGGGGCCGATCCACGGACGCACGCCGGCGAGGAACTGCCGGGTCTCCTGCCGCCGCCAGAATTGATACGCCACCGCCAGCAAGACCAGGCCCACGGCCGGGCCGAAAAAGACCACGGTCAACTTGGTGCCCGCGCTCAGGCTGGCGGCAAGGCCGGCGAGCAGGGCATCGGTGGGGCGACGGGATTCGCGCCAGCGCAAGGCGAAGAGGATGGCGCCGACCAGCGCGGCCGCGGCCGGCAGGTCCAGGATCGTGCTGGTGGCCTGGGCCAGCACCTCGGTGGCGGTCAGCGTGAGCCAGGCCGCGGTGAGCGAGGAGTTGAAGCTGCAGCCGGCCCACCGGGCGATGCGATGCACCCCCAGGCCTGCGACCATCCAGGTGGCGACATTAAGAAAATTGATGGTTTGCGGCGGGGCGTCGTAAACGAAGCAGAACAGCTGGAGCAGGTTGAAATTGAAGGGATAATTGACCTGGCGGAAGTCGGCCGTCTCGAAATGCGACAGCGCGCCGTGCCCGAGGTAATACATCACGCGCGGCAGGTGGTAGGTCAGCGAGTCGTAGTTGCTGGGCTCGTAGGTCCACGCGATCGCGAGGTTGCCCAGGAGCAGCGGGCCGAGCGTGACGACGACCGCTATGATCAGCGGCAGGCTGGGCCGGTCCCCCTCGCGCGCGGGGGGGAGGTCGACGGGCGCGGCGTCCCGGCCGGCGAAGCGCCACGCCAGCAGGAACGTGACCACCGCCAGCAGCAGCGAGCCGCGGAAGAACCAGGCGGTCGCACCGAGCTGGCCGAAGCAGGAGAGCAGCAGGCAGTGCGCCACGATGTTGCCCCAGAACAGCATCACCGCCGCCATGATCCGGTCGGCCGGGTTTTGCGCCAGCCGGCCGGCCGTCGCATACGACAGCAGCGACAGGAGCGAGAAATGGGCGAGCAGGACCGTCATGACCTATCTTCCGCCATCCAGGGTCACATAGAGCGCGCAACAGCCGCAGCAGCCCATGAACCGGCCGTGGCCGGCGGCGGCCCATTCGAGGGCCGCCCGTTGCACGCCGATCTTGCCCGTCGCATTCTCCACGTTAAGGAAATCGTGCACCAGGATGGGCGTGCCGATCCTGAGGTAGGCGGTGAGGGTCTGGAGATCCGCGGCGACGCCCTCGTAGCTGTGGTCGCCGTCGAGGAAGACCATGGTCGGCGTGATAGCCCAGCGCTGGACAAATTCCTGCAGGATGCCGTGAAACAGGTGGCAGCGGTCGCCGAGCTTGGATTCGGCCAGCATGCCGCGCGTGCGGGAAATTGAATCCGCGTTGATGTCGATGCCGTAATATTCCGGTGGGCGGCTGCGGTTGGAATTGTGCAGCGCACCGAGGAGCATGACCGTGGCCGAGCGGCCCCCAAAGGGCCCGATCTCGAGCATCACATCACCGGCGTGGAAGCCCATCTCGTAGAGCTTGAAGGAATCACCCGGGGTCTGCCAGCCGGGCAAATGGGAGGTCATCTCATAGATGGCCTGGTGCTGCTCGGTGATAAATTCGCCGTAGCCGGATACATACCAGGACCAGGAGCGCCGGTGGCGCTCGGGCACTTTGGCATCGGCCAAGTCATCGCGCGGGTAGGCTTGGTCGGGTGGATTGTGACCGGTGCCGGTCCGGGGGTGGCCGCTGAGATAGACATGCCAGCGCTCCTCGTGCGCCCACATGGAAAAACGGCTGACGGCATACTGCCGCGCCCAGGGTCCGGCCACCTTCATGAACCGTTCGTCCGCCAGGGTGCCCCGAAGGGTGGCGATCGCATCAGCCGCGTCGCCGTTGCGGACCAGCTTGCCGGTGATTTCATTCCGCACAATCTCCCCCACGCCGCCCGCCTGGAAGACCACCGCGGGCACGCCGCAAAGCTGGGCCTCCATGACCGTCTGGCCGAAAGCCTCCTCGGTCGCGGTGCCGAGGAAAAGTTCCGCCGCCTGGTAGCAGGTGGCGAGTTTCTCCGCGCGCAGGTGATAGCCCAGGCCGATCAGGCCGGGAATCTCGTGGGCATTGTGGCCGAAGGCCGCGAAGTTCACCTCGTCGCGCAGGGCGGCGACAATGTCGCGGAGTTGCTGGCCGCCCTTGCGGTCCTCCTGGAAATTGACGGCGGCGCAGAGCACGAGGGGCCTGTCATCCGGCAGGCCGAGTGCCTGGCGCGCGGCGTGTTTGTCGCCGGGCTTGAAGACAAATTCATCCGCGCCGAGCTCGATGGTCTCCACGCCGCGGCAGGTCGGCAGGGCGGTCTTGAACATCCGCCGGCTCCAGCGACTGTTGGCGATGGCTTCGATGCCCCCCGGGCCGTTGAAAAGGTCACGCCGGGAACGCCAAGCGCCCGCGATGAGGGCCGGCTCGAGCTTCGGATAGTGGTCGGCGGTCGGGCAGGTTTCATCGCAGCCGGTGAGGTAAAGCTTGCAGTTGCCGGGGTAGGCGCAGCGGCCGGTAAAAAGGTAGGCGTCGTGCACAAACGTAAGCACACGGCAGCCGATGCCGGTGAGCGCGGGCAGCAGGCGAAAGGGCCAGCGCGCGGCGTGGAGGTTGCCTACAAGCACGATCGTGGGGTTGAAGCGCGCCACTTCCATCACCAGGCCCGCGACGATGGTGTCGTCTGAGATCTTGCCGCCCTCGAGGTGGTTGACCTCGCGGATCCCCAACCAGAGGTCGGGATCGATCGGGCGAGTGGCGACATCCTCCAGACTGATGCCGCCCGGCGACCAGGCCAGCACGCCCACCTCGATGCCGAGGGCGAGGAAAGCTTCGACTTGGCGGGCCTGGGCGACACCAGCACCATATTGGAAGCTGACGTCGTTCAAAAAGAGAACACGTTTCGGCAGGTCGGCGGTGCGGCGTTTGTCGGTCACAGGCTTCATGGTATCAGGCCGGAGCGGCTGTCTTCTTCAGGACGAAGACCCCGGTGATGGTGGGCCCGACGTGGCTGCGGTAGCAGTCGTCGAGGTATTTCATCTGGGACTTCAGGTGGCGGCGGATGAGTTTCAGGAGCTCGGCGTCGAAGAGCATGCAATATTGCAGATAATTCAGGAAGAAATGGCTGAAGTTTTCGAACTCCGGCAGGTAGGGTGGGGCGAAGTCACCAAACGTGGCGTTGGGGAAGAATTGCAGTAGCAGTCCGGATTGGCGGCCGAGATCGGCCAGCTCGTGCTCGCGGAAGAGATGCTTGTCCTCCGCGGTGGTCTTGTTGAGGTCGCGGCGGCAGTAGAATTTCACGGTGTTGGTCAGATCAGCGATCTGGCGGATCCACTCCGGCCGCAGGCTCACCCCGGCGGACTGGAGCACCGGGGCGATGGACTGGCCGACGGCGCCCATCAGCACATAACCGCTTTCAACCGGTTCCGCGCCCATGACCAGCGCCCCGCCGGGGCGTAGCGTGCGACCGCAGGCGGCGATAAATGCGTCAACATTCAAGATGTGATGCAGAGTGGAGCGCAGCGCGATGATCGAAAACATATCCGCCGGCAGCTGGCCGAGATCGTCGGCATTCAGGACGGCGTAGTGGAGTTTGGTCGGCAGGCGGTCGTTTTCCCTGAATTGACCCTGCGTGATGCGGAGGAAGGTCGGGGACGGATCCGTGATCAGGAAATCCGGGCCGGGGTAATGCCGGGCCAGGCCGCAGGTCAGGCGGCCGGTGCCACAGCCGATTTCCAAGGCCGGGCCGGTGACGTCCACGTGGTGCGTCTTGAGCAGGTTGCACAAGCCTTCGCCGTCCTCCGGCTCGGGGGCGGTGACGCCGTATTGGCTGTCGTAGCCCTCCTCGGCATGCGCATACGGCCGCTCCGGCGAGAGCTGAAGCCAGCCGCGCCACTTGGGCAGGCGGGCGATCCAGTCTTGGAATGATTCGGAGGCGGGCGGCATGGCGAAGGTCGGATGGTTTACCGGTGGGCGGCGTTGACGGCGCGCAATTCGGGGAGGTAGGGCACGTCGGCGCCGCCGGTCTTCTGCTTCCCGTGTTCGCGGAAAAGTGCGAGGATCTCGGGCAGGGCGAAGATCTTCGCCCCGGCCTTGGCCAGGCGGAGCCACAGGTCATAGTCCATGCTGTAGTAGAGATCCTCGCGCAGCTGGCCGCCAGCGCGGTCGAAGATCTCGCGGGTGAAGAACACTTCGGGTTGGTGGAAGAACCAGCCCTGCAGCCAGCAGCGGTCGAGATCGAGCAGATCTCCCACCGAGAGTGAATCGATCTGGCCAAGCGGGAAGGAGCTGCGGTGGATGTGGTGCGGGAGGACGTCGCGGTCTTTGACCCGCGCGCAACGGCCGGCAACCACGTCGGCGGCATGCAACAGGAAAGTCTGGCCGATGGTATAGAGGCTGCCCGGCGCCAGCCGGTCGTCACTGTTGAGCCAGGAGAGAATCCGGCCTGATGCCTGCGCGAAACCCTTGTTGAGCGCGTGTGACTGGCCCCGATCATTCTCGCTCACCCACCATTTCAGACGGTGGGCGTATTTCTGGATGATCTCGACCGAACCATCGGTGGAGCCACCATCGACGATGATGTATTCGAGGTTCGGGTAGTTCTGGTCGAGAACGGACCGGATTGTCTCCTCCAAGTAGGCCCCTTGGTTGTAGCTGACCGTGACGAGGGAGATCAACGGCCAGTCCGTCTTTTGTGCGGGGGTGGCCGGGTAGATGTCCTGCGCCCGGGGCAGGGGCCAGTTGATCGCCATGCCCGGAGTCGGTTGGCGTGGCCCCAGCCACTCGTGCGGCGGCCGATAGCAAACCAAGGTGTCCTGAAGGATGGTCATTCGGGCCGGGTCCGCGGGCAGCCAGTCGGCGGGAGCCTTGTGGCTGGTGAGAAAAAGTTTGTGGTGCGGCTGGAGGCGGCCCATCAGGCAGGGCAGCACGCGATTGATGTCAGAACTATCGAAGACGACGGCGTCGAATTGGGCGAGGCCGGGGCAGTAACTGTCCGTGCCCGGATCCCGGCCCTCGCGCTGGCCAAACCTCAGGTAATGATCCCAGCCGCTTTGGAGCTGACCCCGGGCCACTGCGCTGCCGACATCCGGATAGGCCTGCAGATAGGCTTGCTCATTGAACAGACTGTCCACCTGGCCGAGCCATTCCCAGAGGGATTCCTCCCAGAAATGGATCATGCCCTGCCAGCCCGCGGCATATTCCTTCGGGCTGCCGTAAACCTCCACGCGGGATCCCAGAGCCGCCAACCAGAGAATTTGCGGAAGCAGGTCGGGATGAAATTGAGGAACCACGGCTTTCCGGAAATGATGGGCCACGGGGGCGATTTCGGCCCGGATCAGAGCCGAGCTGGGCTGAGGCCGGACGGCAGTCTGTTGCGCCAGTTGCCCGGTGAGGGTTGCAATCATGGCGTCTCGCTCCTCGGCGACCTGCACATGGGCCGCGATCTCGGCCTCGAGGGTCTTCAGGTATTTCACATT
Organism: Verrucomicrobiota bacterium; assembly: GCA_031387725.1. Lineage (GTDB taxonomy): Bacteria > Verrucomicrobiota > Verrucomicrobiia > Opitutales > Opitutaceae > Lacunisphaera. Next base: position 20,557 of record JANNDM010000192.1, on the reverse strand, counting down.
CCGGTCTAGGTCGGAGTAGGAGACCTTGAGCTTTTCTTGGAGAAAGCTGATGGACTTGAGACGCTCCGTGTTGTCGGCCAGCAGTTCCTGGAACTTGTCCTCGGCGAGGGCTGCCTCGGCCTTGATTTCTGCGATTTCCACGAGCCGGCGCTTCGTGGCCTGGCGGGCCTCCCGCACCGCCGCGCGTGATTCCTCGGCCGCGCGCGTGGTGGCCGCACGCAATTCGTCAATCCCGAGCAGCCGCCGGGCCCGTTCGGGCTCGGCGGTCTGCAGGTGCGAAAGCAAGTGGGTCAGGCCGAGGCTGCAGCGCGGATCATCCGCGCGGGTGGGAGGCAGCAGGTCGGGCTCGTCGGTCCCGGCGGTTCCTCCGACCGTAAGGATCCGGAGGTAGGGCAGGTAAACATGCTCTCGCAAGACGGGCCAAGGGGCGGTGCCGTAGCGGTGCAGGCCGGCGTCGTAAAGCTGACGCCCGAGATGGATGAGCCCGCTGAAATGAAAGCAGACCAAGGGTTGTTTGCGGACGAGCAGCCCCTGTTTCGATGCGGCCAGGCCGGCCCCGGTGATATTCCAGGGCGCAGCATTCACGCCGGGGTGGGTGAGACTGACAGTGTTCCCGAACCGCTGGGCCCAGGTATCGAGATATTTCTGCTCCGCGTAGCGCAAGGGCTCGGGCACCTTGAAGCACCAGGTGGCGCACTTTGCCGCCCAGTCGGCGGCGCAGGCCAGGCCGGTGACGTCATGCCGGAGCGAGACCCAGCCGGCGTCAAATTTGCCGTAGCGCTGAAGGTGGACCAGCGCAGCCGCGTAACGATGGGGCGTGATCGCGATCGAAGCGGTGCCAATCTCCTTGTAGACGGGCTCGGGCGAACCGAAAAAATAAAGGTCGGAGTCGAGGTAAGTGAGCAGTTCGCCCGCAGGGATCGACGGCAGCAGGTGCTGCAACAGCCACGACTTGCAGGTGAGATGGAACTCTTCGGCCGTCCGGTCGGAACGGGCGGCGGCCAGCGCGGGGTTTTTCGCGGTAAGCTCGGTCAGAGGCAGCAGGCGGGCGTGAGCCAATGACTTTTTCCGGAGGCCCGTCTCCACGGCTTCGTCGAGGCAGAGCACGACCAGCTCAAACTTGCCGGCGTGGGCCAGCAACGACTGGTGCAGCGCCAGGCCGCGGGGCAGGCCGGTCGAGTCGAGATAGGTGCAGAAATATCGCATGGAGATCGCTCAGGTGCCAGGTCTTGAAGTTAAGCCCGGTGGCATCGGGTGATGCCGGCCAAGCCGCGGCAATCTGGCGAGGAAATCCGGTCAAAAGGAAGGTGTTATGCCAGCCATGGCCAGCTGAAAAACCGGTCCCGCTTCAGCCGGCCGGCTTTTTCAGCAGGAACACCCCGGTGATGTCCGGACCGGCGTGGCTGCGATGGCATTCATCGATAAACTTGAGCTGGTTGTTGAGATGCAACCGGATCAGCGCCATGAAGTCCTCCGGGAAGCTCATGCAGTATTGCAGGTAGATCAGGAAGAAGTGGCTGAAACAGTGAAAACTATGGACGTAAGGCGGTGCAAAATCGCGAAACGAGGCCGTGGGAAAGAACGTCAGTTGCAACCCATGGGCCGCGCCCATGCCCGACAGCTGATGAGGGCTGAAAAAGTGCTTGTCCTCGGCGGTCGATTTGTCGAGGTCGCGCAGACAGCAGAATTTCACGGTGGCGGTGAAGTCTTCGAGCCGCCGGGTCCATTCCGGACGCATCTCAATGCCGGCCGCCTTGAACGCATTCGGGATCGACTGGGCCACGGCGGCCATGAGCAGGTAGCCGCTTTCGCAGGGTTCCGCGCCCATGATGAGAGCCCCGCCGGGCCGCAGCACACGGGCGCAGGCGGCGATGAATTCCTCAACCTTGAGGATGTGGTGGAGGGTTGAGCGGAGGGCGATGACGGAAAACATCCCGGACGGGAGGTCACCAAGGTCGTCGGCGTTAAGGACGGCGTAGTGACGCCGGGCGGAGAATTCCGCTGCTGGGTCGAACTGGTTTTGTGTCAGGCGCAGGAACGCGGGCGACGGATCTGTAATGAGGATTTCGGGGCCGGGGTAGTGCCGGGCGAAGCCGTAGGTGAGGTAACCGCTCCCACAGCCGATCTCCAGCGCCGGTCCGGTGGTGTCGACGCCATGGGTCTTGAGCACCTCGCACAGGCCCTGGCCCTCCTCGGGTTCGGGCGCGGTCAGGCCATACTGCGAATTATAGTCCTCCTCGGTGTGCATGTAGGGCCGGGCGGGGGAGAGTTGGAGCCAGCCGCGCCACTTGGGCAGGCCGTGGATCCAATCGGGAAAAGATGGGCCGGGATAACTCATGCGGAGCGGTGGGCGGCGTTGACGGCGCGCAATTCGGGGAGATACGGCACGTCGGCGCCGCCGGTCTTCTGCCGTGCGTGTTCGCGGAAGAGCGCGAGGATCTCGGGAACGTGGAGGATCTGCGCGCCGGCCCGGGCGAAGCGGACCCACAGGTCATAGTCCATGCTGTAGTAGAGGTCCTCGCGGATCTGCCCGCCGGCGCGGTCGAAGATCTCGCGGGTGAAGAACACTTCGGGCTGGTGGAAGAACCAGCCCTGCAACCAGCAGCCGTCGAGCTCCAGCAGCTGGTCCAGCCGGAGCGGGCCGAGCTGGCCGAGGGGGAGGGCATTGCGGTGGATGTGGCGCGGGAGGACGTCGCGGTCGTTGACGCGGGCACAGCGGCCCGCGATGACATCGGTGGCGTGGAGGAGAAACATCTGCGCGACAGTATAGAGGCTGGCGGGGGCGAAGCGATCGTCGCTGTTGAGCCAGGTGAGGATTTGCCCGTTGGCCTTCGCGAAACCCTTGTTGAGCGCGTGTGACTGGCCCCGATCCTTCTCGCTCACCCACCATTTCAGACGGTGGGCGTATTTCTTGATGATCTCGACCGAGCCGTCGGTGGAACCACCATCGACGATGATGTATTCGAGGTTCGGGTAATTCTGGTCGAGGACCGAGCGGATCGTTTCCTCGAGATAAGCCGCCTGATTGTAGCTCACCGTGACGACAGAGATCAGCGGCCACTCGGCCTTCTGCGCGGGTTTGGCCGGGTAGAGATCCGACGGCGTGATCGGGGATAGGTGGGTGGCGAGGTGACGGGCGGGTTGCAATGGTCCGAGCCAGGTGGCCGGCGGCTTTGCGCAATACAGGGTGTGACCGAGGATGTAGTGGCGGCCTTCACCGGGCGCCAGCCAGTCGGTCGGCGGCGTGAAGCCGCTGATGAAGAGCTGGTGGTGGGGCTGCAGTCGGCCCACGAGGGCGGGCACCAGCGATGCAGCGTCGGTGCCGTCAAAGGCTATCGCGTCGAACTCCGCCAAGCCGGAGCAGTAGCCTGCGGCGCCGGGGTTCCGGTCCTCGCGCTGCCCAAACTGCAAGTAGTGGTCCCAGCCGCTGGCCAGTGCGCCTTGTGCCAGGGCGGCGCTGACGTCGGGATTGGTCTGGAGGTAGGCCTGCTCGTTGAAGAGGCTGTTGATCTGGCCGAGCCACTCCCAGAGGGTTTCCCGGTGGAACGAAACGGGGCCGCGCGGGAGGCTGGCGAGTTCCGGCGGGCAACTGAGAACTTCCACGGGCATGCCCATTGCCGATAGCCAAAGGATTTCCGGCAGCAGACGCGGGTGGTAGTGGACCACGAGCAGACGGCGGATCTTTGACGCGTAGGGCGCGAGGACGGCGCGACTGGCATCAGTCTCGGTGGCCGTGTCGACTAGGGCACCCCGGGAAAACTGCTCGTGCAGACTGGCGATCTGCGCGTCCTTGTCGCGGGCAATGGCGACCTTGTCGGCCTCCAGGGTCTTCAGGTAGGCGATGTTACGCTCCAGGTCGGAATAGGCGGCCTTGAGCTTGTTCTGGTGAATGACCAGCGTCCGGACCTTTTCGCTGCGGTCTTGCTTCACCTCGTGCAGAAACTTGGTAGCCTCTGCCAGCTGATTGCGCAGATCAGTGATCAGCGCCTGGCCCTCCCGCTGGATTTGCTCCATCGCTTGCACGCAAGCGGCACGATCCCGCTCGGCCGCGCGCAGTCGCTCCAGCAAAGACGGCAGGGCGGCGGCGCAACGCGCATCCCCAGGCTGCGCCGGCGGCACGATATCTGGAATGGGCCCGGCATCGGGGAGCTGCCGGAGGTAGGGCAGGTAGAGGTGCAGTCGCCACGCTGCGGCCGGCGTTAGATCGTAGGAATGCAGGCCCGCATCATAGAGACCGTCCCCAAGGTGGGTCAGGCCGCTGAAATTGAAGCAGATCACCGGCCGGCCGTCGATCTGCGGGCCGGCCGTGACCTGGGTCCCGGCCAGGTTCCAAGCCGCCACGTTAACTCCCGGATGGGAAAGGACGACCGTGCCGGGATATTTCTCCGGCCAGGCATCAAGATATTTCTGCTCGGCGTATCGCCCGGGTTCCACGAGCTGGAAGCACCAGGCGGCGCACTGCGCGGACCACTCGGCGGCGGCGGCCAGGCCGGTCGCATCGTGTCGCAGCGAAATCCAGGCCGGGGAAAATTTTCCGCAGCGTTCGCGGTGGCCGTGCGCGGGCGGACAACGGCAGTGAGTAATCGCCACGGACGCCGGACCGATTTCGTCGTAGATGGGCTTGGGTGAGTTGAAGAAATACTGGTTGGCGTCGAGGTGGGTGAGCAGCTCCCCTGCGGGGATTTGCGGCAGCACATGGAGCAAGAACCACGATTTGCAGGTTAGTTTGAATTCGACCGGCGTGCGATCAGCTCGGGCCGCGGCCAGCGCGGTGTGTTGCGCGGACAACTCCGTCAGTGGCACAATGCGGGTGTGGGCCGGCGTGGCTTTGCGCAGGTCTTGCTCCGCCGCCTCATCGAGGCAGAGCGCGAACAGTTCGAAGCTGCCCGCGTGCGCCTGCAACGAGCGGTGCATAGCCAGCGCCGGCGGCAGGTCATGTGAGTCCAGGACGGTGCAGAAATATCTCATGAGCCAGCCGGCCGGCGTTCCGTCGCGACGCGGAGCTGTTCGTTGAGCTGGGCGATGATGGCATTGTGCTCCGCCGCGATCTTCACGTGGGCGGCAATCTCGGCGTGGAGCTTCTCTATGTAGGCCACGTTGTGTGCGTGATCCGCGTAGGCTTCCTTCAATTTTTCCTGGTGAAAATGGATCGATGCGAGCCGCTCGGTGCGGTCCAGTTCGACCGTCCGCAGGTAGGTGACGGTTTGGTCCAGTTCTGCCTGGGCCCGGTTGCGGTCCTTTTCCATCGTGCGCAAATCGCGGCGGGTGAGATCACGGTCCTTTTCGACCACCTGCACGTAAGCGGCAGTCTGCTGGATGGCCGCCAGAGTTTCTTCAATGGCGGACAACCGCTGGGCGCGGTCAAGTTCGGATGCCTGCAGGCGCTCCAGCAAGTGGGGGAGGGCCAGACTGCTGCGCGAGTCGTCAGCTCGGATGGGCGGCAGCACCTCGGGCTCATCGGTGGCCGGCACGGCCTCGTGGGCAAGCAGGCGGCGCAGGTATGGGAGGTAGATGTGCTCGCGGAGCCCTGGCGGCATCACGGCATCATACCGGTGTAGCCCAGGGTCATATAATTGGCGGCCGAGGTGCAAAAGCGCGTGGTAATGGTAAAAGACCAGCGGCCGGCCGTTGACCGTGGGGCCGGATGGGCCCGCGGCGAAGGTGCAGTCCTTGACATTCCAGGGGGCGGCATTGACGCCGGGATGCTGGAGGCTGATGGTGCCGGGGAAACGGTCCTTCCATGCGTCCAGATACTTCTGGTCGGCGTAGCGGTCGGCCTCGAGCCGGTTGAAGCACCATTCGGCGCAGCGGTCGGCCCAGTCGGCGGCACAGGCGAGCCCGGTGGCATCGTGGCGGAGCGACACCCAGCCGACGTTGAATTTTCCATAGCGCTCGAGGTGGGCGAGCGACGCCGGAAAGCGGTGCGGGGTGATCGCCACGGAGGCCGCACCGATCTCATCGTAGATCACTTGGGGCGAGCCGAAGAAATACAGGTCGGCGTCGAGGTAGGTGAGGAACTCGCCCGCGGGGACCGACGGGAGCAGGTGCTGCATCAGCCACGAGGTGCAGGTGAAATAGAACTCGAGGTGGGTGCGGTCGCCACGGGCGGCACCGAGCGCTGGGTATTGCGCGACCAGCTTCGCGAGCGGCAGGAGATGGACACACGGCAGGGCTTTTTGGCGCAACGCGGTTTCCACCGCCTCGTCCATGCAGAGCACAGTGAGTTCAAAGTTACCTGCATGCCGCACCAGCGACTGGTGCAGCGCGAGGCCGCGAGTCAGGTAGTTCCCGTCGAAATAGGTGCAGTAATGTCTCATCACGCGCGCCGCAACGCCATGCCCTTGAATACCACCTCGACGCTGTCGAGCAACTGCCGATCAAGCGCGTCGAACTCCGTCTCGATACGCCAGCAGGGAGGGAGGTTCTCTGCCAGTCGCGCCCGGCTGAAAAACCACGCGGGATAGGAGGCGGGATAAATGCGCGGCGAGACCACCTCCACCGTGAGCCGGTCGCGCTCCGCGTCGATGAACGGGGTGCGGTCGATGATGATCCAGTCAAAGCTCTGTGCGGTGACCTCACGAAAAAAGCCCCATGGATCAGGGAGATATTGCAGAACGCCCGATAATAGCAGCACCGACGGCCGCCGCTCGAGCTGGCAGGCTTGGATCGTCGGATAGAATTTCAGCTGCTCGTTGGCTAATTCCCGTTGACCGCACGCGACATGCGCGGGCAGCTCCACGATGCTCCATTCCAGCCCGGGCAGATGGGTCAGCGCGCTCCGGCACTGGAAGTAGGTGCTGCCGAGCGAACCGCCAAAATCGAGCACGGAGAGGTGCCCCTGATGTTCGGTGGCCACGCGATTCAATAATCCCAGCAGAGGCCGGGGCAGTTCCAGCTTGTCGAAGGTCACGGAATCGCGCTCATAGGCGGCCTCGCCCCGCAGCACTTTTTGCAAGGCGACGCGGGTCCGCTCCAGGATCACACCTTCTTGATAACCATTCGAGCAGGCCCGGGCCTCGGCGAAACTGGCGTAGTCGCCGGTGTAAGCCACATCTGGACCATCGGGTTGGGCGGCAAGGGGAGTCATGACGGCTGGACCGGGGGTATGACCTCGCTGTGCGAACGACTCGGCAGGCCCGCCATCCCGAAATGCAGCAATTGAAAGGGGGCGGTCTCCCCGCGCAGGCGCACCATGATGCTGGCGACCGCATGTAATTCACAGATGCGCAGCTCGGCCGCCATGAATTCCTCGTAGGTGATGCCCGGTTGGTCGAGCAGGCGGGCGGCGATCATATCGAGGGAGATATCCAGGGTGTAATCCGCGCAGTGGAGATTCAGGTCGGTGTCCTGCCGGAAGCGCAGGCGGGTGCCCTTGGCCACCCGCGCCGGTTCGCGGATTCCGTCCTGCAGGGTGATCTTGGAATGCACGGCCTGATTGGTCTTGTCGCGGAGGGTGATGCAGCCCGTGCAGAATTCCATGTCGTGCAGGATTTCAAATTCGTAGAACACGCTCATCGTCTCGCCCTGCCTGAAGTGCAGACAGGATTCGCCCGTAGCATTGCAGACCGCCAGAGCGGTGCACCGAGCCCAGCCATTGCCGATGATCTTGCCGGTGGTCGGGGCGGACAGACTGGTGGCCGGCCAGCCGGGAATGACGGCGCCCGCCGGGATGGACAGGGCCGCCGAAGGGGTGCCCGGGGCGCGGGCGGAAAAGGCGGCGGCTTTTTCCCGCTGCTCCAGCTGGAGGTAGGTTTTGGTGCCTTCGGTCGCCGGCCCGTGATACATCACTTTGCCCCGCTGCAGCACGATCGTGTTTCGGCAGTAGCGCTGGACTGAGGCCAGGTCATGCGAAGCCAAGATGATGCACACTCCGGAATCGAGCAACTGGCTCATCCGCTCGTAGCAACGCTGCTGGAAAAATATATCCCCGACCGACAGGGCTTCATCCACGATGAGGATTTTGGGTTCCACCGCCGTCTGTACCGCAAAGGCCAGCCGCACAAACATGCCGCTGGAGTAGGTCTTCACCGGCTGGTCGATGAACTCGCCGATATCGGCAAAGGCGGCGATGCGGTCGAAACGCTCGTCCACCACGCGGCGTGAGAAACCGAGCACGGCAGCGTTGAGGTAGACGTTCTCGCGGCCGGTGAAGTCGGGGTTGAAGCCGCTGCCGAGCTCCAGCAGGGCGGCCACTCGGCCGTTCACTTTCACCACACCCTCGGTCGGCCGGAGCGTCCCGGCGATGATTTGCAGCAAGGTGGACTTACCCGAGCCGTTGCGGCCGATGATGCCCACGCTCTCGCCCGGGCGCAATTCGAAGGAAACGTCGCGCAAGGCCCAGAAATCACGGTAGCTACGGGCAGCACGTTCGCACAACCACCGGGCCGCGCCGGACCGGGCCGGGAGCAGCCGGGCCATCGAGTCCAGCGTGGGCGCGGTGAGGCGGGAGGACGGACTCTCCCAGAGGCGATAGGCCTTGGAGACGCCTTGGACTGAAATCACGGGGTGGTCTTTCATGCGATGGCCGGGAACGCTTTCCAGAGTGGGAGTGTTGGGGGAGGCATGACGAACGAGGGGCAGTGTCCAAAGCCCGGGAGGATTCGGCAAGTAAAAGCTATTCCTTTAGGTTTATCCGATTCGAGGTGGAAAATTTCCGTGTTGCCAACCTGTTGGCTTTGCGCCGGCTTGACCGTCATCCTCACTCGATCGCGACACGCGGCCCGTTCCTCTGTCCGGCCCGACCGCAACCCGGGGCGCGGATTATCTTCATGATCGAATTTCTGCGCACTCAGGCCAAAGCCCTCTGGGCGGGATCACGCCGTCCGGCAGCCGATCTTCAGTTTCATCCTTCCTCGTATGCGGATCCACAGGGTCGACTGTTCATAGACCAGGGCCGGCTTTACCGGGGGGTGCCGGCAGCCAGCGTGGCGCATTGCACGCGGCTGTTTGAGGACGGGGTGATTACGGAACTGGTGGGGCAGCAGTTGCTGGTGCCGACGAAACGGGCGGCGCTGCAGGTGGAAGGTTATCCCCTCGTGATCGAGCACGAGCGTGTGCCGCACGTGTCCTATCCCTACGAATGGTCGGCCGAGATGCTGCGCGCCGCCGCACTGCACACGCTGGCCGTGCTTGAGGCCCTGGCGCGACACGGGCTGACGTTGAAGGATGCCCATGGCTGGAACGTGGTCTTTGTGGGTTGCCGGCCGGTGTTCGTTGATCTGGGTTCGATCATCGAGGCCCCGACGGGCGAACCTTGGCGCGCCGAGCAGGAATTTCAGGAATACTTCCTGCATCCGTTGGCCATGATGGGAGCCGGGCATGATCGGATCGCCCGGGCCTTGCTGCGGGATTTCGAGACGGGCATCAGTTTGCCGCTCTGCGCGTCCATCGCAGGTCTGGGTGTTCCCCAGCGGCCGGACGGGGCTGCGCCCATCGCCTGGTATCGGGAGTTGATCACTGGCTACGAGTTCCGGTCTGGCGGCACGCCCTGGTCGGGTTACTACCAAGATGCCTTCCCGGCCCTGATTCCCGACCCGGCGTGGACGGCCAAACACCACGCGGTGCACGGTCTGTTGCAACAGCATCGACCGGCCAGTGTGCTCGATATCGGGTCCAACCGCGGGTGGTATGCCTTGCTGGCCGCCGCGGGTGGCGCGCGGGTGGTCGCGTTCGACAACGATGCCGCCTGCATCAACCAGATGTTCGCTGAGGCGGTGGAACGGCGGCTTGATGTCCAGCCGCTCGTGATGAATTTTGTCACGCCTTCGCCCCGCTACGGGCTCGGCGACGGCCTCATGGAATCTGCGGCGGAACGGTTGCCGTGCGACTTGGTGCTCGGCCTCGCGCTGGTCCATCACTTGGTTTTCAAGTTGCACCTGAACTTCGAGCAGATTGCGGCGGGGCTGGCGGTTTATACCAAGAAGACGCTCATCGTCGAGTTTCCGCCCAGGGATGACATCCATGTGAGCCAGTGGATGACTGACCGCTACGCATGGTATACCATCGAGAATTTTGAGGCGGTCCTCCGTCACCATTTCCCCAAGATCAGCCGGGTGGCCTCGCATCCCGCGCCCCGGGTCCTTCTGGTCTGCGAACGTTGAGCGCCGCGCTCAGAGCACGTCGGCGAAGGCGGGTTTCATTTTGCGGAAGGCGAGGTGGCCGAGGTAACAGGCGGCCAGGCCGGTGCCATAAAGATAACCGAGGTGGTGGTAATTCAGGGGTCGGTCCCACAACGCGGCGTCCCGGGCCAACTCGATGGCCAGCAGGATCGGGTTGAAGCGCATGAAGGCCCACGCGGGGGCCGGAATTTTCTGGGCGGAATAAAACACCGCGCTGGAAAACATCAGCGCCATGGTGAGGAACTGCATGATCTGCCCGATATCCCGCAGGAAAACGCCGAGGGCTGATATGATCCAGGCGATCCCCAGACCCAGCAGAACCAGCGGCAGGATGATGACGGGCAGCCAGAAGACGCCGCCTGAAAAATGCGCCCCGAAGACCAGCAGGCTGAGCAAGGCCAGCCCTAGACTGATCAGCATGTGAAACACCGCTCCGCCCACGTTGGCGGCCGGCAGAATTTCGAGCGGGAACACCACCTTTTTCACGAAGTTGGGATTGCCCACAATAATACTCGGCGAAATGCCCAGCACCTCCGAGACGAAGTGAAACAGGGTCAGGCCGAGAAATATGCCCAAGGCATAGTCCACCCGGGTTTCATGGGGCAGGATGCCGAAGCTGCCACCGAAGATGTAGCCGAAAACCAGCACGTAAAGCCCGAGCATGAGCAACGGGTTGAGGAAGGACCAAATGAGACCCAGATGGCTGCCTTTGTGGCGCAATTCCACGTTGCGCAGCGTGAACTGCCAGAGCAGCTCACGGTGCGTCCAAAGGTCGGCGGCAAAAGGCAGAATACGACGCAACATCAGCGGGGAGAGTGGTTGATGTCTAAAGTCTTGGGGAATTGGGCGGGCAAAGGCTATTAATAAATTAGTCGTGCAGGGTTTCGGCCTCGCGGTCATGAATTTCCTGATTGCCAAGGCACAGTCTTTGCGGCGGCCTGTCCATTCCCATTCCCACCATGAAATCCTTCAGAATCCTTCTCGCGCTCCCTGTGCTTTCGGCCGGTATTCTGGCGGCGGAATCGACCGCCAATGGGCTGGTGCTGCCGGAGAAGATGTTCCCGCAGTTGGAGTCGGTGCTCCAGGCTGCGGTCAAGCAATCCCCGCGCATGCTGAACCGGGCCTTGGATCTTGAGATCGCGGAAAACAACCGGATCCAGGCTCGGGCTAACCTGCTGCCCAGTTTAGGCGGTTACGTGAGCTATTACCAGTCGCAGGACACCCGGGCCGACCTCACGGGCCGCGTGGATGTCACCAAGATAGCCTATAATTTTTCGATCAACCAGCCGCTGTTTTATTGGGGGGAGCGGCGCAATAACGCCCAAATGGGCGAGATTCAGGCCAGTATCGCCAAAGGGCAGTTTCGCGACGGTTATCGTCTGCTGGCCCAGACTTTGCGCGGCGACTACATGCGGTTGATCGTGCAGAAATTGTCCGTGAAGCGGACCGCATATTATGCGGAATTCACCAAAAACCAACTCGCCAAGGAAGAGATTCGGCTGGCCCAAAAAGTAATTTCCGAATTCCAAATCTTTGCCGTCCGACTGGCTGCTGAGCAGGCGCAAATCGCCAGCGAGCGGTCGCGATTTGATTTCGAAATGGCCAAAGCCTCCTTCGCCCGGTTGTCCGGCCTTTCGGTAATGACAGACGATGTCATCCCTGATGCCATCCCCGCCGTGCCCTATGAAGCGGCCAACTATGATCGGCTGCTCGCCGGCTTTCTAAGCCAGAAGGATCCACCGACGATCGAGTCGGTCACGCTGCGCAAGCAGTTGGAAAGTGAGGCTCTGAATTACGCCAATGCCAAGACGCGGCTATGGCCCAAATTCAATTTCGTGCTGGGGGTCAGTCAGGATGAACAGAGTTATACCATCAACGTCGCGCAAAAATACCGCGTCAACTCGTTCTTTGGCGGCGTCTCCGCCAACTGGACGATCTTTGACGGATTCTCTTCTCAAGCGGCGGTGCGGAACGGACTGGCCCGGCGGCGGCAGATGGAAAACGACTACAAGGATCTCACCGAGCGGCTGGTCCAATTGGCCCAAACCCACGTCAAGCAGATCGATTTTGCCGCGCGCAGCATGGCCATCCTGGACCGGGCCGCCGTTTCGAGCGAAGGCAACTTGAAGACCAAGCAGGATGACTTCGCCCGCGGCATCAGCTCGGAGGATGAAGTCAATCTGGCCCGTTTGGCGCTTTTTGACGCCCAGCTCAGCGCGTATAACGGCCGCAGCGACTATTTGTATCGGACCGGAGATTTCCTGGGCACGATCATGGCAGATCCGGTGGTCACCAACGTGGCCGCAGTCAAATGAACCCGGGCAAGACAGGGTCGCCGAACTGGTTGCTCCGACTGGCCGTGGCCGCCGTCGTGGTGGCGGGAATTATCTATGCGGTCTCCTACACCCTGCGGCCGGTGGCGGCGGTGACGGCCGCGGTCATCGGCAAGTCGGTGCGCACCGTGCCCGGAACCTTGGAGGTTAAGGCGGAATACGCCATCGAATTGAAAAGCGAGGTGGGTGGACGGGTCATCTCCAGCAGCTTGGATGTCGGCCAGCGGGTGTTCAAAAACGACGTTCTGGTGCAGATCGACACCGGAGACATCGACATCGAGATCGAGCGGATCAAAAACGAAATCACGGCGGCCAAGCGCAAGGTCGAGTTGGGTTCACTGCTCCGGCCCGAGGTGCTGAACGCCAAGGATACCCTCGAGAACGTGGAGCGCCAGACCAAGGCCGGTGCCTATCCCCAGGCGGAGTTTGAGAAGCAGAAACGACTTTTCCAACAGTTGGGACAGCGCATGGAGCTGGACGAGGTCAACAACCGGCTGGCCCTCGAAAACTACCAGAACAGTCTGCGCTCCAAAGAGCGGGAGAGAGGCAAGATGCTCATCGTCGCGCCCTCCGATGGCATCGTCACGACCGTGGCCGCCCGGGTGGGGGATCTGATCGGGAGCAATTCACCCATCGCCACCGTCATCGCCGTCGGCCGCACCATCGAGGCGAAAATCAGCGAGGAAAATTTCGCGGCCATCAAACTCGGACAGAATGCCACCGTGCGTTTCCTCACCTTTGGCGCCGACCAATATAATGCGGTGATCTCGAAAATCCTGCCTTCGGCCGATGCCGCCACGCAGCGTTACACCGTCTTTCTCGATCTCGCCCTGCCGGAGGGCCGGGTGTTGCTGCCCGGACTGACCGGCGAAGTCAGCATCATCATCGCCGAGCGGGCCAACGCCGTCATCATCCCCCGCCGGGCCCTGGTCGGCGAATATGTCTACGTCGTCGAGGGTGGCAGTCTCGTGCGGCGCAAGGTGGCGAAGGGCTACGAGGGCATGAACCAGGTCGAGATCGTCACCGGCCTGGCTCCGGGCGAGCTGGTGGTCATCGAGCAGCAGGACCGCTTCCGCGAGGGGGAACGCGTGCGCACCCAGGTTCTGCCGAACTAACCCCGCCGGGCCGAACGGGGTGAATGTGAAAGTTAGAGTGAGTGGGACACACACCCGGCCAGCTCGAACTCTCTAACGGCCAGCCCGCCCCTTTCACTCCGGCCCCCACCTCCACTTTCACTCTCACTTTTCCCTTCCTCCGGGTGTCCAACAACCTCCGCATCGCCCTCCGTTTTCTGACGGCCCGCAAGCGTTCCATGCTGATGAGCCTCGCGGGCATCATCTTTGGTGTGGGGTTTTTCATCGTCACCCAGGCCCAGACCAGCGGCTTCGAGCAGTTCTTCATCCGGACCATCCTCGGCACCAACGGGGCCATCCGGATTGAGGACAAGATCCAAGACACCATCTTCGCCATGGCGGCGGCCGGGCACGACATCGGCGGCAGCAAGTTCGAGGTCCCCGCCGACCGCACGGCGCGCAAATACATCGAGGGCGTCGAAGATCCCGCGCTGTTGTCCGAGGCGCTGCGTAAATTCCGGAACGTCGCCGGGGTTTCCATCGTGGTGCAGGGTTCGGTCATCGCGGACAGTTCCTTCAAGAATGACTCGGCCAAGGTCTTCGGCATCAAATTGGACGACCATCTGTCGGTCTCCGATTTGGCCGCCCAGGTGCAGCGGGGCAGCGGCAGCCTCGAGGATTTTCGCAACACCCCGCAGGGTGTCCTGATGGGCAAGGTGCTCGCCGATCGTCTGCAGCTGACGGTCGGGGATTCACTGCTCCTGCAGGCTGGGACCGAGCAGCGCCGTTATCGCGTGTCGGCTCTCTACACCACGGGAGTGAGTGAGATCGATCGGGTGCGCCTTTACCTGCATCTGGGGGAGGCGCGCTCGTTGCTGAAAAAAAACAGCGGAGCCTCTTTCATCCAGGTCGCCCTGTTTGATCGGGATCGCGCGCCGCAGGATGCTTTGCAAATGGAGGCCGTGCTCCGCCACAGCGCCAAGAGCTGGCAGGAGCGGGAGGAAAGCTGGCTCCAGGCCTTCCAGGCCCTGCAGATTTCCGCCGCCCTCACCGTCTCGACCATCATTCTGATTTCCGGTCTGGGCATGTTCAACACCCTCGCGATGATCGTCATCGAGAAGACCAAGGAGATCGCGATCCTTCGCTCCATGGGCTACACCCGGCGCGACATCTCGCGCATCTTCATCTGGCTCGGGGCCATCGTGCTGGTGATCGGCACGATTGGAGGGTGGGGCCTCGGCGCCGGCGTGACCTACGGGGTCTCCAAGATGCCCATTCGGATCCGTGGCATATTTTCCGCCGACAGTTTCCAGGTCTCATGGAATATCTGGCACTACGTGGTGGCCACGGTCACGGCCGCCGTGGTGGTCATGACCGCCGCCGTCATTCCTGCGCGCCGGGCCGCCCGCCTGGAACCGGGTGACATCATCCGCGGCACGTCCCAATGAGCGCCCCGCCCAATGCCGGCTCCGAAATCGCGCTGCGCTGCGAAAACCTCCACCGCTACCTGGGCGAGGGCGAGGGCCGGGTGCACGTCCTGCGCGGGGTGTCCTTCGAGGCCCGCAGCGGCAATGTGACGGCCATCGTCGGTCCGTCCGGTTGCGGCAAGAGCACGACCCTCTACCTGCTCGGACTGCTGGACCAGCCGGACGGCGGCTCGATCTGGATCCGCGACCAGCTCATGTCCAACAGCAGCGACCTTGAGCGCACGGCGGCACGCTGCGACCACATCGGCTTCGTTTTCCAGTTCCACTTCCTGATGCAGGAGTTCTCCGCGCTGGACAACATCATGATGCCCATGCGCAAGCTCGGCCGCCTCTCCGAGGAACAGATGGTCGAGCGGGCCCAGTCGCTGCTGAAGGACGTCGGGCTGGGGGAGAAGGGCCACCGTCTGGCGACCCAGCTTTCGGGCGGCGAACAGCAGCGCGTGGCCGTAGCCCGCGCCTTGGCCAACCAGCCGGCCATCATTCTGGCCGACGAACCCACCGGCAACCTCGACGTGAAGAATTCCGGCATCGTGTTCGACCTGCTGACCCGCCTGGCCAAGGAAAACGGCCAGGCGGTGGTGCTGGTGACGCACAATCCCGACATCGCCAACCGCTGCGATGAGATCAAGCCGATGCGCGACGGTGAATTTGTCCGTTGAAGGGTGTGCGCTGCATTTGCCCGGTGATTAGTGGATGGATTTCAGGCGTCGACATTGCTAATATGCTTCCGGCGGTGGGGTTGGATGGAAAATTTGTTTTACATTGTCTGACGGGCTTCTTTCCCTAGCGGGGATTTGAACCGCACACACACCGAGAGTTCGACTTGCACGCGTAAATCATTCTTTGCCAAATTGGGTGGCATGATGGCGGCGGTGGGCCTTGTCCCGTCCTTGTTGGCCAAATCCGCTCCGGCCGCGAAACCCGCCCCCGTGACCCTGCGGCCCGAAGCTCGCGCCGTCCCGCGCCAATCCGGCAGCTGTTGATCCGTCATGTCGAAGATTTTCCCGAAATCCGCCAACGCCCTGCCGCTGCAGATTATTATCTTTTTGGGCGTGCTGGGCGGGGTGGCGACGGCCGGCATCACCTATTATGCCACCCCGGCCTACTTGCGCGTCGGCTACCAGCCGGTCCAGCCCGTCCCGTTTGAACACAGCCTGCACGCCGGCCAGCTCGGCATCGACTGCCGTTATTGTCACGCCTCCGTGGAGAAATCCGCCACCTCTGGCGTCCCCGCGGCGCAGACGTGCATGAATTGCCACAGCATCATCAAGACCACGAGCCCGCTGCTTGAGGTGGTGCGCCAGAGCTATGCGACCGGCGAACCGGTGCCGTGGGTCAAGATCCACCAGAACCCTGATTACGTCTACTTTAACCACTCGGTCCACGTGAACCGCGGCGTCAGCTGCGTCGAATGCCACGGCAAGGTCAATGAGATGGCCGCGGTCTACCAGGACCAGCCCCACAGCATGAGCTGGTGCCTCGATTGCCACCGCAATCCCGCCGGGCGCATCCGCGAGCCGGGCGATGTTTTCAACCTCGATTCCCCGACCCTCGCCGCGCAGGGCAAACTCGCCAAGGCTGAGGGCTACATCCACGACTGGAAGGTCAGACCGCCCACCAGCTGTTCCGGCTGCCATCGCTGATGAAACGCAAATTTGACCATTCCCCTGCCGTGAGCCAGGCGAACGGAGCCCTAACCGGCCCGAAATACTGGCGCAGCCTCGATGAGCTGGCCGACACGCCCGGCTTCCGCGAGCATCTGGCGCGCGAGTTCCCCGAAGGGGCGTCGTCCCTGAACGGGGTGGATCGCCGCGAGTTCATGCGGTTGATGGCGGCTTCGTTTGCGCTCGGCGGGCTCGGCCTCGCCGGTTGTCGCCGACCTGAGGCGCATATCCTGCCCTACGGCAAGTCCGTCGAATACACCGTTCCCGGACTCCCGCTGTATTTCGCGACCGCGATGCCGCTGCGCAAATCAGCCCTCCCTCTGCTCGCCGAGACCCACTCGGGCCGCCCGACGAAACTGGAAGGCAATCCGAGTTACCGGCCCCACGGCGGCGCCAGCTCGCTGCTCGCGCAGGCCTCGGTCCTGGATCTCTACGACCCGGAGCGCGCCACCGCGCACACGAAGCTGGGCGACACGCTTTCCACCGCCCAGGTCAACGATCGGCTCGCCCGCATCAACCAGGCCTACGCCGGCAGCGGCGAGGGCTTGGCGTTCCTGGCCGACGAGTCCGCTTCCCCGACGCGCGCCCGCCTCGTCGCGAAACTGCAGGCGAAATTCCCCAAGGCCATCTGGGCCGAATACGAGCCCGTGCAAGACGAGCCCCCGCTGGCCGCGGCCCAGGCGGCCTTCGGGCGCAACGTCAAGCCGGTCTACCGTTTCGCGAAAGCCAGGCGCATCCTCTCGCTCGACGCCGATTTCTTCCACGCCGAATCCGGCGCGCTCTACTACGCCCGCGAGTTCGCCAAAGGCCGCCGCGTCTCGAAACCGGACGACGAGATGAACCGCCTCTATGTGGCGGAGAGCGGCTTCTCGCTCACCGGCAGCATGGCGGACCACCGCCTGCGCCTCGCGAGCAGCCATATCCTCGCCCTCACGGCCGCCATCGGCGGCCAGGTGCTCGGGACGAACATGTTCGAGACGCTGACCAAGGGGCTCGACGTCAGCGCCCAGTGGATCGAGCAGTGTGCCAAGGACCTGTTGGCGCACAAGGGCGAGTCTCTGGTCGTCGTCGGGGCGCACCAGCCCGTCGCCGTCCATTGCATCGCCTACGCGATGAACGCCAGGCTCGGCAACCTCGGCCAGACGGTTGACTTCGTCGAGGTCGCCCCGTCCACCGCCTCGACCATCACGGCCCTCGCCACCGCCATCAAGGCCGGCGCGGTCAAAACCCTTTTGGTCCTCAATGGCAACCCGGCCTACAATGCACCCGCCGACCTGGATTTTGCCGCGCTGCTGAAATCGGTGCCGGAAGTCATCCGTTACGGTTATTATCGCGACGAGACTTCCGCCTTCGCGGGCACACACCTGGCCGCGACGCACTATCTCGAGTCGTGGGGCGACGCCCGCACGGTCGACGGCACCGTCGTGCCGGTGCAACCGATGATCATGCCGCTCTTCAACGGCCTGATGGAAGTCGAGCTGCTCGCCCGCCTGGCCGGAGAGGAGCAAACCGGGGCCTACGAACAGGTCTTCATCTCGATCGGGAAACTCACTGGCGGCGACGCCAAGAAGGCATTCGAGAAATTCCTGCATGACGGGTTGCTCGAAGGCTCCGCCTACAAAGTGGCGAGTGTCGCCTTTGACGCGCAGCGTTCCGGCTCCGCGTTTGCCCGGCTTCCGGCCTTTGCCGCGCTGTCGAAGGACAACCTCGAGGTCCGCTTCACCACCGACCACAAGATGGACGACGGCCGCTTCGCCAACAACGGCTGGCTGCAGGAGTGCCCGGACCCGATGACGAAGATTTCGTGGGACAACGCCATCCTCGTCAGCCCGCGCCTCGCCGCCGAGCTCGGCATCGTGCCTGCCGGCAGCCTGCTGCAGGTCGCCCGCAAAGAAGAGGCCGAATTTGTCCAGGGCCGCGAGAACGCCCGCATCTTCGAAGTCACACTGAACGGCCGCACGATCACCGGCCCGGTGCATATCCAGCCCGGCCTGTCGAACTACACCATCGTCCTGCCGCTTGGCTATGGCCGCACGCAGTCCGGCCACATCGGCACGGGCGCGGGGTTCAGCGTTTATCCGCTCCGCACGAGCGACGCCCAAGGTTTCGCCACCGGCGCCACCCTGCGCGACACCGGTGAACGCCGCCAGCTCGCCAACACGCAGGAGCACTGGTCGATGGAAGGCCGCGACATCGTGCGCGAGGCGAACAGGGACGAGTTCAAGGCCAACCCCAGCTTCGTCGCCGGCATTGGCATGGAGTCGCACACGCCGCCCGTGCTCGGCAAGGATGTCGGCAAGGATCCGGCTTTCATCGCCACCACGACACCCCGCGGCAATTCCCTCTACGAAACACCCAATTTGGACGGCATCCACCAGTGGGGCATGTCGATCGACCTGAACACCTGCATCGGCTGCAACGCCTGCGTGGTCGCCTGCCAGGCGGAGAATAACATCCCGATTGTCGGTCGCGAGCAGGTGATGCGCGGCCGCGAGATGCACTGGATCCGCCTCGACCGCTACTACTCGGATGGTAAGGCCGACGCCGAGGCCTTTGGCGCCGAGGGCAACAAGGCGCTCCCGGAGGATCCCCAGGTTTCGATGCAGCCCATGACCTGCCAGCACTGCGAACTCGCGCCGTGCGAGACCGTGTGCCCGGTCAACGCCACCGTCCACGACGACGAGGGCATCAACGTCATGGCCTACAACCGTTGCATCGGCACGCGCTACTGCGCGAACAACTGCCCCTACAAGGTGCGCCGGTTCAATTTCTTCGACTACAACAAGCGCGCCACCGACGCCCTCTACCTGGGCGTGCTCGGCCACCAAAGCGACATGCCGGAGCTGGTCAAGATGGTGAAGAATCCCGATGTCACCGTGCGCATGCGCGGCGTCATGGAAAAGTGCACCTATTGCGTCCAGCGCGTGCAGTCGGCCAAGATCGCGCAGAAGCGCACGGCCGGCGCCACGGGCAACGTCGAGATTCCCGACGGCACGATCAAGACCGCCTGCCAGCAGGTGTGCCCGGTCGAGGCCATTGTCTTCGGCAACATCAAGGACGAGCACAGCGCCGTCTCGATCGCGAAGAAACAGGAGCGCGACTACGCCGTTCTCGGCTACCTCAATATCCGCCCGCGCACGACCTACCTGGGCAAACTGCGCAACCCGAATCCTGCCATGCCGGACTACGCGGCGCTCCCGCTCAGTCGCGTCGAGTATAACAACAAGAACCACCCGGCGCACGGTGCCGGTCATGGTGGGGGCCACGAGACGGAGAAGCACGAGGCCAAGAAGGGAGGGCACGGCTAACATGTTTTCTTCGCTCCAACTGCAAAACGGGTGGGCGTCGGTCTCCGCACCGACGCCAGTCGCCGACGGGGACATCGGCGACCACCTCCAAGCCATTCAATGCGGGAGGCTCTGCTAATGGGCGCGCACGTTTCCGATCATCCTGCTCCCGCCATCCTCGCCGAGGTCAAGCCCGTCGTCATTCCGCGGCGCGTGCTCGTGGAGCACGGCCGCGACTTTCACTGGATCACGGAAAAAATCTGCGGCATCGTTGAGGGCAAGACCCCCGTGTGGTGGTGGTGGTGCTTCGGCCTCGCGGGCATTATCGCCTCGTTCACCGTCTCGGGCCTCGTTTACCTTGTCGCCACCGGCGTTGGGGTCTGGGGCCATGCCAACCCGGTCAATTGGGCGTGGGACATCGTCAACTTCGTGTTCTGGATCGGTATCGGCCACGCCGGCACGCTCATCTCGGCGATCCTCTGCCTGCTGCGCCAGAAGTGGCGCACGTCCATCAACCGCGCGGCCGAGGCCATGACGATCTTCGCGGTCGTCTGCGCCGCGATCTTCCCGGTGTTTCACGTCGGCCGCATCTGGT
>JANNDM010000176.1:0-5078 GCA_031387725.1 Verrucomicrobiota bacterium | reverse complement strand
TGGCAGGCCAGACGGGGGCCGTGGTGTGCGGGACGGGCCGGGTCATTTCCAAGTGCGCATGGGCACGGGCACGTTGAGCCGGTCCGCGCAATCCTGGGCGATTTCATAGCCGGCATCCGCATGGCGAAAGACGCCCATCATGGGGTCGTTCGTCAACACGCGTTCGAGTCGGGCGGCGGCCTCGGGCGTGCCGTCAGCGACGATGACCTGGCCGGCATGCTGGCTGTAACCGATGCCCACGCCGCCGCCGTGGTGAAAGCTGACCCACGAGGCGCCGCTCGCGATGTTGACCATGGCGTTGAGGATGGCCCAGTCGCTGATGGCGTCGGAACCATCCTTCATCGCCTCGGTCTCACGGTTCGGGCTGGCGACGGAACCGCAGTCAAGGTGGTCGCGGCCGATGACGATCGGAGCCTGCACCCGGCCGTCGGCTACCATCCGGTTGAAGAGGAGGCCGGCTTGGTGTCGTTCGCCGAGGCCGAGCCAGCAGATGCGGGCCGGCAGGCCTTGGAAGGCCACGCGCTCGCCCGCCATCTTGAGCCAGCGGTGTAGGCCTTCGTCCTTCGGAAAAAGTTCCAACAGCGCCCGGTCGGTTGCGAAAATATCGGCGGGATCGCCGGACAACGCCACCCAGCGGAAGGGGCCGCGCCCGAGGCAAAACTGCGGGCGGATGTAGGCCGGCACGAAACCGGGAAAGTCAAAAGCGCGTTTCACCCCCTGGTTGAGGGCGTGCTGGCGGAGGTTGTTGCCGTAATCAAAGGTCTTCGCGCCGCGCTTTTGCAGGGCGAGCATCGCCTTCACATGCCGGGCCATTGAGGCGAGCGAGAGTTTTTGGTATTTCGCGGGATTCTTCCGCAGCACGGCGGCGGCCTTCAGGTCGTAGCCCACAGGCACATAGCCAACCAAGGGGTCGTGGGCGCTCGTCTGGTCGGTGAGCGAGTCGACGTA
This sequence comes from Verrucomicrobiota bacterium, assembly GCA_031387725.1. Classification (GTDB taxonomy): domain Bacteria; phylum Verrucomicrobiota; class Verrucomicrobiia; order Opitutales; family Opitutaceae; genus Lacunisphaera. The sequence goes on along the minus strand of JANNDM010000176.1, from coordinate 4,130 downwards.
AATCCGGCGAACGAGGAGCCGTTCCAGCAGGTCAATGGCATTGGCCACGACCCCGACGCTAAGCGCTTTCTTTTGGGCCGCATAGCCGACCGCCCGGTCGATGGCGGCGTCGAGCGAGGGCGCGATCTCGTCGAGATAACGGTCATGGACGCGCTTTTGCAGACGGGATTTGTCGACATCGGCGATGAGGCAGGTGCCGCCGGCCATCGTGATCGCGAGCGGTTGCGCGCCGCCCATGCCCCCGCAGCCCGCGGTGACACACAGCCGGCCGGCCAGGGTGCCGCCGAAATGTTGGCGGCCGGCCTCGGCGAAGGTCTCGTAGGTGCCCTGCAAGATGCCTTGCGTGCCGATGTAGATCCAGGAGCCGGCGGTCATCTGGCCATACATCATCAATCCGCGTTTTTCAAAATCATCAAAGATTTCCTGCGTGGCCCACTTGGGCACAAGGTTGCTGTTGGCCAGCAGGACGCGCGGAGCGTCGGCGTGCGTGCGCACGACGCCGACCGGCTTGCCCGACTGCACGAGCAAGGTCTCATCGGGAGCGAGTTTCTGAAGGCAGGCGATGATGGCGTGGAAGGCCGGCCAGTTGCGGGCCGCCTTGCCGCGTCCGCCGTAGACGACGAGTTCGGCCGGGCGCTCGGCGACCTCGGGATCGAGGTTGTTCATCAGCATGCGCATGGCGGCCTCGGCGGCCCAGGTGCGGCAGGTGCGCTGGTTGCCGCGGGGGGCGCGGATGGTGGGAGATTTGGGCATGGAGGATTGGGACGGGTAGGTTGCGAGCTCGCTCGCAACGTGGCGCGCAAGCGCGCCACCTACAAAAGACGGCCGGAGGCTTTTTCCGTAGCGCTGGCGATCTGCTCGCTGCGGACGAGGGCGAGCGCGGTCTGGACATCGTGATGGAAAAGCCGGTCGGCCTGGGCGAAGGGGATATAGCGGCGCACCTCGGCAAACGCCGCCTCGACGCCCCGGCCGGACTGGAGCGGCCGCAGGAATTCGAGGCCCTGCGCCGAGCACATGAATTCGATGGCGAGAACGGTTTCGGTGTTCTTGACGACCTCCAGCAGTTTCGTGGCGCTGATCGAGCCCATCGAGACGTGATCCTCCTGCCCGAGCGAAGAAGGGATCGAGTCGACCGAGGCGGGATGGGCGAAAATCTTGTTCTCCGAGACGAGGGCGGCGGCGGTATATTGCGGGATCATGAAGCCGGAGTTGAGGCCGGTATCCTTCATGAGCAGGCGCGGCACCTTGAGATCGCCGATGGTGTCGCCATGCAGCAGCATGTAGATGCGTCGTTCCGCGATGGAGGCGATCTCGGCCGTGGCGATCGCGAGGTAGTCGAGAATGAAGGCCAGCGGTTCGCCGTGGAAATTACCGCCGCTGACGATGTCGCCGTTCTCAAAAACGAGCGGGTTGTCCGTGGCGGAGTTGATCTCGGTCTCGACCACGGCGCGGGCGTGTTCGAAGGCCAGCCGCACCGCGCCGTGCACCTGCGGCACGCACCGGAGCGAGTAGGGATCCTGCACCTTGGCGCAGTGGGCGTGGGAGGGCAGGATCTTGGAACCCCGGAGCAGCTGGCGGAGATTTTTCGCCACATCCATCTGGCCGGGGTGCGGCCGGGCGGCGTGGATGCGGGCGTCGTAAGGCGCCGCGCTGCCCCGGGCGGCCTCGAGCGTCATGGCCGCGGCGATGTCGGCGGTTTTGGCGACGTTCTGGATGCGCAGCAGGCAATGCACCGCATAGGCCGACATGAATTGGGTGCCGTTGATCAGGCCGAGGCCTTCCTTGGACTGGAGCCGGAGGGGTTTGAGGCCAAGCTTCTGCAACACGACGGCGGAGGTGAGCCGCTTGCCCCGATAGTCCATCTCCCCGAGGCCGAGCAGCGGCAGGACCATGTGGGCGAGAGGGGCGAGGTCGCCCGATGCGCCCAGGGATCCCTTGGTGTAGACGACGGGGAGGGCATCCTCGTTATAGAAGCGAATGAGGTAATCGACGACGCGAGGCGTGACCCCCGAGAGGCCGACGGCCAGGCCATTGACCTTGAGGAGCAGCATCAGGCGCACGATCTCGGCCGGAACTTCGTCACCCACGCCGACCGCATGGCTGAGGATCAGGTTTTCCTGCAGCTTTTCAATGTCAGCGGCGGGCACACGCTGGTGCGCGAGAATGCCGAAACCGGTGTTGATGCCGTAGTGCGGCGTCGGGTCGTGGCGGAGTCGGTCCACGATTTTCCGCGAAGCGCGGAGGCGCGCGCGCGCGCCGGCGGTGAGGGTAAGACGCTGGTCCCCGGCCAGGGCGACGCGCAAACGAGCCAGGGTGAGATTGCGACCAGCAAGGGGAAGGGTTCCGGGCATGGGGAGGAGGGTGTTACAGCAAAGCAATCCGGGCGGATTTGAAAACTGTATTCCGGCCGGTTAAGCCGGAGGTGGTAGGACACCCCGTTGCCCGCTTCCTGTTCCGGCCCGCTGGCCGGCCAGGACAAGTCCGATGAACTCCGTGCATCCGCCGGATTGAACGCCGCCCTTTCACCAGCGCTACTCCCCGGGCAAGCCCCGGGGATTCTACGCGCGGCTTGCACAGCCCCGCTGGTGCGGGGCTGGCCGGGCGGCGCCCTAATCTCACTTGGGAAACCCCGCAGCAAGCTGCGGGGAATGTTTCTGCATTCAACGGCTTGGCTGCGGGCCCGGTGTATGTCCCAAGTTCTCGCCCGCTACCGCGCGGCGAAACCTGGGCGTAATAAAGCCCGCCGGCAGCGGGTTGGGTGGTGATGCCGGGCGTTCAGATGGCCTTGGGCAGGGCGACACCGTCAAATTCGATGGCGTGGGGGTGGTTGCGCTTGATCTTGTGCAGGCCATGGCGCTTGCGCAGGCCATGATCCAGTTTGTCCACGAGCAGGTCGATGGCCTTGTAGCATTCATCGGCCTCGACCGTGGCGTTGATGTCCGGTCCGTGGATGACGAGGTGGCCTTTGGCGATGAATTTGTGTTCATGGTCGTGCTGGCGGTCGCACTCGAGCTCCACCTTCAGCCGGACAATGTGCCCCTCGTGTCGAAACAGTCGCTCCATCTTCTCCCGGACGTGGTCCTTGAGGCCGGCGGTGAGCTCTAGATGGATGCCTGAAACGATGACATCGTGGGGATAGTTGGCTTTGTTCATGGTTTTCCTTAGGGGTTAACGACACAAATGCTGTGCGAATGACTTATCTCCCTGCATTTCCTTTTGCCACCGCCGCCGTCCATGGGACCGGGGTCAGACTGACTGGGAACAACCGCTTCATTCGACAGCCCAAAGATGTAGGCCGGTGGGTGGGTTTTGCAATGATTCTTGGCGCAAACTTGTGGAATAATTATTGAACGGAAGCTTATGACACATGCCGCCGACGAGTTTCCGCCCGCTGTGCCTCCGTTGGTCAACCCGGAGGAGTTGCGCCAGTGGGTGCTGCTGGAAGACGAGCACCTGCTCGTGATCGACAAGCCCGGCTGGTTAGTGGTCCACCCCTCGAAAAACGGCCCCTGGTCGAGCCTGGCCGGGGCGGTGCGGGAGGTGTTCAAACCCGACGCCATCCGGTTCATTTTCCGGCTCGATCGGGAAACCAGCGGCGTGATCGTGCTGGCCAAGACCGAAACGGTCGGCGGCCGGCTCGGGAAAGCCATCCTGCAAAAGAAGATTGGCAAGCTCTACATAGCCCTGCTGGAGGGCGAACTAGCGGGGTCGGTCACGGTCAACCAGCCGCTTGGCCCCGACCCGACCGCCAATGTGACGGTGAAATCGCGCGTGGTGCCCGCGGGCAGCGTCGGCGCTCAGGAGGCGGTGACGATTTTCCATCCGCTGGCGGTGAGCGGCGGTTTCACCCTGGCCGGGGTGGAGCTGCTCACGGGCCGCAAGCACCAGATCCGGGCGCACGCGGAATGGCTGCAGCACCGGGTCGTGGGGGACAAGCTCTACGGGCCGGACCCGGGCCTGTATCTGGAATTCGCGATCCAGGGTTGGACCGAGCGGCACACGGCGCTGCTGCCGCTCACCCGCCAAGCCCTGCACTGCGCCGCCATCGACCTGAGGGCGACGGGAATGGATTACCTCCTGCGGGCGCCGTGGCCGCAGGATTTGGCCCGCTTCGCCGAACGCCGGATGCA
>JANNDM010000175.1:0-4157 GCA_031387725.1 Verrucomicrobiota bacterium | reverse complement strand
CCCGGGCCGATCGGCCGGCCACATCCGCCTCACCTCGCACCCCGGCCAGGGCCCGGGCGGTGCGCCGCCGCTCGTCTGGGGCGCGCCCGATGCGCTGGCGCGTGGCCCCGTGGTCGGCAGCACCAGCCGGCGCGGCCAGCGCAACGTGGTGGGCACGCACAGCGGCAGCTATGGCGTCTACCGCGCGCTGGCGGTGGCCGCCGGCAGCCTCGTGCGCGGGCACCGCGCCGACCTCACCGACACCTCGCCCACCGATGCCGTCGGCCCCTACCCGGGCTGGGCCGATGCACACAAGATCGTCTCGCTCGACCCCTGGGGCGCGAGCGTGCAGGTGGTCTACGCCGACTACCTCGCCGCCGGCTACGACATCCGCCCCACGATCGCCGTCACCAAAGCGCATGTGCACCTGCCCGAGATCAAGCAGGCGATCGCCTTCCAGCGCTTGCTTCCCGACGGCCGATTCCTGCTCGGCGATGCCTCGGCCTCGGTGACGAAGATCGCCGTCGAGCCCGTGTGGTGGCTGCCGGGCGTGGCGGCACGCTTCAAGGTGAGCGAGGCCGAGTTGCGCCGTGCGCTTTTCGAAGAGACGGGCGGCATGTACCCCGAGCTCGTGACGCGCAGCGACCTCGAGGTCTTCCTGCCGCCGATCGGCGGGCAGACGCTGTATGTCTTCGGCGACGTGCGCCATCTCGCCGACCCCTCGGTGACGCTGACGGCGCGTGTGCACGACGAGTGCAACGGCAGCGATGTCTTCGGCAGCGACATCTGCACCTGCCGCCCCTACCTCACGCACGCGATCGAGGAGTGCATCGCCGGTGCGCAGCAAGGCGGCGTCGGCCTCATCGCCTACAGCCGCAAGGAGGGGCGTGCGCTCGGCGAGGTCACCAAATTCCTCGTCTACAACGCCCGCAAGCGCCAGCAAGGCGGCGACCGCGCCGACAAATATTTCCTGCGCACCGAGTGCGTCGCCGGCGTGCAGGACATGCGTTTCCAGGAGCTGATGCCCGATGTGCTGCATTGGCTCGGCATCACGAAGATCCACCGTTTGGTGAGCATGAGCAACGACAAATACGACGCCATCACCGGCAGCGGCATCGCGGTCGGCGAGCGCGTCAAGATCCCCGAATCGCTGGTGCCTGCCGATGCGCGCGTGGAGATCGAAGCCAAGATCGCCGCCGGTTATTTCACCGACGGCAGCGTGCCCACCGCCAGCGAGCTGGCGCAAGTCAAGGGGCGCAGCCTTGAGTGACTGGCTCGATGCGCGCGGCGGCGCCCCGCCCGACAGCCTCGACCTGCTGCGCCACCCGGGCACGATCCGCGCGCGCTGCCGCGCCGTGCTGGAGGCCGTGGACGACCAGCGCAGCGCCTGGTTCCGCATCGACCGCAGCCGCTTGCCCGAGGCCGCGCAGCGCGTGGCCGCGCTCACGCGCCGGCGCTTCCCCGACCTCGCGGTGCCCCCGCACAGCCGCTGGCGCCACTTCGAAGCCGGCGGTGTCGACCGCAAGGCCGAGCTGGATGCGATGCTCGCCGGGCTCGGCCTGGCCGAGGCGACGCGCGCGCGTTTCGACCTCACGGTGGTCAGCGTATTGCTCGATGCCGGTGCGGGCGCGGCGTGGCGCTACGTCGACAACAAGGCGGTCGGCGCCGGCGAAGGCGGCAGCTATACCCGCTCCGAGGGCCTGGGCGTCGCCACCTTCCGCGCCTTCATGGGGGTGTCCCCCAAACGATACAGCCACCTGGGCAAGATCAAAGGCAGATAGCCCCAGTCAAGGCTCGTTCCGTCGATAGACCATCAGTGCAGGGCTGTTCTAAAGTCGAGGAAGCGGTCCGACCGCTAGTCGGATGACCTGGTTTAGACGACGGCTCATCTTATCTCTGAAGGTTGGAAAGGTGCGATCGCGCTTGCAGGGCTGTCCCCGTACCCAGGCTCGATACTCGCCTTGGACGGCTCGACGGAGGATTCCGAACACGGTGACGGAGACTGGGTTTTTGACCCGGCACTGATCCTCACCAGCGCTCACGTCTAAGCGGTAGTGAGTTCCGTTTTCAATGCACCAATAGAGCCGAACCAGTTCCAACAGGCGTGCCGGATCGGCTTGATCGGTCCTCAGGCTGGTAATGACCCAGACGGTTTCGACCTCCTGCTTACCTCCCTTGAGTTCGCGAATGCGGTCAATCCGCGCGACTTGAACGACATGAGGAAAGCCCATTTTTTCCGGAGTGACTTCCATGACTTGGATACCGCGCCACTCGATGCGCCCGTGCCCCACGTCGAGCGTCATGACTTGAGGGGGAAAAATCCTCCGGAAGGAGGTTTTTCGCTTGGTTTTTAAGTGTTTCCTGGTTGCCCTTGGCCACCAACACGAAATCACCCCCACCTTCTTGCACGATCGAGCGCGCCGTTTCCACCTGCGTATGGAGTGCGTCCATCAACGCGATGGTCCCGTCCAAGTCCAAACGTTCCAGCAGCGTTTGGGCCGCCGGGATCTCGTTGCTCTTTTTGGCCACCGCCTCGACTCCCAGTGCCCGTCCGCTGCGCGCGTTAATGGCCCCCACCAATTGAGTGCCTTGGCTGCCACGCACCGCTTTGCCATCCAGCACCAGCACATCGCCATCCTCACCTCCTAGGCGAGCCTTCTGCCAGGCCCAGATGGCCTGCTGAAACGCCAGCACAGGCACTTCTTTGAGCACTCGATAAATGCAGTTCTCGGTCGGAACTTCGTAGCGGCGCTCCTTTCGATTGAACCAGCATCGAAACGCTGCCCTTTGGGTCGGTGAGAGGTCCTTGGCAAATAAAGCCACACCCCGGTGGCTTCCCCGGCCTCCGGAGAGCAAATACGCAAAGATGATGGTCAATACGGTAGCCTGTTTGTGCCGCAGGCCACGAACGTTGCGGCTTTCGGGCACCTGCTTTTGGAGCACTTGCCAGAGATCCCCCACTTGATCGTTGGGCAAGAGACAGTGCGGGTTCACCCGCTGTTCGTACTCAGCCAGGGCTGGGGGAAGCTCGCGAGTTCTCAGGGTGCGTGCCGCATGCTTAACCAGCTCGCGCACGAACAGTTGCTTGGGCCGATCATGCATCTCGTAAAAGTCCTCGGAGACACGCTTATACCCGGCGGTGTGGCCCACGGCCCGCCAGCCGGTGGCTTTGTAGCAAGTGCCACGGAAGAGTAGAGTGTCCACAAAGCTTTCCACCATCAAAATTGGGTGGCCGTAAGTCTCCTGCCAATCCTGTGATAAGCGCTGCAGACACTGCCCCATCACGTAACTGGCCAGGTTGGGGTAGCTGCCGGCAGCGGCGAGCAGACAAAACCGCGCGTTGTTGGCGATGAGCGAGAGCCGCGAGCGCCGTTGGGTGCTATTCCATCCGATCAAGGTGTCGCGTCCCTTGAGGTGGTAAGCGGCGGCCGACCATCCCAGCAATGCGAGCCAGACACCCTGCAGCTCGGCGACATACCAGAGTTGTTCTCCCACCAAGTTCGCGTTCTTCAGATAGTGCTCTTGGGTTACCTCTTGCTGACATCGCTCCAGCTCGTGGGGCTCGACGCGTCGCACCACAATTTGGGCTAAGGATGCCGCTTCGATTGGATCGGTCACTCGAAATTTCGCTTTGCTCATGCCTCCTCAGCAAAACAAAATCAAAAGGGATTGTCCAGCATCGGGGTTAACTTCTCTGTTTCCACTCCCTTAGACTCTAGGTACGAACCGCCCTGACCCAGGGAGGATAAGCTGACTTCTCCGAGCAGCTCATCGTCCCGTTGCCGAGGGGATAACGCACTCCTTCCATACAACCCAATTCACTCAAAGGAGAGCAAAATGAAAGGGAGAAGACAGGTTTCCAAGATTTTTATTAACAGTATCTTATAAACATCTTCAGCCCAGTCAGCGGACAGTTTATCTGGCGATCCACCCCGTCCCAAACAGCTCTTGGAGCCACGTGATCTCAAAGAGCCTCAGCTGCCGATTGACCGCTCTCGGAACGCCCAAATCCCACACCTACCTCGCCTCCAAAACTGGGCGAAAAAGTGCGACTGAGTTAGATCACCTTCCTGGACCATTAGTTTGGCAAATTGAAGCGCCAAAGTGGAGCGAAGAGAACTTAGAGACCTGGAACCGAAAGGGGGATCCCGACAAAACCAAACTTTCCCCGCAACGAC
>JANNDM010000112.1:0-30307 GCA_031387725.1 Verrucomicrobiota bacterium | reverse complement strand
CCCCCGATGCGCTCCAAAGTCACCGTTGTCCTTCTTTTCCTGAACGTCGTCCTGTTCGCGTTTATTTATTTCTACGACAAGCCGCGCATCGATGAATTGAAGACCCTGGAGGCCCGCCGCCGCGTCTACGGCCCCGAGGTCGCCACGATCGAGGCGCTCATGCGCAGCGATCGCGCCGGCGAAATCGTGAAGCTCGAAAAGCGCGCCGACACCTGGTGGCTCACCGCCCCCTACGACTGGCCGGCCGATCGCAATGCCGTCGCCGGCATCACCAACACGCTGCAGCTGCTGGAGCACGAGACCAGTTTTGCTGTCGCGGAACTGGCCCAGAGCGGGCGTTCCCTGGCCGATTACGGCCTCGCCGAACCCGCGCTCACCCTCCAGTTCACCTCGGCGGGGAAAAATTACACGACCAAGATCGGCGACGTCACCGCCGTCGGCAACCGCCTCTACATTCTCTCCCCCGACGGCGCCCGCATCCATGTGGTCAACCGCAGCCTCGTCGAGAGCATCGGCCTGCCGCTCGGCACCCTGCGCGCCGCCTCCATCTTCAGCGTGCCGGTGTTTGAGGTCCGCTCGCTCAACGTCCAGACCGCCGCGCCGGCCAATCTCAAGGTCCGGCTTCGCCGCGACGCCAAGGCGCAGTGGGCCTTCGAGGCACCCATCAACGCCCGGGCCAGCAAATCCGCGGTCGAGGTCACCATCAATGCGGTGAACGCCCTCACCGCGAAAAATTTCCTTGAGGCCCGCGACACCGACCTCGAACGCACCGGCCTCAATTCACCCGTGCTCCGCGTCACGTTGGAGGGCAACGCCCGGCGCGAGACCCTGCTGCTGGGCCATCCCACCGGTTTGCCCGGAAATCCGGCGGAGCGCGGAGTTTCCGGGACATCCGCCCCGGCGGAGGCCGGTGGACGGACCCTGGGAGGCCAGCAGGCGACCACAGGGCACACCGGGCCGGCTGCAGTCGGCAACGGTGCCGTCGAGACCGAATACTACGCCAAAATCGAGGACAAGGCGGTCGTCTTCACCACCGTCGTCCCCAACCCGCTGCTCGATATCCTCCGCGCCGCGCAGGAGGAGCTGCGCGATGCGCGCGTCTTGGATTTCGAGCCGGCCACGGTCACCGCGTTCACGGTGGGCACCCCCGGCCAGCCGGAGTTGAACCTGCAGAAACTCGAGGGCGGCCCAGGCTGGCAGGCCGTGGTGCGCCTCACCGGCTCGGCCCCGCAAACCACCGCCGCTGATCCCGCCGTCGTGGCCGATTTGTTGAAAAAACTCGCTGACCTCATGGCCCGCGAAGCGCGGACCGGGGCGCCCAAATTCCTGAGTGACGCGCCGTCCGCCACCGATCTCGAAAACTGGGGCTTCAACCGGCCCGAGCGCGAAATCACCCTCAACCTCAGCACGGGGGGCGGCCCGCTCGGCACGGAGCCGTCCACCCTCACGCTGCAGGTCGGCATTTCCCCCGACAAACCCGGCGAAGCCTTCGCACGCGTGACCAACGCACCCTTTGTCTACCAAATTCTCCCCGACATCCTCGACGTTTCGCCGGCGGCGGCCCGGCACTACCGGCTGCGCGTGCTGCGCGAGCTGCCCGAGGCCGCCCACCTCACCGCCCTCAAGCTCAGCGCGCTGCCGGCCAACACCCTCCTTGTCGGGGTCACCAACGAGACGGCCCTCTCCGCCGAGTCGCTCGCCACGGCCAAGATCTCCGAGACGGGCCGCAAGGTTCTGGCCAAGCTACTGGAACAGTTGACCAAGCTCCAGGCCAAGGCCTTCAGCGCCGGCACCTTCACGCCGGACCACGCCGAGACCCCGTCGGGCCCGCAGCCGTGGAAATACCAGCTGGACGTCACCACCAATTTCCCCGGGGGCGGCGGCGCCGCGCAAAACTCCAACCTGACGCTGTTCTTTACCGAAAGGCTCGGCGGCACGACGATGTTCGCCGGCACGGCGGATTTCGGCGGGGTGGTGTTTGAAGTCACCCAGGAGATGCTCGATGCGATTTTTGCGCTTACTTATGCCGAGCAGCAGGATCCCGGCCCCGCCGCCCCTCCCGTCGAGCCGGCCCCCGGGAAGGATCAGGCCGCCCCGACCATTCCGCCCAAAACCTAGGCCGCTCTCACCGTGCCTTTGCGCCCACAGCCGTGGTTCAAATCGGGGTTGCGTTTCTGCGCCGCCAGCGCCGCCACGCTGGCCTGCTGGGCGCTGTGGCTCGTGCTTGGCGCCACGCTGGCCACTCTGGGCTACATCGCGACCGCCCGGGAACTGCCCGTCCCCGACTTCATCCTCCGGCGCGCCGAGGCGGAACTGGCCAAGGCCGGTCTCACCCTTAAGTTCGGCCGCGCCCGGCTCGATCCCACCGGCATCGTGCTGTTTGAGCATGTGCAGTTCCACTCCCGGTCATTTGAGCAACCGCTGCTCACCTGCCGCCTGCTCTACCTGCGCCGTGAATTCTGGTCGATGCTGGCGGGACGGACCATTCCCGACGAGATCCGGCTGGAAGGCGCCACCCTCCAGCTGCCCGCCATGCTTTCGCCTACCGGCACCGTGGAACCACTCATGCGCGACGTGGCGCTCGTGCTGCGGCATGAGGACCAGCGCTGGCTGCTGGACCAATTTACCGGCCGCATCGACCGGCTGATCGTCACGGCCCAGGGCGAAATAACGCCGTCGAGCAGTCGCGCCCCCGGTGTCACCGCCCTCACCCCGGATAAGATTGTCGGCCGCGCCCTGCAGATCGGCCGGCAGTTGGCGCCCAAGCTGCCCCTGCTCGAGGCCTTTGACCAGCCGTCGCTGGCGGTCCACTTGGAAAGCACGCCCGGGGTCGGCAATCATGCCCACCTGTTGTTTACCGCCGCCGGCGCCGAACAGCCGGGCGGCCTGCCGCTCCGGTCAGGCCCGCTCGCCGCGACCGGGACGCTCCGGCTCGACGGCGCAGGGTCCCGGCCGTTGCGCCTGCATGTGGCGGCCAGCCGCGTCAGCTACCAGGCGGACTACCGAACCGAACTGGTCCGCGCCATCTGCACCATCGATGTCCAGCCGGACAAGTTTACCGCCCATCCGCGCAACGCGCAGATCGCGGCCGGTCTGCTGACCGTGCCCGATGTCGCCGTGCTGGGCCCCGTGCTCCACGCCGAGCTGGACCGCTGGCCCGAGGTGCAGACCACCGTGGCGGCACAGATCAGCGGGGAATTTCTCGCCGCCGAGGTCGACGCCCAACTGAAGAGCCAAAGCGCCCGCGTGCGCGCCGAAGGCCGCGCCTCGCCCGAGTTGATCAGCCGGGTGCTGACCCGGATCACGCCTCGCGCCGCCCCGTATTTTGTCTTTGGCGATCCCGTGTGGTTTCGCGCCCAGGCCGTATTGGATCCGGGCTGGCAATTCGCCCGCCTCACCGGCCGCGTGGATGCACGGCGGCTTGACTCCCGCGGCGTGAAGATCACCGGGGCCCGCGGCCAAATCGACATCGAGGGCACAAATTTTCTCGCCCATGACGCCCGGGTGGAGCTGGGGGAGAATTTCGCGTCCGGCTCCTACGGGATGGATTTCCTGACCAGTGACTACCGCATGTTGCTCGAGGGAAAGTTGCGACCAGCCGAAATCAACGGCTGGTTCCAGGGCGATTGGTGGCGCAATTTCTGGAACGCCCGCTTCGCCTTCCCGGTCTCACCGCCGATGGCCAACGTCGAGGTGGCGGGCCGCTGGAAGGACCCGAGGCAAACGGTATATTTCGGCCGGGCCGACGCGCGGGACGCCAAGGTGTGGGGCGGCGAGTTCGAGCAGACCCACGCCCTGATATTCCTTCGACCCAACTTCATCCATGGAATCACCCTCGCGGCCACGCGCGCGGGTGGCACGCAGCGGTTGAATGGCACCTTCAAGCGCCAGGCCGAGCCGGGTTCACGGGAGTTGGGCCGGTTTGAGTTTGATTTCGAGAGCAACACCGACCCTGCGGTCCTCGGCCGGATGCTGGAAGGCAAACTCGACCCCGTGCTGGCCAGCCTGCGTTTCGCGACGACCCCCCAGGTGCATGCGGCGGGCACACTCAGTGCGGTGCCCAACTACACCTTCTCCGGTTCGGCCCAGGGTGGGCTGCATTATTATGGGTTTCCCCTCGACACGGCCCGGGTCACCGGCGGGGTCACCGGCAACGAAGTGCGGCTCGACGTGATCGAATTCACGGCAGCGGGCGGCAAAGGCTCCGGCAAGGCCGCCGTTTCCGGGCCCGCGGATTACCGGCGGTTGGGGTTTGACCTCTATCTTAACGGGGCGGACCTCGCCCGCAGCATCCGCGCCGTCCAGGAATATCAGTCCAACCTCACCGGGGAGAAGGTCGTCGCCGGGGCGGACAGCAAATTCATGCAACGCGCCGAGGGCGGCCGGCTGGACGTCGGGTTGTCCGCCACCGGTGAGCCGGGTGAAATCGTGAGCTTCACCGGCACGGGCAACGCCGCGCTGACCGGCACCGAATTGGGCGAGGTCCATCTCTTCGGCCTGCTTTCGCAAGTGCTCAGCGGGTTGTCCTTGAAATTCTCGTCCTTGAAACTGGACGCGGTCCACACCTCTTTCCGCCTGGAGCAAGGCCGGTTGCTTTTCCCGGACCTGAAAATCACCGGCCCCAGTGCAGTCATTGACGCCCGCGGAAATTTCACGTTCGCCACCAAGGCGCTCGACTTCTCGGCGCGGTTCAAGCCTTACGAGGACAATCTCAACCTGCTCACCGCCGTCGTGGGCATTGTCCTGAATCCGCTCACCAGCATTCTGGAGCTCAAGCTCAGCGGCCCGATTGGCAACCCCGAGTGGTCCGTCGTCGTTAGCGGCTCAAGATCCCATCCGGAATCACCGGCCGAGCCAACGCCACCGCCACCGGCCGAGCCCGCCACCGACGCCCCGAAACCAGTCCCGCCGAAGAGTTGAGCGTCAGGATTAGGGTGAGCTTGCAAAATGTCATTGGGAGGAGGACCACCGCCAGGGCCGACGAAGCAAGCCGGCTGGATCGCCATCAATCTTCGCCAAGGCTGCGGACGACAGGCGGCCCGTCCCTGCGGGCCTCGCGATGACCGGACATATTGCAAACACGACTTAACGGTCGCAGATACTCCCGGCCAGTCCTGGGTGAAATCCCCCAAAAACCATTGCCAGCCGAATAGCCTCACCTCTAACTGATGGAGCTACCCATGCTGCCCATAATGAATCGACTCAGGCAACACCCGGTTGCCTACGGCTACTTGCTGCCGCTTGGGGCCGTGGCGCTGTATGGAGTGATCGGGTGGTGGAGTTGGTCGACGGGCAATGTGCGTTTCGTGCAACCGCGCCCGTATGACGCGGCTCTGTCGGCCAACGCGTGCGTCTGTTTCTTGCTGCTAGGCTTGGCCCCGGTCGCATTGGTTATTGGTTGGTGGCGCACCGGCCTGACCCTTGCCTCGCTCGCCACCCTGCTGGCCTGGACCACGTTCATCCAGGAGCCGCTCAGTCTGGATCTGGGCATCGACGATTTGCTCGTGCGACATGAGAGTGTCATTGTCGGGCCTGACGTGGCCCGCATGCCACTAGCCCTCTCCGGGGTGCTGATGCTCAGTGGACTCCTGTTCCTCTGGCTGGCCGCCCGGCCGGAAGACACGCGCCGGCCCATCCTGCTCGCCTTGCTCGGTTCGCTTTGCGCCGGCTACGGTTTGACCGGTCTCGCCGCCTACCGCACCGGTCTCAATGGCATAGAGTTCTGGATCACCTACGCCCGCCTCGGTCCGCACACCGCCTTGCTCCTCATTTTTCTCGGGGCCGGCCAGATCTGGTTGGCCGCCCAAGACAACCCCGACCGCCTCGGAGCCGGGCCGCGCTGGCTCTGGCTCCCGGTCGTCGCCTGCAGCCTGACCGTCACTGCTACTTTCTGGATCGCGCTCCGCCAGCGCGAAATCGGCTACATCAACAGCACGACGCAGCTCACGATCAACAACATCGCAGCCCTTTTCAGCGGCGAAACCGAAACCAACATCGACAGCCTGGCGCGTCTGACCCGACGTTGGACCAGAGCGACCAACCCCACCCCAAAGGCCGATTGGGAATTCGAAGCGACCGAATATCTCCGCGACATCATCAGCTATCACTCCATCCAGTGGGTCGACGATGGACTGCGCACCGGCTGGTTCTGGCCGCATGTTGGCAATGAGGAGGCCGCTTCCTTCGACCACGCCAGCCACCCCCTCCGCCAAGCCGCCATCGAGGCCGCCCGGCGCAACTACACTTTCGCCGTAGCGGCCCCGCTGGAAACGCCGCTGCGATCCCCCACCTTCGCCGTCTATGTCCCGCTCAACCTGCTCCGGCCGGCCGACGGCTTCATCGTGGGGGAATTTTATTACGACAAGATTTTCGACCAGATTGATCGCCGGCTCAACCTCACCCGCCGCTACCAACTCACGGTCACGGTTGCGAATCCCGCCGCCCCACCGGGCGGGAGCCAGATGGTGAAAGTCTTCGAGTCCATGTCCCCGGACGAGGCGTTTGACGAGCGCCTCCGCCAGTCCGCTGCCTACAACATTCTCAACCAGCGGCTGAACATCACGCTGGCCCCTCGCCCGGCTTTCATCGCCACCCATCGCCAATATTTGCCCGAAATCGTGCTGGGGGCCGGTCTTGGCGTCAGTCTGCTCTTCGGCCTCGTGATCAACCTCGCGCAGTCGGCCCGCCTCCGCCAGCGCGCCGCCGAGTTCACCAGCGGCCAGTTGCGCAAGGAAAATGAAGTGCGCCGCAACGCCGAGGACCGGCTCAAGATTGCCGATGAGCGCCTCAACCTCGCCTTCGACTCGACCCAGGCCGGCGTTTACGAGTGGAATGTCGAGACCGATGAGGTGTATTGCACCCCCAGCATCTGGAAGCTCATCGGCTACAATTCCGCCGAGATGCCGTCCACCGGACAAGGCTGGCTCAATCTCCTCCACGGGGAGGACCAGCCGGCGGTTCGCGCGGTCATCGAAGCCCACTTCCGCGGCGAGACTCCTTTCATCGAGATCGAGCACTGCGTGGTGCATGAGTCCGGCGAACCGCTCTGGATCGCGCTCCGCGCCAAATGCACTTCCTTCTCCCCCACGAAGGCACCCCTCCGCGTGCTCGGCACCGTCCAGAACATCAACGCCCGCAAACGCACTGACGAGGCCCTCCGGATCAGCCAGGCCGAGAGCCGCAAGCTCTCCCTCGTCGCCAGCAAGACCGACAACGCCGTCATCATCACCGACTCCTTCGGCAACATCGAGTGGGCCAACACCAGTTACACCCGCCTGACGGGTCGCAAACTCGCCGAGGTCCACGGCGACCCCTTGATCGGCTTGCTGGCGAGCCCGGAATCCGACCCGGGGGCGGTCGACCGCATCATCGCCGCCCTCGCCACGCGTGAGCCCATCACCACCGACGCCATCCAGCTCGCCACCGAAGATCGCCGCTTCCACGTCCACCTCGACGTCCAACCCGTCCTGAATGACGATGGCTACGTCGAGAACTTCATCGCCATCGAGACCGACATCACCGCGCGCGTCGAGATCGAGCAGCAGCTCCGCCGGGCCAAGGCCGAGGCCGATGCCGTCTCCCGCGCCAAGTCCGACTTCCTCGCCACGATGTCGCATGAGATCCGCACCCCGATGAATGGCGTCATCGGCATGACCAGCCTCCTGCTGGAGACCGAGCTCAACGCCGAGCAGCGCGATTACGTCAGCACCATCCGCACCAGCGGCGACTCCTTGCTCACCATCATCAATGAGATTCTCGATTTCTCCAAGATCGAGTCCGGCAAGATGGCTCTGGAAAGCCAGCCCTTCGAGATCGCACAGTGCATCGAAGAAGCGATCGACCTGTTCACCGTTCCGGCCACCGCAAAGGGCGTGGAGCTGGCCTACGTGATCGATCCCTTGGTGCCCGCCTGTGTGCTGGGCGACATCAACCGGCTGCGTCAGGTCCTCGTAAACCTGATGAACAACGCCGTGAAGTTCACCCCGCGCGGCTTCGTCACCCTCGAGGTCACCGTCGACCCCGCCACCGTCGGGCGCCCCGCCGACGAGAAGATCCTGCTGGATTTCTATGTCACCGACTCGGGCATCGGCATCCCGGCCGACCGGATGGATCTGCTCTTCAAGCCGTTCAGCCAGGTGGACGCCTCCACCACGCGCAAATACGGCGGCACCGGCCTCGGCCTCGCCATCTGCGACCGCCTCACCCAGCTCATGGGTGGCAGCATCGACGTGACCAGCACGCCGGACCAGGGCTCGCGCTTTCATTTCTGCATTCAGACCAACGTGGTGGATCTCACCGATGGCTCCACGCCCCCGCTCTTCACTGCTCTCCCCGCCGGCTGCGTAGTGCTCGCCGTGGACGACCTTCCCGTCAACCGCACCGCGCTGGCCAATTATTTGGCCGGTTGGAAAATCCAGCCGCTGCTCGCCGCCGATGCCGCCAGTGCCCTCGCGCAGGCCGCGAAAACTCCGCTCTCCGCCGCCATCATCGATCAGGAATTGTCCGTCCAGTCCGGCCTGGAACTCGTCTCCGACTTGCGTTCGCGCTATCCCCGTCTTCCGATCGTCCTGCTTGTGCCGGCCTCGGCCAACAATCGCCGGCCGGACAGCAACGACCCCCTCGTCTACCGCCTGTCGAAACCCATCAAGCCCTACCCGCTCCACGATATTCTGCGGCGCATCATCAGCAGTCCGGGATCGCAGGAACCCGCCACAATCAAAACCGGCGTTGCCGTCCGCCTCGCCGATACCCTCCCCCTCGACATCCTTCTCGCCGAGGACAATCCGGTGAACCAAAAGGTCTTGCTGCGCTACCTCGATCTCATGGGGTATCGCGCCGACGCGGTGGGCAACGGGCTGGAAGCGGTGCATGCCCTCCGGGAGCGGAATTATCACCTGGTCTTCATGGACGTGCAGATGCCCGAAATGGACGGTCTGGACGCCACGCGCCAGATCCGCTCCATCATCTCGTCCGAGCGCCAACCCCTCATTGTCGCCCTCACCGCCAACGCCATGCAAGGCGATCGGGAGCGCTGCATCGACGCCGGCATGAACGATTACCTCTCCAAACCGGTCAAGATCGACGAGATTCAAGCCGTCATCTCCCGCCATTTCGGCCCGCCCAGCGCTTGACCCATCCCTCGCGCCGGCGTGACGCCTCGGTCTATTCAAGCCGGTGCCCGGGCGCTGATGTCAACCATTAGTTGACATCAGCCAGGCGCGGAACGCGTCCCACGTCCATCCGGGTCTGCGGGGTGCGCTTTTTTGGTTTTCACCGCAAGGCGGATCGCACACGCTGGCGATATGCATCTCACCCGTCTTCGCCTGACTGTTCTCCCGCTTCTGCTCTCTGTCCTCTGTGTCGCCTCCGCAACCGCCAAGGTCACCGCGCTCGTCGGTGGCCGCCTGATCGACGGCTGGGGCGGCGCCCCGGTCAATAACAGCGTCATCCTCATCGACGGCGAACGCATCAAGGCCGTCGGCACCGCCGGCACGCTGCCCGTGCCCGCCGGCGCCGAGGTCATCGACTGCCGCGGCCTGTCCCTCCTCCCCGGCCTGTGGGAGTGCCACGCCCACACCATGCTGCTCGGTCACTCTGACTACACGCACTGGGACAAGACCTACCCGGCCCGCTTCGAAATGGAGATCATGCCCGCCGCCGCGCACCAGCTCCTCACTGCCGGCGTGACCAGCGCCATCGACCTCGGCGCGCCTCTCGCCGCCAGCATCAATGTCCGCACCCGTATCGCCAAGGGCGAGATTCCCGGGCCCACGCTCTACGTCTCCGGCCCGTTCATCCAGCACGAGGCTTACCCCGGCACCGAGGATTTCCGCTGGGGCGTCAAGGGCGCCGCCGATGCCCGCGCCAAGGTGAAGCAGCTCGCCGACGCCGGCGTCAACGTCATCAAGCTCATCGACCAGGACCAGATGACCGGCGAGGAGATCGAGGCCGTCGTCTCCGAGGCCCATGCCCGCAAGCTCCCCGTCATCGCCCACGCCCACCGGCCCGACGAGATCCGCCTCGGCCTTAAGTATGGCGTGGACCGTTTCGAGCACACCGGCCTCGCCACCGCCCCCGAGTATCCCGCCGATGTCATTGCCGCGCTCAAGGAGCGCACGGCCAAGATGTCGCTCGGGCCGATGTTTTGGTGCCCCACCATCGAGGGTTTCTTCAATTACGAATACAACGTCGCCAACCCGATGCACATCGAGGACACGGGCTGGCAGCTCGACGTCCCGGCCGACATTGTCGCCGACATCAAGTCGTCGCTGAAAAACCCCGGCTGGCTCGCCTACTACCAGATCACGCCGCTGCGCGCCAAAACCTCCGCCGCCAAGTTCGCTCAGTTGCAGCAGGCCGGCCTCGTCCTCCTCATCGGCACCGACTCCGGCATCCCGATGAAGTTCCACAACCAGTCCACCTGGCGCGAGCTCGACATCTGGGTCAACAAGCTCGGCGTCGACCCAATGACCGCCATCCGCGCCGCCACCTACTGGCCCGCCGTCTCGATGAAGGCCGACGCCGACTACGGCACGATCTCGGCCGGCAAATTCGCCGACATCATCGCGGTCAAGGGCGACGTCCTCCGCTACATCAACCTCCTCCAACGCGTGGACCTCGTCATCAAGCACGGCCAGCGCTACAAATAATCAGACCGATTTGTTTTCACAGGAGACCGCTGAGAGCGCAGAGAGTTAGCTGGGGTTATTTCCCTCTGCTTCCTCTGCTACCTCCTGTAAAACATTCCTACATCAGGCGCCTGAATTCTTCGATCTCCACTCGCCTCGCCGGATCCCCGGCGAGGTTTTTCATTTCCAGCGGATCGCGTTCCAGATCGAAATACATCCAGACCGTTTCGGTCTGCCCTGAGCCCGCCTGCGGTGAGCTTGTCGAACCGGTCGAAGGGCCCGGTTCTTGTTTGAGCACGAGTTTGTGCTTGGTCGTGCGGAACCCCCGCCACGCCACCGGACACTGCAGCGCGATCTCCGTCGCGCTGGGCATCGAGATGAGCGCGCTGTCCCTCTTGCAGTGCCACTCCTTCCCCTCCGCCCATGCCACCGCCAGGTGCGGCAAGTCCACCAAACTGACGGGACTTGAATCTTTTTTTGGAGCCTGGATGTTGGAGCTTGGAGCTTTCCCACTGGGATAGCGGATCAGCAACGGAACCCGTATGCTCTCTTCATATGCCCAACCTTTCCGGAACAGCCCGTGGCTCCCATGCATATCCCCGTGCACCGAGGTGAAAACGACGATGGTCTCGGCCAGCTCCACCTCGCTCAGCAGTTTCCCGATGGCCCGGTCCGTCGCCTCGATGTGGGCGTAATAACCCGCCAGCTCTTCCCGCGCCTGTTGCTCGACGTCGCCACCGGTTGGCACATTCGCCCGCAACTTCAACTCGCCTGGCTTCACCTCCGCGACATGCGGAGCGACCGCATGATACGGTGGATGCGGCGACTCCAAACTGACGACACAAAACTGTGGGAGCGTGCTTGCACGCGACATCCACTCCGCCGCGCGCTGCACCAATACATCCGCCTGATATCCCTTAAACCTGCGCGGCGATTCGATCCGCGTGCCATGCAGCCACGGATCGTTGAGCAAAAACCCGCTCTCGAATCCCTCCCACAGCTCGAAGCCGCCGCGCCGTTCCGGCGGTACGATCTGCTTCGCATGCGTCTCGCCGACAAACGGCGCCGCGCGGTCGCGCTCCGCCAGGTGCCACTTGCCAAACCACGCCGTCGCATAGCCCCGGTCCTTCAGCGCATGCGCGACGGTCCTGCCTTGAGGTGGAACCCGGCCCCCGGACGGGTTTTTTGTTTGGTCGTATATCGGCAGCGCGTCCCAGTAACCGCTCACGCCATTCTCCGGACACAATTTGCCGGTCAGCAACGCCGCCCGCGCCTGCGGCCCCATTGGATGCGGTGTGACGGCCTGCGTGTAGTTGACCGCCTCGCTCGCCAACCCGTCGAGCCACGGCGTCCGTGCATTGGCATCCCCCGCGTAGCCCGTGGCCATGGCTCTCCACTGGGTGGTAACAATCCAAAGGATGTTCGGCTGAGATGGCATGAAATGACTTGGCCACAAAAAAGCACAAAGAGCCACAAAAACGGACCACGAGCCCGCCAATTGACACGAGCCGATCCTCCCGCATAGTGCCTCCCATGCGCACCCTGACCGCAGTCATCTATCCGGCGCCCCGCTCCAAGTGGCTGGTTGCCTACAATCCGGAGACCGGCACGACCACCCAGGGCCGCACCCACCAGGAGGCGTTGCGCAATCTCAAGGAAGCAACCGCACTCTACCTGTCTGAGTTCCCCGGCAAAGCGAAATCCGCTGGCCGGGCAGTGATGACGACTTTCGAGGTTGCGGCCCATGCCTAATCTGCCGGGAGTCTCCGGCCGCCGGGCGGTCAAGGCGCTGGAGCAACTGGGCTTTGTTTTAATCCGCCAGAAAGGCAGCCATGTGATCATGCGCCGCGGCGACCGCGGCTGTGTGGTGCCGATGCACCGGGAGATCAATCCCTGGACGCTCAAGGGCGTGCTCAAGCAGGCCGGTGTTTCTGTCGACGAGTTCTTGACCGCCCTGAAATAGTCCGTCCAGCCATGGTGTCCGCGCATTGGTGTCGCCGGCATACCCCGTCGCCTGCCCCCGCCACAGCGTCGTCACAACCCAGAGAATATTCGGGCGCGGCATGTTAGTAGATTGCCGGACAGACTGCCTCACACCCGTCAATCAGCCATAGGCCCGGCGACGGCTGATGGGTGGTGACGATCCAGAGGATGTTGGGCTGGCTCACGTTTGTGAAACGAGTTGAGCTTTACAGGGGTAAAAATCAACCGGCAAAAGCTCAACCCGCAGAACGGAGGGTTTGATTTCCAAGGCTTTAGCTGCTCAGATCCGCTCGTGGCACCAATCCGGCAAAGCTCAACTCAGTTGAGGTGAATATACTGTTGGGCAGAAGATGAAATATCTCATCGCACTTCTCGTCGGATGCATCTTAGCCGGCTGCGGACGATCGACAAGATCGGCGCAAGCGAGCTGGCATGCCGACCTTAGTATTCTCGAAGAGCTTTCCGCGATTCAGCCTGGAGAAAAGGCGGCCCAAGAAAGAATAATAAAGCTATACGAGGCCATCCGCGACGGTGATTGGAATACTGTGTATGACATACGGACCGCTGATTTTCGGAGCGTTGTGAGTCGCGACATTTTCACCAAGGTGGGGCGTGCCTTACGCTACACTTTTTCAGGCTACGAAATTCTCAGGAACAGCGCCTATGTGTCCCCTAGCGAACCTGAGAAGAGGCGTTTTATTGTTCGCTTTCACATCAATGGCCACGAAACGTTTAATGTAGTCTGGTGGGTTCGTGAAGGTGGCGTTTGGAATGCCGAGAATTTGGGATTTGAGGTTCCTGGCTTTGACCTTGAAAGTTCGATGAGTAACCCCGGCCGGCAGAAATGAAAAAGCCCAACCAGTCGGCACAGACAACTCCGGGCAGCTCCGCTGCCCTCCGTGTCTGACCTGAAACGTTCGGCTAAGATAAGAGTCCTGCTGAGAGCCTTCGGGCGTCCGTTGCCGATCCCTTTTCGTGCTTCTGTGTCTCCGTGGTTAATCCGCGCCGTTAATCCGGGTTGAATTTCCCTCGTCACCCGGCCAAACATCCGGTCATGCGCATCCGTGTCATCGCCACCGGCGGCACCATCGACAAGGTCTACTTCGAGGCCGGTCCCACCCCGCCCTCCCTCCGCTGAAGACTCGCTTGCAATCACCGCCCCGGCTGGCAATTTGCCGACATGCCCATCGCCATTGCCAAGCGCCGCACCGTGAAGTCCGACGCCCTCAAGCTCGTGCGCAGCCTGCCGGCCTCGTCGTCCTGGGACGACCTCATGTATCGCATCTACATCCGCCAAAAAATCGAGGCGGGTCTGGCCGATCTCCGGGCGGGACGCGTGCACCCGCACGACTCCATCCGCCGGGAGTTCGCGCTGTCGTGAAAATTGTCTGGTCGGCGGAATCCCGGCGCGCCCTGCGCGCCATCCGGAAATTCATTGCCCAGGATTCGCCGTTCTACGCCGCCCGCATGGCTTTGCGGATCATCGAGCGGGTCGAGCGCGCCGCGCTGTCTCCCGCCCAAGGACACGCCGTGCATGAATTTCCCGAGGCCCCGCTGAAGGAAGTCCATGAATCCCCTTACCGGATCATCTATGCGTTCACCGCCACCGAACTGCAAGTGGTGACCATCGTGCATTTCAAACAGCAGCTCCCCTTGAAGCGAGTGAGACGGCATTAAAGGCGACTCATGGTCGGGCAATCCCTGGTCAAAAACCCGACGTCTTGACGTTTCTTCGCTTGCCTGAGAATCCGCCGGCAGACGGAGTTCTCAGGACAAAGCTCCGGGACCGCCGCAGCGGGCAGCGGTGTGCCTCCCTGGTTAACCCTCCACCGTTAATCCGGGTTGAACTTCCGCCGGAGCCCGGCCAAACATCCGGTCATGCGCATCCGTGTCATCGCCACCGGCGGCACCATCGACAAGGTCTACTTCGATGCCGCCAGCACCTACGAGATCGGCGAGCCCCAGGTCGGCCCCGTCTTCCGCGAGTCCAACGTCACCTTCGACTTCGTCGTCGAGTCCGTCCTCCAGAAGGACAGCCTCGCCATGACCGACGAGGACCGCGCCCTCATCCGCACCCGCGCCGAGGCCTCGCCGGAGAACCTCATCCTCATCACCCACGGCACCGACACCATGACGGCCACGGCCGCCCAGCTCGAGGGCCTGAAGGACAAGGTCATTGTCTTCACCGGCTCGATGCAGCCCGCCCGCTTCCGCAACAGCGACGCCGTCTTCAACCTCGGCTGCGCCGTCGGCGCGCTGCAGTCGCTGGCGCCGGGCGTCTACATCGCCATGAACGGCGTAGTCGCCCCGGCGAGCACGGTGAAGAAGAACCGCGCCCAAAGCCGCTTCGAGCCCAAGGGCTGACGAGGGATTTTTTCACAGGAGAAAGCAGAGGGCGCAGAGCTTCGGATCAGCCTCCTGTCTTTCCTCCGCGGCCTCCTGTAAGAAACTGTCTTGGTTTTTTCCTGTTCGTGAGTCCCCGGTAAATTGTCGCCGCGCGGCCAGAATCTGCTGGCCTCGGCCTGCGCGATGGCCAAAAACTCTGGCAACCGACCATGAACCTCGACACCGCCCGCACCACCGTCATCCAGGCCCTTGGCCGCATGAAAGCCGCCTACAACCAGCCCGTCTTCGACGAGTGGGTGCTGGTCAAGCTCGCCAGCGAGTCGGGCGCCGTGCTCGCCTACAACGGCCCCCGCGCCGACACCTACCAGGCCCGTTTCAAGAACGACATCGCCCCGCTGCAGGCCGAGATGGAGGCCCGCAAGATGGCGGTCGGTGACTTTGAGTTTGTCCACGGCGCCGACGGCACCCATTTCGACGCCTGTATCCGCCTCGGCCCCGCCAGCTACCTCTTCTGCAACCACACGACCAAGTCGATGGACGAGATCCGGAAGGACCGGCTGTGGCTCGAAGCGCAGAAGCCCTTTGTTGAGCTGAGCACGAAGTTCCGTTCCGATCCGCTGGAGTGAGCTGAACCTTCAGCGGTCAGCACTTAGCTTTCAACCAGATATTGCCGACTGATTGTTTCAGCTGATCGCTGATTGCTGAAACCTGTTTGCTAGGCAAGCAAACCGGCGTAGACAAACCCTCCGTAAGCCGCGACCAGCAGGCCGCCCGCCCAGCGGGGCAGCCCGCCGGTGGCCAGCAGCATGACCCCGTGCAGCAGCGCCGCGCCGACGAGCAGCCCGAGCGCCGTCGTCGTGAACCCCGCCAGGGGCACGGGCTTCACCAAGGCAAAAAGCCCGAGGCAAAGCGGAATGCAGATGTGCCCGTCGCCAACCTGCGAGGTGTAGACGACATCTGCCCGGCGTTTCCAGCCCCAGTAGAGCGCGAGCACGGCGTTGGGCAGCACCATCAGCCAGCCCGTCAGCCAGCCGAGGTGCGCCGCGCTGACAAAACCGCCCTTCTGCGTCGACAGCCACGTCACGAGCCAGTCGATGGTCTCATACATGAAGTAGGCGCACGCCAGCACCACGAGCGCGTCCACATAGAACATGAAGCCAAAGGAGACCTTCTGGCGGAGATTGTGCTTCATCACGTCAAACACCTGGAAACATTGCCAGAAGAGGAAGAGTCCGATGAGCACCATGCCGTCGGTGTGGTCCAGTTTCCCGTCGCGCCCGAGCGCCCAGACCGTGCCGGTGAAGAACAGCACCGCGACGAGCGTGAGCAGCAGCGACAGGCGGTTGAGCCGGCCCTCGATGTTATCGCCGCCGGTGGCCCTGGCAGGTTTCTTGCCTTTGCCGCCCGTGGCCGCGGCCTTGCCGGGCAACACGACGAGCCCCCAGCACAGCGCCGGCACCCCGAGGAGCAGCGTGAGATTGGTGACGTTGTTGACGAGGCAATTGGTCAACACCTCGCCCGGCGCGCCGTTCCGCGCAATCATGATGCCGACGAAGATGAGGTTCCCGAGGCCCGAGCAATACGGCATGAGCAGCGTGCCGAGCGCCGTGCCCTCGAGCCCGTGGTCGAGCATCGCCTCCAACCGCCACACCATCAGGAGCGACACCCCGAGGAAGACCGCGAGGTAGCTCAGCGGGTCGTTCAGTGCGAGCGAGTCGAGGAGTGGAGGAAGCACGCCCCTAATTGGTGGGAATCAGCCGCGCTGTAAACAACGGCGTGAGCTGAAACCCGTCATTGCGAGAAGCCCGCTTAACAGCGGGCGACGAAGCAATCCAGATGGATCGCCACGGCCCCTGCGGGCCTCGCGATGACACAGAATACTACTGCAATTTCTGGGGCAGGCGCGACCAGCGGGACTGGAAGTGGGAGATGATGCCGCTGGTCTTAGGCTCGGGGTTGTCCCCGGTCTTCAGCGTGTCGGCGGCGGTGAAGTCACCGAGCACAGCGCAATACTCGCTGTTGACCATCATGCCGATGAGCTCGCCGGTCTTGCTGAAGACCAGGTCGCCGCGCTTGGCGGAGATTTCTCCGAACAGCCGGGTGACGATCCGGTTGTCGAGCCGCACGTAGCTGGCGCTCGTGGGATCGATGCGGAACGGCGTCTCGCCGTAGCGACCGTCGTCGGCGCGCACCAGCACGGCCTCGGGAAACTTGAACGGTTCCTTGGCGAGTGAGTAGATCTTGGCGCCCATCAGCGCGGCGAGCGAGTCGTCCACCGGCACCACGATGATGCGCGGGTCGAGCCGGAGAAAGTGCAGTTCGCCCACCGGGGCGTTGAACGAGCCGTGGGTCAGCGTGCCGGTCACCCGGTCGTAATCGGCCGGGGTCTCCGCCAGCGTGAATGGCGTATCGCTCAGGTGCATCAGGGCGTAGGTGCGGCGGCCGTCGCTTACGAGCACGGTCTGGGTTTCCTTGTCCTTCACGGTCGGGCTGAAGAGGCCGGGCTTGCGCGCGGTGAGCTTCGTCGCGACGCGGTTGACCTGGAATTCACTGAAGATGAGGTTGGGGTTCACCGGGCGGTTGGTGCGGATCTCCGCGCTGAGCTCGCCGGATTTCTCGGCCAGCTGGCCGACGCCCTGTGCGAGCTGGGTGGTCTGCTCCTGCACCTTGACGCGCTCGGCACGCTCGACCTCGACCTGCTGCTTGGCCTCGGTGAGGTTCTGCGCGATGAGTTGCTTCTCCTGCTCGGCGACCTTGACGGCGACATTGAGGTTTTCAATGCGCAGGCGGGCCTCGGCATTCGCCCGCTCGGCGCGGGCGAGTTCGACCCGCTGGCGCTCGGCCTCGGCCTTCTTCTCCTCCAGTTCACGCTGGAGTTTGGCCAACTGTTCCTTGGACATCGCGGCCTCCTGGGAGGTGGCGGTATAACGCTGCTCCAATTCCTTCACGCTGGTCTGCGTGGCGGACAGGGTGCGCTCGAGCTGACCTTTCTGCTGCTGGGTGGCGGCAAGGTTTTTCTCGCGCTCGGCCAGCGTGCCCGCGGTGGAGGCGAGCTGGGCGGTGAGCGACTCGCGGGAGTTCTTCTCATCCTCGAGGGAAATACGCATCAGCTCGACCATGTCGGCGTTGATCGAAGGCGCGTTGGCGGCGGACCGCGGCGCGGCGGTCTCCAGCTGGGTGTGCGACGGCTCCGCTTTCTCCCAGCGGGTGAGCGCCAGGAGGTTCAGCAACATGAAGTCGCACATTATCAGGAGCAGGGTCTTGTTCATGGCAGGATCCCGTTAAGCCTTGGCGGCGGACTGGACCTCGAGGATGAGCTGGCGCTTGTAGGGCCGCACGTGACGGATCTTGACCAGCGCCACGCAGACGATGCCGAAGAGGTTGGAGGAGTAAGCGGCGAGCAGGTTGGCGTCGATGAGGTGGAGCACCTGCAGCACGAGGGCGGTGGCGGTGCCCGCGATGCCGATGTAGAGGCCGCCATCGAATAGATTCTCCTCGTTTTCCATGAGCCGGAGCTTGGTGGCCGCGGGGAGCGACTGGCGGGCAATCTCGGAAATCTTCAGCAGGCAGATGATATACATGCCCACCTGGATGGCGGCGAAGACGGTGATGGAGAGAATGGTGGTGATGTCCATGGTGGCGGGTGGGGTTGAAGCGGCAGTGGCCGGCGCCACGAGGGCGCCGATGATCGGGATGGTGAGTTTGATTTTGTAGTCGGAAACGGGGGCGGCGTTGAGCAGGAAGGGCTCGGAAAAAACGAAGAAGAGGAAGGTCAGCAGGGCGGCGATCACGCCGCTCCCCATGCGAGGGAAGGCGCCGCGCAGAGCCGACTCGACCGAGAAGAAAAGCCGGTTGTCCACCGCGCGCAGCAAGAGGAAGATGCCGGCGAGGAAAGCAGCATACTTGGTCACGAGCGCGATCTCCGGGTGCCGCAGGGTGAAGCCCGCGCCCAGCTCGAACTCCGGGCCCGCGCCGCGCGTGACGGGGGCCTGCCGCTGGACGAGTTGCTCGACGGCGCCCTGCCCGTGGGAGAGCGCCAGTTGCAGGTGCTCGGCGCCGGGTTGGCCGAAAGCGATGAGGTATTGCGCCACGCGGTCAGCCGACTTGGTCATGAGCGCGGCGGTGTAGATGACGGGCAGGTGTTCGGGCGCGACGCGCGCGAGGTGGGCGAATTGCCCGACTGTGCCGAGGCTGCCGGTGGTGCGCAGCAGTTCCGACAGCTGCACCCAGTTCAGCCGCCGGCCGAGCGTCAGGATATCAAGATAAAAATCCTCCAGCTCGCCCATCTGGCCGGATTGCACCGCGACCTCGGCGCGCGCGCGCACCTCGCGCTGCAGGCCGGAGGAAAGGTGTTCCGTCTGCCAGAGGTAGGCGGTCAGCAAGATGACGGCGTCGAGCGGCTGGCCGCCGGGACGATTAGCCGGCACGAAACGCTGGGTGGTGCCGAGCTCGGCGGTCTGAAGGAGGGTCTGCACCCCGGACAGGCGCGAGACGCCAAGGTAGCGTCGGAGATTTTCGCGCGCCTGCTGGGAGGCCATGAAGCTTAGCACGGCTTGCGAATCGGCGGACGCGGCGGGGCTGCGGCTGCCCAGCAGCGGCTCAAGCGCGATATCCCAGCCACCCCAGGGAATCATTTCCCGGTGTTTCTTGGCGAAACCATCAAAAACCACCCCCAGGGCGGCCGCACCCGGATCGCCCACCTTGCGGGCGGTCTCCAAGACAAGGGCCGCCGGACCGGGTTTATCGAGTTCCAGCAGTTCGCGGCCGAAACCAGCCACACTCTGCGTATCGCGACCGGCTTGGCGCAGCAACGCGGGGTTGAGCGACTTCACATTGACCGGCAGCAGCCAAGCCAAGACCAGCAAGCCCACGCCGAGCCCGAGCCAAAGCTGCCACAAGGCCGCGCGGGAGGCGGCGTGGTCGGGTGAAGACATGGGTTGAGCCATAACAGCTTAGCAGGCGGAAACAAATTTATTTGCGACACCTTGCCAGGGAAAATAAGGTGGGCAGATTACCTCCAGACCGATGCCGCCGAAAATAGTTCACTTCAACGAGCCCATCCTGCGCAAAAAAGGCGCAAAGGTGACTGCGTTCAACGCCGCGCTCGCCCAACTGGCGGGCGCCATGATCGAAGCCATGCACGCGGCGGAAGGCATCGGGTTGGCGGCCCAGCAGGTCGGGCAGGCGATCCAGCTCTGCGTCATCGACCTCCGCCCCGTCGAGGCGAAATTTGCCTGGGAATACGACGGCACCCGGCCGCCGCTGGAATTGTTCATGCCCCTGGTGATCGTCAACCCGCAGATCACGGCCGTGCCCGAACCGACGACGGTCTATGAGGAAGGCTGCCTGTCGTTCCCCGAGATCCGCGGCGATGTGGTGCGGCCGGACGAGATCACGGTGAAATTCCATGACGCTGCCGGCCACCCCCATATGCTGCGCTGCAACGGCCTGCTGGCGCGGTGCGTGCAACATGAAGTCGACCACCTGAACGGCATCCTCTATATCGACCGGATGGAAAAAGCCGTGCTGGCCGCCCTCGAGCCCGAGCTGAAGGCGCTCAAGAAACAAACCCGCGAGACGGCGAAGAAGTGAAGGGGGCGAGTGAAAGTGAGAGTGGCCAAAACCACCAATTCAATCACCCTCCATCAGCTCCCCACCCTCTCACCCTCACTCTCACTTTCTCCTCATGACACCCCGCTCCATCGCCACCCGCACCGGGGACGACGGCACCACCTCACTCCTCTACGGCCAGCGGGTGCCCAAGGATCACCCGCAGATCGCGGCGGTTGGCGCGCTCGACGAATTGAACGCCGCGCTCGGCTTCGCCAAGGCCACCCGGCCCGCGGGTGCCGACCCCGCCGAGCTGGCGCGCCTCCAGCAGGAACTCGTCGCCCTCATGGGGGAAGTCGCCTGCGCCGAGGTGAACGCGGCCCGCTACGACGAATCAAAGTTCGCCAAGATCGACGAGGCTGCCCTCGCCCGGCTCGACGCCGCGGTAACGGCCATCGAGGCCCGCTCGCCGAAGTTCGATGGTTGGGCCACACCGGGAGCCAACCTGCACGCCGCCGCCCTCGACCTCGCCCGCACCGCGGCCCGCCGCGCCGAGCGGCAGCTGCTCACCTTGCCCAAGCAAGGCCGCAGCGTGCGGCCAGTGCTCTTGCAATATCTCAACCGGCTCTCCGACCTGCTCTGGCTGATGGGGCGCGAGGCGGAAAACACCTGACACACCCCGCCCTTCGGGCACCCCTCTCCAGAGGGGATTTCCGCCAGCCCTAGTTTGGGTCCCCTCTATTAAGGGGAATTATATACGAAGTTACCCTTAAACTGCGGCGGTAGCACGCCCAGCTTGGAACCCCTGTTGATAGGCGCAGATGGCGCACTTGTGCCGACCGAGCCCGGCCTGAGCCTCTGGCAGGTCTGCAACGACATCGGCAGGAGCCCGCGCCCGGTGGTCGCAACTGATGACGTAGCCGGTCGGATACACGGCATGGGTCCGCCCCCAATCGCGGCCAGAGACATAGGCACAGACGACGCATTTATGGCGCTCAATTCCAGCCTGAGAGGTGGGCAAATCGGCAATTACCTCTGCCGGGGCGGTTTTACCTTGGGGGCATTGCTCTGCGGACATGGGGGTAGAATTTCAGAGGGTATTTCCAAAAGCGACGGTATTTCATTCCAGCACTTGACAACCCTAAGATGATCCTGTTTATTCGGGTTATACCAATGAAAACCGCCTTTCAATTTAAGAGCCTCGCCGAATTTATCGGACACTTCAAAGACGAGGAAACCTGCAAGCAGCACTTCGCTGGCATCCGCTTTCGCAACGGCGAGTATTGCGCCCACTGTGGCCACAAGACCATCTACACCTTCAGCGGCGGGAAGCGTTACCGCTGCGGCAAGTGCAAGCAGGACTTCACCATCAAAACCAACACAGTGTTTGGCGAGAGCAAGCTGTCCCTGCAAAAGTGGTTCATCGCAATCTATCTGCTCACGACCAGCAGCAAGGGCATTTCATCCGTGCAACTGGCCAAGCACGTTGGCGTCACGCAGAAAACGGCGTGGTTCATGGACCACCGCATCCGCTCCACCCTCAAGCAGAACAAGGGCCAGCTTTTCGGCACCGTTGAAGTGGATGAGACGTTCATCGGCGGGAAGGCAAGGAACATGCACGCGAAGCAGCGCCGCGAGAAAATCAAGGGCACCGGGGCCGTGAACAAGACCGCCGTGGTTGGCCTGTTGCAGCGCAACGGTGAGGTCCGCGCCAACGTCACCGATGACGTGACAATCCGCAGCTTGGAGCAGCAGATTGTGACGCACGCAAAGATTGGCTCGACGCTCTACACCGATGAGGCCGGAGCCTATACCCACATTGGCCGCTATTACCCGCACGAGGTCATCAGGCACGGTCAGGGCGAGTATGTCCGGGGCGATGCCCACACCAACTCAATCGAGAGCTTTTGGGCCATCTTCAAGCGCGGCTACCACGGCATCTATCACCAGATGAGCCCGAAGCACCTGCAAGCCTACGTCAACGAGTTCGCCTACCGTTTTAACCGCCGGGGCGAGGGATTGCAAGCGGTGTTCGCCGATGTAGTCGAAAAAGTGTCGCAAAGCACGAAGCTGCCCTACAAAAAATTGACCCACCAAGCCGCATGAGCCGCCCCTCTAAACTCCACGAACCACTACAGGCCACCTTTAGTCAGGTTCTCGGCTCAATCGCCGACGAGCAGAAGCCCGAGGTTGAGAGCTACGGCACGCGCCCCTTCTTGAAGTGGGTTGGGGGCAAGCGGTCGATCCTGTCGGAACTGGTGGCCCGGCTGCCCGAGAAATACGGCACCTACCACGAGCCGTTCGTGGGCGGCGGGGCGCTTTTCTTCAACGTGCAGCCCACCAAGGCGGCGCTCTACGACGTTAATTTCACGTTGGTGCTGACCTATCAGGCCGTGCGAGACGACGTGGAAAAACTGATTTCACTGCTCAAGATGCACCAGCGGTTGCACGACAAGGCTTACTTCACAGCAGCGCGGGACAAAATCTACACCGAGAAAGACCCGATGAAGATTGCCGCGCTGTTCATCTACTTGAACAAAACCTGCTTCAATGGCCTGTATCGCGTGAACAAGGCGGGCAAGTTCAACGTGCCGATGGGAAGCTACACCAACCCGGTGCTTTTTGAGGAGGACGTGCTTCGCAACGATTCCAAGGTGTTGCAGGGCGTGACCATCACTCAGCAGCCATTCACTCAACTAGAGGTTGCCCGTGAGGACTTCTACTACATGGATCCGCCCTACCATAAGACCTACGACGGCTACAACGGGGGCGGCTTTGACGACGAGCAGCACAAAAAGCTCGCCGAACTTTGCGCCGAAATCCACTCTGCCAAAGCCTACTTCATGCTGTCCAACTCGGACACGCCTTACATTCGCGGCCTCTACTCCAAATTTCATATCGAAGTGCTTTCCGCCTCCCGGTCTGTCTCCTGCAAGGCAGCACAGCGTGGCAAAGAGAATGAGCTTATCATCCGAAACTACGGCAAGTAGTGGTTCAAAGGCCAACAGCACCGGGAGTGCGTTGGAACGGGTGGTAGCGCAGGCTTTGGCCAGCAAGGGCTATTCGGAGTTCTGGAACCACAAGGCGCAGGCGTTTGAGAACCGGAAGGCCATTGGCGGGAAGCAATACCTCAAGCAGTTGCAGGTTGGCCTGACCATCTACGACACGGTGAGGAAATGCGACTTCCTAGTGATTAACCGCTCCAAGTTCCCCAAGGATCTAATCATCGAGTGCAAGTGGCAGCAGTCCGCAGGCTCGGTTGACGAGAAATACCCGTTCCTGCTTTTCAACATCTACAAGACCGGCATCCCCACCGTGATCCTGATAGACGGCAAGGGCTACAAGCCTGCCGCCCTCAAATGGCTGAAAGACCAAGTGAACAAGACCAGCTCACTGATTGGCGTTTTCGACATGACCGAATTTCAGAAGCAGGTTAACAATGGCTTCCTCGGTTAGGGTAGCTTTGTATATAAATCCCCTATTAAGAGGGGTGGCGCAAAGCGCCGGGGTGTGTTGGACACAAGCCACGCTTGTCACCCGGTCCATCTTGGTCTCTTTTTCCCTCATGCGCACCGCGATCGTTCTCATCGTCCTGGCCACGCTCTACCGGCTGCTGCCGACCGTGGACCTGTCGCTGTCGAATTTCTCCCCGGTCATGGCGATCGGTTTCTGCGGCGCCGTGTATTTCCGCAGCCGCTGGATGTGGCTCATCCCCTTTGCCGCGCTGAGCCTGTCCGATCTCTACATCAACTGGTTCTACGCCCGGGAATACGGCTACCACTGGCCGGTGAGCGGGGTCATCGCGCGCACCGCCTGTTTCGCCGTCGCCCTCGGCATCGGGGCGTGCGTAGCCTCGCGCAAATCCTGGCTGAACCTGCTCAACGGCTCGCTGCTCGGCGCCATCGTGTTCTATCTGGTGACGAACACCCAATCATGGGCCGCGGACCCCTTCTACGCGAAGTCCCTCGCGGGCTGGTGGCAGGCCCTGACCGTCGGTCACCCGGAATATCCGCCCACCGTTTTCTTTTTCCGCAACACCCTGTTCGGCGACCTGATGTTCACCGGCCTGTTCGCCGGCGTCATGGAATGGCTGGCGCAACGCTCGGGCGCACCCAGCCTGCTCGACAAGGAACCCGAGCCGGCCGAGAAGCCGGTCGAGGTTGAGGCGGAGAAGTGATGTGCGATCGCGAGAACCCATGCGCCTGACCCTTCTCGCGGGTGTCCTGCTCGCGCTGGTTCTCCCCGGATCGGCGCAGGCGGAGCAACCCGTGGGCCTGCTCATTGTGCGCGAATACGGCATCGGTTCGGCCACCCAAGCCCAACCCTATGTCGACAAATTCGGGGAACTTCTGGCGGTCCGGATGGGCTGGAGCGGGACGAAGATTCAATTCTTCACGTCGCGATCCTCCGCGCCCGGGTTCATCAAGGAAGCGCAACCACGCTACGCCATCCTCAACCTCAGCGCCTTTCTGGCCCTCCGGCAGGAATACGGCCTGGAGGTCCTGGGGAGCATGGAGTTTATGCGGAGCGGGGGGCAATACTTTCACCTGGTCAGCACTGACGCCCCCACCCTGGAGGCCGGCAAGGGCAAGACGCTGGCCACGCTTTATGCGGCCGACGACCGCTTCATCGACCGGGTGGTGTTCGGCGGCGCCGCCCGTTTGGCTGATTTCACGCTGGTCCCGACCAAGCGGCCGGTCCAGACCATCAAGAAATTGGTCAACCATGAGGCCGATTGCGCGTTGATCGATGATGCGCTCCTCGCCGAACTGCCACGCATAGAGGGTGCCGCCGGAATCCGACCGATGTGGAAAAGCGCGGCCTTGCCGGCGCTGGTGTTGGCCGCCTTTCCGGCCGCGTCCCCGGAGGAGCGGGTAAAATTCCGGGCCATTCTACCCACTCTAACCGAGGGCGACGGTCGGGACATTAGTAAGGAAATCGGGATCGAGGCGGTCCTGCCGGCCAAGGATGCGGACCTGGCGGCGATAATCCACGCCTACGAAAAAAATTGATGCGCCGGTCGTGCCGGAGAATTAACCGCCCGCCGCGCCGGGGATGTGGCCGGGGGCGCTTCCGGCATTGCCAGGACCGCGCCGTGCCGGGGCGTAAACGCTTGCGCCTTCCCCTGAACTTTCCATCCTCGGTTTCATGAGACTGGCCGCCGGGGCACATGATCAATCCGCGCAAGGTGATGGGGCGGCAATTGGCCCCACCCATGGCCGGAAGCTCCCCCTCGTTTCTTCAATCGCATGACCGCAGACGATCTCGGTGGCCTCGTTGTCGTGGTCTTGGCGGCGGGCATTGTCGGTGTCCTGATCAATTCGAAGCGGAGAAAGGGGAGGCTCGATGCCCGGAAATTCTACCCAACCGGAGATCCGGCGGGTGACCTCGAGCGCCTCCGGCAATGGTGGACCGCGGAAATGGCCGAGGCCGGCGTCGCCGGCGCGGTGACGATCGAGGGACAGGCCTGCGCCGATGGCACGCCGCCTTGGCCGGGTCTGAAAGCCTATTTTCAGGCGATGGTGCTGCGGACGTCTCAGGTTGTCACGGCGCGGGTTTATCGAGCCATGATCCCTTCCACGCCGCCGCTTGAAACCGTGGTGTTCGCGGCCGCGGACGGCCGGATCACCCGGGTGGTATTCACGGCCCGCCTGCGCCGCTCCCTCGACGCCGTCTACACGAGAATGGGCGGCCGCCCGCCCGAGCCCTTCGCCGGCCCGGACGCCGCCGCCCTGAACGCGAACCCCGCCCTGCTCAAGGCCGTCCATGCCTCATTGAGCTTCATCTATATTGTGCCGGGCCGCAACTCGAACCTGAGCCGCGAGAGCGCGCG
Source organism: Verrucomicrobiota bacterium (assembly GCA_031387725.1). Classification (GTDB taxonomy): domain Bacteria; phylum Verrucomicrobiota; class Verrucomicrobiia; order Opitutales; family Opitutaceae; genus Lacunisphaera. The sequence goes on along the minus strand of JANNDM010000112.1, from coordinate 3,967 downwards.
ACTGACCCTTGCGGGCGGGCAAGCGATCATTGACAGCCTGATCCATGACCAGGCATTCGGGCGCGACTTTCTCTTCGGCCTGCGCGAGGCCCTGGCCGCCATCCAGGCGATCGATCAATCCTAACCACCGTAAAGAGGAGACCTCATGAAGAAATCCATCACGATCTCGTTGCTGTTACTTGCTTTCGCCCTGGCGGGCCATGCCCAGGCGACCGGCGATCGCTATGTGGCGGTGGCCGGTGGTTTCTCGATCCGGCCGCCTGCGGGCTGGCGGCTGGAAGCCAAGGAGGGCAAAAAATTCAAACTGGCCTTTGGTCCGGCCTCCAAGGTGTTCATGGCGAACCTCAACTTTCGGGACGACGTGAACGCGGCCGGCCCGAAGGAATATGTCACCGGCAGCATCGATTACCTGCTGGAGAATTTCAAAACGATCGGCGCGACGAACACCAAGCTGATCAGCCGGACGGATTTCGTGACCGACTCGGGGGAAGGTGGCGAAAAGATCGTCTATCTGACCGAATTCAAGGGGCTGCAGATAAACACGGCCCAATATTATTTTTCGAACGGGGAGAAGAAGCTGATCGTTACCTTTACGGCCCTCGAAGCGGAGAAAGCGGGGAATGACCCGGTCTTTGATGCCGCCGTGAAGACCCTGCAGCTCGACCACTAGGCGCTTCGCCCGGCGAGCGGTCAATCGCCGGTGGCGCCCGGAATATGGCCCGGGGTGAGCGTCCGGCGGTAGACCTTGCGCACGGTCTCGATGTCCCGCATCAGCCGCGCGCGCATCCGCAGCACGCGCTTCCGGGCCAGCGGCGTGCGGAGCAGCACCGCCGCTGTCCGCCCGGCGGCGGCCAGCCGGCCGGCTTCCTGCAGATAAAAATGTCCGATCAGCCCCGCGACCGGGAGGCTGAGCGCATACCACACCACCCCCGGCAGACCGAGCCAGGCATTCACCAGTGAAACATATCCGGCGAAAAACACGCTGTAGATGACCAGACCGGCCAACATGTGCGAATGCGCCGTCTGGGCCTTGCGCTTGCCTTGATGGTAGAAGCGGGCGGAAATTTTCTCCACCAAACGCTTCGGCCACCACCAATGCAGCCAGCCCACCGCCGCCACCGGGAACAGGAGCAAGGCGAGCGCCGCGAGGCCGATTATCCGCGCCGTGGAGTTCCGCTGCGCGGCCAGTTCCTCGACCGCCGATTCCGGCAGGTGCAGTTGCTGGAGCAACCGCTCGTAGCGGTGCAGGTAGGCCTGAAACGCGGCGAGATGGTCGGGCATTTCCCGATGCGCAAATTCCACCGCGTCCACGATGGCCTTGGACAGGATGACCTCTTCCGCCAGCGGCGCCACCGGACCGTCGATGACGATATTGCCCAGCCGCAGCCGCGCCAGGTAAAGCCGCTTCACCGCCGCCACCAGGTGCTCGCGCTCCATCTGCGGCTGGTGCACGAGCAGGGCCTGCAGCCGGCGCGCGATCTTGGCCGTCAGGCCGGTGATGCACTCCTTGCGCCGCTCGGTGTATTGCGGCAGGAAATTGGCCACGGCGACCGGTTCGCCGAAGAACACCAGCACGGTGCTGCGGAACCGGTCCTTCGCCGAGTAGGTCAGGCCCAGCGGCACGATGTGCAGGCCGCCCCGCCCCTCGCGGCGCTGCTCGTAATCGAGGGCCAGCCGCGCCGCACCTGATTTCAACTCTTTCAGCCGCGCGTCGTCGTAAGTGACGCCCTCGGGAAAAATCACCACACCCCCACCCCCGTCCAGCACGCGGTAGGCGGCGCCAAAGCTGTCGGTCACCGAACGCATCGCCGCCGGAGCGTCCTCGCGTCGGTTGAGGGGGATGATGCCGCAGTGACGCAGCAGCCACGCGAGGGGTTTGAGCCGGAACAACTGCGCGGTCGCCAGAAAATGGGCGCGCCGCGGGAGCGACGTGCTGACGATGAGCGCGTCCGTAACCGAGCCGGGATGGTTGGCGACAAACAGCACGGGGCCGGCCGGCACGCGCTCGCCGTGGAAAATCTCGATGCGCCGGAAATACACCCCGAGCAACAACCGCACCAGCGCCTCGACACTCAGGACGATGCATCGGGCGAGGACAGACATGCCGTCGGGAGATTACTTCGACTTCATCACCCACACGCCGGCCCACGGGCCCTCGGGCGGGTGGGCTTTCAGGTATTCACAGCGTTCGATGTAGGTCGTGCTGAGCTTGTCGCCGGGGTGAAGTGCGAGCGCCTCTTGGAACTGCTTGATGGCGCGGTCGAACTCTCCTTTCCGGTAGTAGCCGAGGCCGCCGCGAAACTGGTTGATGACCTCGGGCATGTTGGGGAAAGTCTCCTCCGTGTGGAAATCGAGCACCTCGTAGACGCCGATGGGCTCGGTCTTGCCCTTGACAATGACGAGATCGATCTCGCGCATGCGGTAGGTGCCCTTGAGTTTCCGGTAGGTGAATTCGGAGCAGAGGATCTGCGCCGAGTATTCCTTGCAGGCGCTTTCGAGGCGCGAGGCGAGGTTCACGCCGTCACCGATGACGGTGTAATCCATGCGCTTCGGCGAGCCGATGTTGCCGGAGACCACCTTGTCGGTGTTGAGGCCGACGCCCATGAGGATGGGTTTTTGGCCGCGGGCCGAGCGGCGCGAATTGAGTGCGCGCAGCTCGGTGATCATCTTGATCGCGGCACGCATGCCCCGGTCGGGATCGTCGCCGTGCGCCACCGGGATGCCGAACTCGGCCATGATCGCGTCGCCGATGAACTTGTCGAGCATGCCGCCTTCGTCGGTGATGCATTGCACCATCAGCGTGAAATATTCGTTGAGCAGCGCCACGGTGCCCTGCGCGCCGAGCTCCTCGGTGAGCGTGGTGAAGGCGCGGATGTCGGAGAACAGCATCGTGGCCTCGACGCTCTGGCCGCCGAGCGCCTCGCCCCCGGCGGCGAGCAGCTGGTCGGCGAGGCCGGGGTCCATGTAGCGCGCCATGGTGGACTTCATGCGCTTCTCGCTGCTGATGTTCTCGATCATCAGGAGCGAGCCGAGCCGCTTGCCCTTGAGGCTGACCAGTTGCTGGAGGGTGAGGTTGACGCTGAGTTTTTCCCCGCGGGCCTCCATCGCGGCATCCATGAGCACGTCGGCCTTGGCGCCGGGAGCCTCAAGGGCCTTGAGGCGGTCCACCAGCCAGGCGTTGGGCCCGGTGAAGAATTCTGCGGCGGTTTTGCCAATCACGTCGGCTTCGCGCGCCTTGAGGATGCGGTAGCCGGCGACGTTGCAGGTGTGGATGCGGCCATCCTCCGTGAGGGTGATGACGCCGTTCGACATGCTCTCCAGCATCGACTGGTTGTAATTCTTCATGTTCTGCACGTCGTCGAAGAGCTTGGCGTTCTCGAGGGCGATCGAGACCTGGGCGGTGAACGCCTTGAGTCGCGCCTCGTCCTCGGCGGTGAAGGGGCCGCCGCGCTTGTTGAGCGCCTGGGTGACGCCGATGCATTTGCCGTTTTTGTTCACCACGGGGACGCAGAGGATCGAGCGGGTGAAATAGCCGGTCTTCTTGTCGAAGGCGGGATTGAAGCGGAGGTCGGCGTAGGCGTGCGGGATGTTGATGGTCTTGGCCGCCTGGAAGACTGCGCCGGCGATGCCGGCGTGGTTGGGCAGCTTGATCTGCACGGCGGTGAGGCCCTCGCCCACCTCGGACCAAAGTTCGTTGGTTTTCTCGTTGTTGAGAAAAAGCGTGGAACGGTCGGCCTTCAGCATGCGCGTGGCCTCGCTCATGACCCGGCGCAACAACACGGAGAGGTCAAGTGAGCTGGTGATGTCGGCCACGAGGTCGAGGAACTCCATCTCCTGCTGGCGGGTCTTCTTCATCTTCTCGATGAACTGCGAACTTTGCAGGGCGACGGAGGCCTGGGTGGCCATCGCCTCCAGCACGTCGAGGTCCTCTTTGTTGAAGCGGCCCTCGCGCTTGTTCAGGGTCTGC
>JANNDM010000061.1:0-31044 GCA_031387725.1 Verrucomicrobiota bacterium | reverse complement strand
CACCCTGGCCCTGAAGATTGTCTTTCTGCCGCTGACGCTCGCCGCTTCGCGCTCCGCCAAGCGCATGGCGAAGCTCCAGCCGCACATGCAGGCCATGCGCGAGAAATACAAGGACAACCCCCAGAAGATGCAGACGGAGACCCTCCGGCTCTTTAAGGAGAACCAGGTCAACCCGGTGGGCGGATGCATCCCGATCCTCATCACCATCCCGTTCTTCATCGGTTTCTTCACCATGCTGCAAAGCGCGTCGGAGCTGCGCTTCGCCTCGTTTCTCTGGGCCCATGATCTCTCCGCCCCCGACACCATCTACACGTTCGGCGCGGTCACCCTGCCGCTGCTCGGCCTGACCCACCTGAACGTGAACATCATGCCTCTGCTCATGGGTGCCACGATGATCTATCAGATGAAACTCACGCCGACCCCGACCACGGATCCGGCGCAGCAGATGATGTTCAAGGTCATGCCCTGGATGTTCACGCTCTTCTGCTACAATTTCGCCTCGGGCCTCGCCCTCTACTCGACCATCAACGGTCTGTTCACCATCGCCCAGCAGATGGTCATCAACCGGATGCCCGAGCCGCAGCTGCCGATCAACACCGGCGGCGGCGCCAAGCCCGCCGCCGGCCTGAAGAACGTCACCCCGCCGAAAAAGAAAAAGTAAGGCGGGCGGGTGCGGGAAAATTCAGCGCCCGGGGTTCAAGTGCCCGGCCTGCTTCTTCAGGGACTTTTCCAGACTCCCGCACACCAGGTCGCAGAGTTTGGGAATCGTCGGGTCGGCGATGCGGTAAAAGACCTGCAGTCCCTCCTTCCGCCGGTCGAGCACGTGCGCCGCGATCAGCGTTTGCAGATGGCGGGAGATGTTGGCCTGCGTGCCGCCGGTCTGCCGCGTGAGCTCACCGACGTTTTTTTCCCCGGCAAGCAGCGCCTGGATCAGGCGCAGCCGCATGGGCTCGGCCAGCACGGCGAAACGGCGGGCGACGATCTCCAGGGCCTGGTCATTCAACGGCTGCGAACGGGACATGCCGGCAGCAAATCCCGGCTTGACCTTTTGGCAAGTATATACGTATTTGCTCATATACTATTATGAAAATCGAGCAACTCATCCGCCTCCTCGCCGGCACCATGACCCTCCTCAGCGCCGCCTTGGTTTATTTTGTGAGCCCCGGGTGGCTGCTGCTCACGTGCTTCGTCGGCGCGAACCTCTTCCAGTCCGCCCTCACCGGCTTCTGCCCGCCCACGATCGTGCTGACAAAACTCGGCTGGCTCGACGACACCGGCACCATTCACTGGGGCGGCCGTAAGGCCTGAGCGCTCACCCCATGCGCCCGCTCCTCTCCGCCCTTGTCCTGCTGCTGGCCGCGTGCAGCCGCCAAGCCCCGTCTCCCCTGGCCGGGAAAAGCCCTGCCCTGCCGGTCCGCACTGCCGTGGTGGTCGCCGAGTCATTGGCCGTGGTGCTTGAGTCGCCCGCCACCGTCCGGCCCGCCGAGCGCGCCAGTATCGCCGCCAGACTGACGGGGACCATCGCCACGTTTCCTCTTGGATTAGGTTCGGCTGTGGCGGCGGGTGACGTGCTGGTCACACTCCATGCCCCTGAAACCGAGGCCCGCCTCCGCCAAGCCCAGGCCCAGTTGGCCGAGGCGGAGCGCCACGCGACCCGCCAGCGCACGCTTGTGGTCGGCGGAGTCAATCCGGCGGATGCTCTCCGTGACGCCGAGGATCGTCTTCGCTTTGCGCAGGCTGCGGTCGCCGAAGTCGAGGCCCTGCTCGCCTACGCCACCGTCCGCGCCCCATTTGCCGGTGTCATCACCGAGAAACATGTGCTGGTCGGTGATCTGGCTACGCCCGGCCGCCCCCTGCTTGAGCTCGAGTCCACGCAGCGCCTGCGGGCGGAGGGCGCCGTTCCCGAACATGCGGCCACTTCACTCAGGATCGGCCGGCCTGTTGGCGTTGTGTTGGATGAAGCTGCTATTCCTGTCCTCGGCGACCTGGAGGAAATATCCGCCGCCGCCGACGCCGTGAGCCGCTCCGTTCTGGTCAAGGTCTCCCTCCCGGCCGGCAGCGCCCGCTCGGGTCAATTTGCTCGTCTGCGCGTCATCATTGGCGATACCACTGCACTCCTGGTGCCCAGCGCAGCTCTCACCCACTTCGGCCAGATGGAACGCGTCTTCGTCGTTGAGGCCGGCCACGCTGTTCTCCGTCTCGTTAAAACCGGCCGCTCGCAGGGCGAGCGCATTGAAATCCTTTCCGGCCTCAAGGCCGGCGAAACGGTCGTCCTTGCCCCACCTGCCGCCCTGCGCGACGGCCAGCCAGTAGCCATCCAGCCATGAGCCAACCCGGTGTGAAACCCCCGCACGGCTTCGCGGGCCGGCTGGCTGGAATGTTCGCCGACTCGCGGATCACGCCGTTGCTGGTGCTCGCCTCGCTGCTTCTTGGGATCTTTGCCGTGGTCATGCTCCCGCGCGAGGAGGAGCCGCAGATCAAGGTGCCGATGGTCGACGTCCTGGTCGCCATGCCCGGCGCCACCGCCCCTGAGGTCGAGAACCGCGTCACGCGGCCGATGGAAAAGTTGCTCTGGGAAATTCCCGGCGTCGAATATCTCTACTCCACCTCCAGTCCCGGCCGCTCATTCGTCATCGTCCGTTTCAAGGTTGGTTCCGACCTCGAGCAGAGCCTCGTCCGCCTCAACCAGAAGCTCCAGGCCAACTACGACCGTATCCCGCCGGGAGTCAGTGCGCCCCTGATCAAGCCGCGCACCATCGACGATGTGCCCGTCGCCGCACTCACCCTGCACAGCCCCACGCAGGACCACCTGACGCTCCGGCGGCTGGCCGCGCAGCTCGATGACGCCGTGAAGGCGCTGCCCGACGTCGCCGAGACCACGCTCATCGGCGGCGTTCGCCGCCAGCTTCGCGTGCAGGTCGATCCGGTGAAGCTCGCTTCACGCTCCCTCACTCTCGACGACCTTTCCTCCGCCCTGCGCGCCGCGAATGCCCGCAGCCAGGATGGTGCGCTGGCCGTCGCCAACCGCGACCTGCTGATCGAGACGGGCGCCTATTTCCGCGACGCGGCCGATGCCGCCGGCCTCGTGCTCGGCACCTGGCAATCGCGGCCAATCTTTCTTCGCGATGTCGCCACGGTTCAGGATGGGCCCGCTGAACCGGTGGACTATGTGCTCTTCGGCCGGCCGGGCGGTGAAGCCGAGGAGGCCGCGGTCACCATCAGCGTGGCCAAACGCCCCGGAGCCAACGCCGTCAGTGTCGTCCACGCGCTGGAGGACACGGTCGCCCGGTTGCGCGGCGTGCTGCTGCCCGCCGATGTGGAGGTGACCTTCACCCGAGACTATGGTGCGACCGCGAGCGAAAAATCGAACGAGTTGCTGTTGCACATGGGCCTCGCCGTCTTCGGTGTCGCCCTGCTCATCCTGTTCTTCCTCGGCTGGCGCGAGTCGCTCGTCGTGCTGCTGGCCATCCCGGTCACGCTTGGCCTGACCCTGCTGGTTTTCTACCTTTACGGCTACACGCTGAATCGCATCACGCTCTTCGCGCTGATCTTCTCCATCGGCATTTTGGTGGACGACGCCATCGTCGTGGTGGAAAACATCGTCCGCCATCAGCGCCTGCCCAACAACCGCGGCCGCTCCCTCCACGAGATCGCCCTTGAGGCCGTCAGCGAGGTCGGCAACCCGACGGTGCTCGCCACCTGGGCCGTCGTCGCCGCCGTCCTGCCCATGGCTTTCGTGGGCGGGTTGATGGGCCCCTATATGCGCCCGATCCCGGTTGGCGCCAGTGCGGCCATGCTTTTTTCCCTGGTCATCGCCTTCACCGTCACCCCTTGGGCGGCGCTCCGGGTGTTGCGTCGTCACCCCACCCCTCTGTTGCCCGGCCACGAAGGGGAGTTGCACGACGCGGAGCCGAAGGATTTTTTCACCCGCGTCTACCACCGGGTCATGGATCCGCTGATCGCCCGGCCGCGTTGGCGCTGGATTTTTCTGGGCGGTGTCGCCGCCCTGCTGCTCGGCGCGGTTTCCCTTGTCGGCCTGGGTCTCGTGCAGGTGAAGATGCTGCCGTTCGACAACAAATCGGAGTTTCAGATCATCCTTAATATGCCCGAGGGCTCGACGCTCGAAGAGACCGCGCGGGTGGCCCGCGAACTCGCGGCCGCTGTCCGCGCGGAGCCCGAAGTGCGGGATTACCAGATCTACGCCGGCACGGCCGCGCCTTTTAATTTCAACGGCCTGGTCCGCCATTATTTCCTCCGCCGCGGTGCCAATGTGGCCGACCTGCAGGTCAACCTGTTGCCCAAGGATGAGCGGCGCGCCCAGAGCCACGACATCGCCGGGCGGGTCCGCCCCCGCCTCGCCGCCATCGTGGCCAAATACGGCGCCGCCGTTGCCGTGGCGGAAGTCCCACCCGGCCCCCCGGTCCTCCAAACGCTCGTGGCTGAGATCTACGGTCCGACCGAGACGGATCGCCTGGCCCTCGCCCGCCGGGTGAAGCAGATTTTCCTGAAGACCAGCGGAGTCGTGGACGTTGACTGGTATGTCGAAGACCAGCCGCCCACCGTCCACCTGCGCGTTGATCGCACCAAGGCCGCCCTGCACGGGATCAGCGTCGACACCATCGCCCGCACCGTCCGCACGGCGGTCACCGGAGCGCGCGTCGATCTGCTTCACCAGCCACTCGACCGCGAGGATGTGGATATCGTCCTTGAGCTGCCCCGCTCCCTCCGCAGCCGTCCCGAGGATCTGCTCGCGCTCCAGTTGCGCTCCGACCACGACGACATCATCCGCGCCGGAGAGCGCCCGCTCATTCCGCTCGGCGAACTGGTCACCCTCGAACGCACCGTCGGTGAACCTAGCCTCTACCGCAAGAATCTGCGCCCGGTCATCTATGTGACCGGCGACGTGGCCGGGGCGGTCGCCAGCCCGGCCTATGCGTTGTTCGCCATGAACCGCGAGCTCGCCCACCTCGACGGACGGAGCTTTGGCGGCACGGAATCAAAAATCGCCCTCTACCATACCAGGCAGCCGGATAGCGAACTGGAGCCGGCGATCAAGTGGGACGGCGAGTGGCATGTGACGATTGAGGTTTTTCGCGACCTCGGTCTGGCCTTCGCCGCGGTGTGCATCCTGATCTACATGCTGATGGTCGGGTGGTTCAAAAACTACCTGACGCCCTTTGTCATTATGGTGGTGATCCCGCTCTCGCTCATCGGCATCCTCCCGGCCCACGCGCTGATGGGCGCATTTTTCACCGCGACGTCGATGATCGGTTTCATGGCCGGGGCTGGCATCATCGTCCGCAATTCGATCATCCTGGTTGATTTTATCGAACTGCGCCGCACGCAAGGCCGGCCGCTGGCCGAGGCTGTCGTGGAGGCGGGGGCCGTCCGCTTCCGTCCCATGTTGCTCACGGCGCTCGCCGTCATCGTGGGCGCCTCGGTCATCCTGGCGGATCCGATCTTCCAGGGTCTGGCCCTGTCTCTCATGGCCGGTGAGGTCGCCTCGCTGCTTATCAGTCGCTTCGCTGTGCCCGTGCTCTACTTCATGCTCAATCTGCGCTCCGGTGCATCCATCTCGACCCAGAATTAGCATGGGCAGTGCCACGCGACTGCGCATGGATTGTCTTTTGCTGGTCCCGGTGACAGATGCTCTCCGTGGGTGTATAATGCAGGGATGAAAACGTGCATAACCCTGTGGCTGGCGCCCTTTCTTGGTGCCGGCCTGTTGGCCGCGACTCCGGTGGATCCGGCGTTCCAACGCAAGTTCACCTGGGTGGATTCCGCCGACCCTGCTGCTGGCGATATCCGCCGCCTGGGCGAAGCGATGATCCAAAAAGTGGGTAATAACCTGGTCAGCGAGGTCAACCGCGTGGTCTCAACGAAGGGCCCGGAAGCCGCTGTTGATGACCTCCACTTAAAGCAGCTCCAGCTGCCTGCCGGGCAGCCGGGCCAGCCCAAGGTCGTGGCAGTTAAGCGCACCAGCCTCAAGGTCCGCAACCCCGCCAATCTCCCCGACAATGCCGACCTCGCCGCGCTGATGACCTTCCAGTCCGCGCTGGCAGACGGAGACACTCCACCCAAGGTGCTGGTGCAGCAGCTTGAGGCGGACGGAGGCATCCCGGCCGAGTGGCGGGTCTACCGCCCCATTGTCGTCACGACGCCCTGTCTGGTCTGCCACGGCCCGGTGGAAACACTGAAATCTGAAGTAAAAGCAAAGCTCGATCGCCTCTACCCAGCGGACAAAGCCACCAACTATTCCACTAATGAGTGGCGTGGCGTCATCCGTGTCTCCATCGTTGCTACTGCGGGGCCGTCCGCCGCTCCCAAGAAAGCAACCCCTTGATTCCATGCGCCACTGGCTCGCACTCTTCGCCTTGGGTTTTTCCACCGGCTTCGCCGCCGACATTGCCAAGATCTCCCCGCTCGAGACCGCCCGGTTGGTCGCTGCGGGCAAGGCTGTGCTTGTCGATGTCCGCGAAGCGTCCGAGTGGGCCGAGACCGGTGTGGCGGCCCCAGCTGTGCTCCTGCCCAAAAGCGACTTCGACGGTGAGCGGAAGCAGTGGAAGGATTTTCTCACGAAGGTCGGTGAAAAACAGATCATCCTTTATTGCCGTTCCGGCCGGCGCTCCGGCGTGGTGGCGGCCGCACTGGCCGAAAAAGGGCTGCCGGTGGCGAATGCCGGCAGCTTTCAGGATTGGGTGGCGGCCGGCCTGCCGACGCGCGCGGTCCCGGCGCCGAAGCCCTGAGCCCCGCCGCGAGTTCGGCGGCCCCCACCCCACCTCTTCGCGAAGCCTCGCCGCTGATGTCAACTATTAGTTGACATCAGCCTGAGAAATGAACCCGGGGTTGCTTTCAACCGATAATCGCTGTCCGCCGACCGCCCGAGGGGCGCTTAGTCCATCTTCGCGCCGGCCTTGACCCAGGCGGCGAGCACGGCGCGCTCCTGCTCTGTGATCTGGGTGATGTTGCCGAGGGGCATGATGCGCGTGACAATGACCTGTTGGTAAAGCCGCGGGGCGTTTTGCACTAGGTCCGCCGGGGTATGTAGCAGCACGCCCGCCTGCGGCTGGGTGTAGCCGGGGAAGGTCGGCACCGGCGAATGGCACATGATGCAGCGTGATCCGACGATGGCCCGCACGCGGTTGAAGGTCACCTCGCCCTCCACCGGCGGCAGCGGCACGATCCGCGGCTGCGTCCACCATGCGACCGCACCGAGCAGCAAGGCGCCGAGCGCGGGATACTGCCAGGCGTAGATACCCTTGTGCTTGCGGTTGAAGAAATGCCGGATGACCACGCCCGCCGCCGCCATCAGCATCAGCACGGCCCAGTTTTGCGGATGCGCGTAGGTCGAGGCGTAGTGGTTGCTGATCATGATGAACAGCACCGGCAGCGTGAAATAGTTGTTGTGCACGCTGCGCTGTTTGGCGCGCTTGCCGTCCTCGGGGTTCGGCGCCGTGCCCGCGCGCATCGCCGCCACCATCCGTTTCTGGCCGGGAATAATGATGAAAAAAACATTCGCCGCCATGATGGTGCCGATGGCGGTGCCGACATGGATGAACATCGCCCGGCCCCCCAGCGTGCGCGCCAGCCCCCACGCCAGCACCCCGATCAGGATAAAGACTACGGCGCCGAGCAGCCCCTCGCGTTTGCCCAGCGGTGAGCGACAGAGCAGATCGTAGACAATCCATGACCCCACCATGCTGGCCGCGCCGATCGCGACAGCTTTGAGCGGCGTGAGGGCCATGATGTTGCTGTCGATCATCATGGTCCCCGCTTTCAGCCAGTAGAACAGCACCAACAGCGCCGTGCCCGAAAGCCACGTGGTGTAGGCCTCCCACTTGAACCAGTGCAGTTTCTCCGGCAGCGCGGCGGGCGCAACGAGGTATTTCTGCGGGTTGTAGAATCCGCCGCCGTGCACGGCCCAGAGTTCGCCGCCCACGCCCTTTTTCTCCGTGTCGGAACCCGGCGGCGGCGCGTCGAGGCTGTTGTCGAGCCAGATGAAATAAAACGACGAGCCGATCCACGCGACGCCGGCGATGATGTGCAGCCACCGCACCAGCATGCTCAGGAATTCCAGGTAATGCGCGTCCATGTGGTGCGCGCCATGCAAACAACGCCCGTCGCGGAAGCAACGCGGATCAGTCGCGAGCCTTGTCGGTGGTGGAATGCGGCCTCCGGACGCGTTGCTCAAAATCCCGTCCGGAGGCCGGGCTCCACCTTGAAGTAATCCGGACCGATAATTTGTAATATAATAGATTACAAATTACCGAGACCCGCGCGCGAGTCGCGCCGCCTGCACGAGGCACACGCAGTCCTCGCCGTCCTCGGTGTGCAACCAATGCAGATCGAGCTCCGGAAAGGCCGCATCCATCGCCGCCCGCAGGCCCCCGACCTCCAACACCACGATGCCGTGCGGTTGCAAGCGGTCGCGTGCCTGGGACAGGAGCTTGCGGATGATGTCGAGCCCGTCCCGGCCACCGTCGAGGGCCAGGGCCGGTTCCTGTTTGAATTCCGCCGGCAAGCCGCGCAGCTCGCGCGTCGGCACATAGGGCGGGTTGCTGAGGATGAGATCGTATTTCACCACCGGAACGGCATCGAACACGTCCGAGTGGAACAGTTTCACGCGCTTGGCCAGATGGTGCGTGGCGACATTGAACTTCGCCACGGCGAGCGCGTCGGGCGACAGCTCGATGGCGTCGACCTTCGCTTCCGCAAACCGGTGCGCGAGCAAAATAGCGAGGCAACCCGAGCCGGTGCAGACGTCCACGGCGCGTTTCACCGGCTTGTCCGGCGGCAGCCACGGCGGGATCTGTTCCGGCAGCAGCTCGACAAAATACGAACGCGGGATGATCACCCGTTCGTCCACATAAAAGCGGTGTTCGCCGAGGAAGGCTTCGTGCGTCAGGTAGGCCGCCGGCACGTGTTCCTTGGTGCGGCGGCGGAAGACCTCCGCGACGAGCGCCTGTTCGTCGGCCGTCAGCTTGCGGCGCAACACCGCCGGCTTGCTGTCGAGCGGCAGGTTCAGGGTATGGAGCAGCAGGTAAAGCGCCTCGTCGTGCGCCGTGGTGGCCACCTGCCCAAGCGCCACCTTGTGCCGGGCGTAGAGCCGCTCGGCGTGTTTCACCCAAGCACCGAGAGTGGCGGGGGCGCGGGCGGCCATGGCCTACTTCTTTTCCGCGACCTTCGCGGCCATGTGCACATGGTTGAAGATGTGTTCGGCGCAGTAGCACTCGTCGTTGCCGCATTTTGAGCAGTAGCGGAAATCCAGCTGCCGGTCGGTCAGTTCGGTCTTGCCGCAGACCACGCAGCGGTGGCGCGGTTCGTTTTCATCCGCCTGAAATGCGGATCGGCGCACTTGCTGTTGCATGTGCGAGCGGCCGGTCCGGATGCGCTGCACGATGTCACGGGTGAAAAAGAGCAGGAAGTTGCCCGTGGCCGCCAGCACCGTGAGCCGGGCGTTCCAGCCGCCGACCACGAAGGTGTAGGCGAAACCCAGCCACATCACGAGGGCGAACCACTTGATCTTCACCGGCAGGATGAAAAACAGGTAGAGCTCGAAGTCGGGGTTCAGGAACGCAAACGCGAGGAACACCGACACGGCAAAAAAGGAATAACCGGTCGACTGATAGGGGGTGAGAAACGAGACCGCGACCGTCAGGCCCCAGCCGACCAGAAAGAACAGATTGAAGCGGAAAACGCCCCAATGGTTTTCCAGGGCCTGGCTGATTATGTGGAAAAAATACCAGCTCACCGCCAGGAACACGGCGCCCACCATGGTCAATTGGCCGGACACCGGCGGCACAAGGGCGAAGGTAAACAGCCGCCAGAATTCCCCCTGCATAACCAGCGCCGGCACGAGCAGGATCCGCCCCAGGTCGAACTGCCCGAGCAGGGCAAAGCCGAGGAACATCACCTGCCCTCCAATCAGGTAGAGCGCGAGATTGGGGATCGCGAAGCGGCCGAGGGCGCGTTCGAAGCGGTTAAAGAAACCCATGTCCGGCTACTTTGCCCCGGCCGTCGCCAGCGAGTCGAGCAAAGTCTGCTTCTGCTTCGCGAGCACCGGCTCCGTGACCGTGATCAGCATGGCACGGGCGTGATCCCGCCGGCCCATTTTGATCAGCACATTACTGGCCTGGAGTCGGATGGTCTGCTGCTCAATGCCCGGTTGGGTGCGGGTTTCCAATGCGCTCCAGGCCGCGAGGGCCGCGTCCCATTGCGGGGTCTCGAGGTCGGAGTAGGCCTCCGCGCTGCGGTAGGCATAGCCGATGTTGACGGGAGCCAGCTCCGCCGCGCGGGCGAAGGCCTCGAGCATGGCCTTGTCCAGCGCCCCCCGGGTAAACTGCCCGGTCTTGATGAAATCGTCGCGCCCCTCCGTGAGCAGCTTGCCGAGGTGATAGTGATAAAGCGGCTCCTTCGGTTCGAGTTGGATTGCCGCCGTGAGCCAGGGCAGCGCCTCGACCACCTTGCCGTCCTCGGCCAGGAAACGGGCCATCTCATTTTTCACAACCGGGATTTCCGCATCGAGTTTGTTCGCCTTGAGCAAAATGCCGACCGCCTCGCGGGTCATGCCGACCTGCCCGAGCAGCAGGCCGTAGGCGGCGTAGGCGGCGGCAAAGTCGGGGCTTTTCTGGATGAGGATGTCGTAACTGTGGATGACGTTTTGTAATTCGCCGCGCAGCCGCGCCAGGTCAAGCTGGTCGCCTTCCTTATCCGCGCGGGCCATAATATCCCGCTGGCGTGCCACGATCTCCTTGAGGGTCTTTTCCGCCAGGGTCTCGGCGCGAGGCGGCGTCTCGGCGGCGCGCAAAGGCCAGGCGGCCAGCAAGCCGGCCGCCACGACGAGAGGTTTAAGGAAATTCCGCATGCGCCTACGACACGAGCTCCGCCTGTTCGTTCAAGTTTATATGCCGGACCTGGTTTCGGGCGGACCCGCCCTTTCGGCACCCGATCGTCACCGTATCGCCCCGTGACCGCTGGCACGGCCCGTGCTATTCTCCCTCCGCTTTCAAAGTCCCGCCCCAAGGCGTTCTTTGACTTTCGGTTGGGCCGCGCGCGAGGCCGCGCGGAATTCAACCGGGATGCTGTGTCGTGCAGTTCTATCGGGTTGCCCCAAAGCAGAATTTGCCACCGCCGGACACTTTGTCCGGCGGTGGTGAAACGGGACGTTGGCCTGCGGCTATTCCGGCCGGTGGCCGTGTCCTGTCCTGAACAGAAAAACACCTCCGCCTTACCGCGGAGAAATGAAAATGAACACAAAGTCCAAACTAGCCCTCAGCCTCGGTCTGCTCGTGGTGCCCTTCGCCTTGCTGGCGAAAACGCCCGAGAAGGCCTATGTCGAGTCTTACCATGGTCGCACGGATATTCCGGTGCCCATCGCGGTCGTCATGCCCGCGGTGGACGCCCGGTTTGCCGGGCAGCAAATAAGGCTCGAGTTTGTCGTGGATGCGACGGGTCAGCCGACGTTTATCACGTCAGCCTCGCCCGGCGTCGACGCCGGGCTGTTGACCGCGGTCTCCGCCGCCATCGCGCAGTGGAAATTCTCCCCTGCGTTGGTGGAGGGCAAGCCCGTGGCCCGCAAGGTCGCGCTGCCACTGGAGATTGTCGACGGCTTCGACAATGCCGCCGTGCTCGCGATGAAGTAATAACAAAGCAAACAACCAAGGCCGCCCTTTGTGCAAACAGGGGGCGGCCTTGTCATTTTTCTCGCCGCCTGGCGGTAGGGCGCACCGGGCCGGTGCGCCGCGAACGCGATGCCCTGCTTGCGGCGGAGCGGGCCGCTCCGCCCTACCCCAAGGCCCTACTGTTCAATCCGCAACGCGCGGGACCAGACCAGCACCACCAGCCAGGCCACGAGCATCGTCGTCAGCGTGTGGCTGAGGTAATGCGCGCCCTTCAGCATCTGATACAATCCCATCCACCAGCCGAGGCCGAGGCCGAGCGCGATGACGCCCCGCCGCCAGCGGCGGGTGGCCCGCACCGCGAGCAGGCCGAGCAGCGCGAAACCCCCGCTGGCATGGCCGGCCGGAAAACAGCCGCCGCGCCGCGCCGGCCGGTCGTCCGCCGGATAGGGCGCGCAGAGTTTCGCGTAGGCTACATCGCCGCCATAACGCCGGATTTCCGAAGGACAGAAGATATTGGTGTATTTTTTCCCGAGTCCGGCGAGCGCGGGCACGGTCGCGATGACCAGCACGCCGAGCCAGAGACCGCGGCGGTCCAACCGCCAGCGTTCACGCCAGCGGGCCGGGCCGGCGGCCAGAGTGAGCACGGAGAGGCCAATGAGCCAGATGAGCGCCTTGGGGCCGTTGTAGAACACGAGCCGGCCGAGTGGATCCGCGGCGTCCACCAGCCAGCGCCGCGCCGTAAAATTATAGAAATAGTCCTGCAGCGCGAGGTCGAGTGGCGTGAACTCAAACAGCGCCACCACCCCGGCCAGCAGTCCGAGGGTGAGCCAAATCGGGCGGGACGATGCGGCCAGACCGGGACTCATGGTCCCGAGGCTGGCGCCGGTTTCAGGCCAAGCAAGCGTTTGAAATCGAGGTTCACGCGCAGCTTGGCGTTGAGCCCGATATCGTTGCCATCCGGACCGTGGGAGAGGCGCAGGCCGACTCCGAGCAGCCATTTGCCCTTGGAGTGAAAGGTGTATTTCTCCGGCAGCACCCACAGCACGCTCGGCCGGAGCGCGTAGACGTCGCGGTGGACGTCGGCCGTGAACCGCGTGGTGGCGTAGGTGGCTTCCAGTGCATAAGTTGTCGTCCCGCGTTCCCACAGCACGCCGGTGGACAGGTTGACCGAGTCGTCGCCCAGTTCGTTTTTTTCCAGGGCCCCCCGGTTGGATACCACGGTCACGTCATCCCAGCCAAAGCCGCCGAAGACGCGCC
The DNA here is from genome assembly GCA_031387725.1 of Verrucomicrobiota bacterium. Classification (GTDB taxonomy): domain Bacteria; phylum Verrucomicrobiota; class Verrucomicrobiia; order Opitutales; family Opitutaceae; genus Lacunisphaera. The sequence goes on along the minus strand of JANNDM010000061.1, from coordinate 18,166 downwards.
AACCCAGGGCGCGGGCCAGCGGGCGGGACGCGGTGACGAAAGGCGAGATATGCCTCAATCCGTCGGTCACGTCGATCGGTGGGTTGCCGATGGGTTGCGTGAAATTCACGCCCACGGAAGTTTCCCAGCCCAGTCTGAAAATCTTTCCCAGCTGATATTTGGTGCCGAGGTGGACGGTGGAAAACCCGCTGTCCTCGAAAAAAGTTTTGTTCTTCAACCCGTGCGAAAAAAACGCGTCCACCTCGGCGCTCGCCTCCCAGCGGGTGGTGATGCCGTAGCGAAACCCCAGCGCGGTTCGGATATCGTCGCGCTTGGTCAGATCCCCGAGGTGCGGATGGACGATCAATCGGAGGGAATTCTTTTTTTCCGTGCGGGGCAGCACGCTGTTGAAAATCCCGCGGACGCGCAGGTCGTCGTCGGTGGGTTTTTGGCTGGCAGGTGGGGTTTCCCCGGCGAACACCAGCCCGACGAGAATAATCCAACCCGCCAGCCACTGCTGCGCGCGTTTTTTCATGGTTTGGAAACCGAGGCCGGCACCGGAAGCTGCCTGGCGCGCGCAGATTCCTCGGCGGTGAGCGCCCGGTAGAGGTTGTTCTCGTAGAGATAACTGGCCGTCTGGTAATAGCTGATGGCTTCGTCGAGCAGCGTCGGATTCACCGCCTGCTGCGCGAGACCGAAGTTGTCGCGGTTGTAGCGGTATTGCGTCTGCCGCCGCACGGGGTTGAGCACGAGGAAATCGTCGCCCTTCAGCAGCCCGAGCTTTTGATAGGTGCCTACCAGGATCCGGCCCGCCGCAGGATCCGTGTGCCGGATATCGCGGCCGAAGAACCGGCTGGGATAACTCCAGTTCAGCAGGCCGAGCAGGGTCGGCGCAAAGTCCACCTGGCTGGTCAGGGTCCGGATGTGGCCCGGCGCGATGTGCCCGCCGGGCGCGTAGATGATAAGCGGGATGTGGTAATTCTGCACCGGCAGCTCGGTCTTGCCTGCGCTGGAGGCGCAGTGGTCGGCCACAATCACGAATACCGTATTTTTGAACCAGGGCTTGGTCGACGCATCACGGATGAACTGGCCGATGGCAAAGTCCGTGTATTTAACGGCGCCGGCCCGGCCGGAGATTTTCGACGGCAGATCGATGCGGCCTTCCGGAAACGTGTAGGGCCGGTGGTTCGAGGTGGTCATCACGAAATAGTGAAACGGCTTGCCGGCCGCCGCGCCGGCATCGGCTTCGCGCATGGTCCAGCGGAAGAGGTCCTCGTCGCACACCCCCCAGACGTTGGCGAAAGTGATATCCTCCTTCGGCACGCCGTTCCGGTCGATGACCCGGTAGCCGTTGCCTCCGAAAAAATTGTTCATGTTGTCGAAGTAGCCGAAGCCGCCGTAGATGAACGCCGTGTCGTAGCCCTTGACGCGGAAGACGGAGCCGAGCGTGAAGAGATCCTCGTTGCGCGGGCGCTTCACGATGGAGCGGCCGGGGGTCGGCGGCACAGCGAGCGTGAGCGCCTCCATGCCGCGATCGGTGCGGGTGCCGGTGGCGTAGAAATTGTCGAACACGAGACTTTTCGCCGCGATCTCCGCGAGGTTCGGCGTCAGATTCGACGCGCGGTTGAAGATGCTGAGGAAGTCCGCGCTCAGGCTCTCGACCGTGATTTGGATGACGTTGGGCGTCAGCTCCGGTCCGGCGTTGCGCACGGCGCGCAGCGTGTCGCGGGGATTGGCTCCGAGCGTGCCCGTCGCGTCGCGCGCGATTTCCCGTCGAACCGTGGCGAAAGCCTCGTCGACCGGCAGGGTCGAATAGAACTGTTCGTAGGCGAGTTCGTTGTTTTTGAACGCCGCGAAGAGCGACCACAGGCCGTTCTTGCCCAGCTCGCGGTTGAAGTTGTTTTTGAATTCGGGCAACCACTCGCCGTGGAGGACGGAGCCGAAGGCCAGGGCGGCGGCGAACCAAAGGGCGCCCGCTTGCGCCCGGCGGCCCAATGGTTCGGTCGGCGCGGTGAACCAGCGCGCGGGCAGACCGGAACGCCACACCGCCCAATGCACCGCCGCGGCCGACACGAAGACCCCGCCGATAATCAGCGGCAGGTTGTAGGACTCGCGGATGTTGCCGATGACCTCGGTCGTGTAGACGAGGTAATCCACCGCGATGAAATTGAACCGCACACCGAACTCGTCCCAGAACGTCCACTCCGACACCAAACCGAAGAGCAGGAGGTAAATGACCACAAAGCCGAATCCGTGCGCCAGTCCCTGCTGCCAGCGGCGCTGGAACCAGCCGGCCGGCAGCAATACGAGCAACACTGCCAGCGGCAACGAGGCGAACGCGGCCGCGCCGAGATCATAGATCAGGCCCCAGAAAAACGTCGCGACCAGGCTGAGCGTCCAGGTGACATCGTGTGCCGCCTTCACCAGGAGTGCCACGCGCGTCAGGAATGAGACGGCGACAAAGACGGTGCAGAAAATAACCAGGCCACCGTTGCGGCGGGAAAGCTGGCTAAAGAGAAAGCGAAGGATTGGACCTTTCGGGGTATTCAAAATAAATTAAGGCGGGCCGGCGGGGCGAAGTATTTTTGAATGAGGTGGCAAATACAAGGCTAGGTCTTTTGCCAGTGATCCAGGCCGCGCAAGATGAAGCCGACGAGAATAATGGTCCCGGCCGCGCCTATAAAAAACAGGGATAATTCCTGTTGCCCCTCGGCCAAACCAACCCCCAGCGCGGAGCCGCCCCACCCGGCTACCGCATAAACCAATGCGGCCAGCCCGGGCCGACCGCTGCGCGACGGATAGTAGACGAGCGCGGTTGAGTAGATCGAAACTCCGGCGACATAAAGCAGTCCGACTCCCGCGGGCGCCGGCTGGTCGAGCAGTCCACCCGCCAGCAACAACGCGGCCGCCCCGAGCCCGACCGCCCGGCCCAGCCCACCGCGATCCAGCGCCCACCCCGCCAGCACGGCCACCCCCAGGTGTGTGCCGGCGTTCAGTGCCAGTCGCGCCGAGCCAGTCCAAGTGGCTTCACGCAGCGCCGGGGTGTGTTGGACGACATAGAAAGCCGCGCTGTCCAGGCAGACGATGGCGGCAAAAACCAGCACCCACGCGGCCACGACCGGCTTGGAATATTCCTCATCGGCTTTTTGCTCCGGTGGAAATCGCGGGTTGAGCCTCCAGCCCCCCGCCCAGCCCGCCGTCACCGCCAGGATGGCAACCAACGCCTGCGTGGCCGCATTGGCATCAAAGATTCCCGGCAGGTTGCAAATTCCGTAGGCCAGCCCCGTGCCCAGCCCAATGATTTTTCCGAGAGACTCGTCCCCAACCGACCGGCGCAGCATCGCGGCCAGTGTCACCGTCGCGAGCCCCACCCCCAACCCGGTCAGTCCCGCCACCACATAAAAACCCGTCGGATTTTTCCCGCCCAACGACCCGACCGCCGCCACGGCGCAGCACCCAAAACCCGCCGCAAGCCAGTGTCGGCATTTATCTTCCGCGAAAAAACGCGCGGCCAGCACACTGCCCGCAACGCCCGTGAGCCCCATCACGGCCATGATGGGCCGGATAACACCGCCCTCTGCTCCGAGCGCTGCCTGCACCGCTTTCAGGAAGCCAAATTGGGCGAAAATCAGGAAATATGCATAAACTGCCGCCACGGTGGTCACGGCGGCCAGAGCGGTTTTCCTGTCCGGCTCTTGAATGGTTTGCGCGCGGCTTGTCACTTATGACGCACCAAGTTGCGCAGATGCCAGCCCGCAGCCACCGAAAAATCCTTGCGCCGCCCCCGGACCGCCGCCATCAACACGGCCCGCAGTCCATGGTTCTCAACCACCATCACCACCACGTGCCCTAGCCTTCCCTCCGCGGGAAGGCCTGGAGGCGCCTTGTCCGTGGCAGATGGAACCCAATTTCCAAAACCCCGGCAGGTGCTACCGCCGGGGTTTTTCATTCCTCCCCGGTTTCCGGCCCGCTCTGCGGATAAACCCGTCCATTAAATTTTCCTCCTCCTGCCCTGCCTCCCATGACCACCCCCAAAGACCGTCTCCGACTCGCCCTCCAAAAAAGCGGCCGACTCTCCGCTGATTCGCTCGATCTGCTCAAAAACTGCGGCCTGCGCATCAAATCGCCCAAGGAAAAGCTCCTGCTCCATGCGGAAAATTTTCCGGTCGATATCCTTTTCGTCCGCGATGACGACATCCCTCAGCTCGTCATGGACGGAGTGTGCGACCTGGGCATCGTCGGCACCAATGTGCTCGAGGAAGCCGCCCTGGAGCGCCGCACCAACGGCGCGGCCGGCGGGTATTTTGTGGAGCGCACGCTCGATTTCGGCGGCTGCCGTCTCGCCGTCGCCCTGCCGGAAGAGAAACCTTACGCCGGCGTGAAAGATCTGCAGGGCCGGCGGATCGCCACCTCCTATCCGCAGCTGACGAGGCGCTTTCTGGCCGAACAGAAAATCAAGGCCGAGGTCGTCTACCTCAGCGGCTCCGTCGAGATCGCCCCGCGCCTCGGTCTCGCCGACGCCATCTGCGACCTCGTCGCCAGCGGTTCCACCCTCGAGGCCAACAAGCTCCGCGCCGTCGAGACGATCTTCAAGAGCTCCGCCGTCCTCCTGCGCAACACCCGGGAACTGCCGGCCGAAAAATCGCATACCCTGGAGATCCTGCTCCGCCGCCTCGACGGCGTGCAGAAGGCCGCCGACACGAAATACATCATGCTCCACGCCCCCAAGGCCTCGCTGGAGCAGATCAAAAAACTTCTGCCGGGCTCGGAGAATCCCACTATTCTCCCGCTGGCCGGCGATGACACCAAGGTCGCGTTGCACGCCGTCTGTTCCGAAACCGTGTTTTGGGAAACCATGGAATCGCTGAAAAAGGCCGGCGCCAGCAGCATCCTCGTGCTGCCCATAGAAAAAATGATGCTCTGACCGCCATGAACTTCCTCGTCTGGAAAAAACTCTCCGCCGCCCGCCGGGCCGCCGCCCTGTGCCGGCCGGCGCAGTCCGCGCAACCGGCGGTCGCCCCGACCGTGCGCGCCATTATCGCAGCGGTCCGGCGCGACGGTGACGCCGCGCTCCGGCGTTTCACGAAAAAATTCGATGGTGTCACCCTGGACGCTTTGCGCGTGACGGATAAGGAGTTCGCCGCGGCGGAGAAATCCCTGACTCGCGCCGACCATGCCGCGCTGCGGGCCGCTTATCTCAACATCCACACCTTTCACGCCGCCCAGCGCACCCCCGACCTGCGCCTTGAGACCCAACCGGGCATCGTCTGTGAAAAACTTGTGCGTCCCATCGGATGCGTGGGCCTTTATGTGCCGGGCGGTAGCGCCCCCTTGCCGTCGACCGCCCTCATGTTGGGGGTGCCGTCGCAAATCGCGGGCAATCCCAGGCGCGTCCTCTGCACGCCACCCGAAAAGTCCGGCGCCATCAATTCCTGGATTCTCTGCGCCGCGCGCCTCTGCGGCCTCACGGAGGTCTACAAGGTTGGCGGCGCCCAGGCGATCGCGGCCCTGGCCTATGGCACGGCCAGCATCCCGAAATGCGACAAACTCTTCGGCCCGGGCAACGCGTTTGTCACCGCAGCCAAGCAACAGGTCGCGGGCGCGATTGGCGGTGTCGCCATTGACCTGCCCGCCGGTCCGTCCGAGGTGCTCGTCATTGCCGATCCGCGTGCAAATCCCTCTTTTGTCGCCGCCGACCTGCTCTCTCAGGCGGAGCATGGCCCGGACTCACAGGTGGTGCTGGTGGCGTTCTCCAAAAATTTCGCCACCCGTGTGCAGGCCAGGTTAATCAAGCAGCTCGCCGATTTGCCGCGGGCGGCGATCGCGCGCCGGGTGTTGGCCCAAAGCCGCATCTTTATCGCCGCGAACCGTGCGGTGGCCGTCGCGATCACCAATGCCTACGCGCCTGAGCACCTGATTCTCCAAGTGTCTCACCCGCGTGGCTTGCTGGCAGACATCACCACCGCGGGATCCGTATTCCTCGGCGACCTGACGCCCGAGTCGCTTGGCGATTACGCCAGCGGCACCAACCACGTCCTGCCGACCTACGGCTGGGCCCGTGCCTACAGCGGCCTGGGACTGGCCGATTTCCAACGCACGATGACCGTGCAAAGCGCCAGCGCGGCGGGATTGAAAAAACTCGGGCCGGTCGTCGAGCGCCTGGCGCTGGCCGAGGGCCTCGCCGCCCACCAGCGCGCCGTGCGCGTGCGCCTGGAGAAAATTTCCCGATGAACCCCGTCGATGCTGTCCTGAAGCTGGTCCGTCCCGACATCCTCTCCCTTACGGCCTATTCCTCGGCCCGCAAGGAATCCAGGGGCGGGCGCGTCTGGCTCGATGCGAACGAGAATCCGCAGACGCCTTCGGCCGGTAAGCCCATGCTTAACCGCTACCCGGAACCGCAGCCCGCGGAACTCGTCGCCCACTTGGCCACGCTCTACGGCGTCGCTTCTGGCCAGGTGTTGGTGACCCGCGGCTCCGACGAGGGCATCGATCTACTGCTCCGCACCTTTTGCCGCGCCGGACAGGACGCCATCCTCATCACCCCGCCGACCTACGGCATGTATCTCGTCGCCGCCGGCATCCAAGGTGCGCGCACTGTCACTGTGCCGCTCATCCGCGAGCAGAACTTCGCCCTCGATGCCGCCGCGGTCCTCTCGGCCGTGACGCCGGCAGTAAAACTGGTTTTCCTCTGCTCCCCCAATAATCCAACCGGTGGTCTGCTGGACCGCACTGCGGTGTTGTCCCTCGTGCGCGCACTCACCGGTCGCGCCGTGGTGGTGGTGGATGAGGCCTATGTGGATTTTTCCGGCTCGCCAAGCCTCGGGGTTGAAATCGCTGTGAATCCCAACCTGGTCGTCCTCCGCACACTCTCCAAGGCCTATGGTCTCGCCGGCGCGCGTGTTGGCACGACCATCGCCGATCCGACCATCATCGCCGTGCTGCAAAAAGTCATTGCGCCCTACCCGGTTCCCACGCCGGTGTTGCTCGCCGCGCTGGCCGCGCTCACGCCGGCGGGCCTTGCTGCCGCCCGCAGCTTCGTCGCCACGCTCGTCGCGGAGCGTGCCCGCCTCGCGGCGATGCTGGCGAAACTTCCCTTGGTCAAGCGCGTCTGGCCGAGCGACGCCAATTTCCTATTGGTCGAAGTCGCCGCGGCCGCCCGCGCCATGGCCGCCGCCCGCACCGCCGGCGTCATCTGGCGCGACCGCAGCAAGGATATTTCCAACTGTATTCGCATCACCGTCGGCACCCCCGAGGAAAACAACGCCACCCTGGAGGTCCTCGCCGGACTGCCCGCCCAATTCTTGTAACCTATTAGGTTACAAACCGCCCCGGCCCTACTCGCCCCGCCATGAAAAAAATCCTGTTCATCGACCGCGATGGCACGCTCATCACCGAGCCGTTCGACCAGCAAATCGACCGCCTTGACAAGTTCGCGCTCGAGCCGGACTGCGTGCCCGCGCTGCTCCGCCTGCGCGACGCCGGCTGGGTTTTCGTCCTGGTTACCAACCAGGATGGCCTCGGCACACCGAGTTTCCGCGAGGAGGAGTTCAAGCCATTGCAAAAACTGCTCATCGACGTCCTCTGCTCGCAGGGCATCGTCTTTGAAGCCGTGCGCGTGTGCCCGCACACCGCCGCCGACAAGTGCGACTGCCGCAAGCCCAAGACCGGCCTGCTCACCGACTACTTGAAGGATGTTTCCTGGTCGCGCGAGTCGTCCGCCGTCATCGGCGACCGCGAGACCGACTTCCAGCTCGCGGAGAACCTCGGCATCCGCGGCCTGCGCTACAATCCCAAGACGCTGGGCTGGACGGAAATAACCCGGCAGCTCGTCGACGCGCCGCGTCGCGCCACCATCGTGCGCCACACCAAAGAGACAAAAATCACCGTCTCAGTGGATCTCGATCAGGCCGCGCCGGCCCAGCTTGCCACGGGCATCGGCTTCTTCGATCACATGCTGGAGCAGATCGCGAAGAACGCCGGCATTGGTCTCAGTATCAAGTGCACCGGCGATCTTGAGATCGACGAGCATCACACCGTTGAGGACGTGGGCATCGCGCTCGGCGCCGCGCTCAAGCAGGCGCTGGGTGATAAACGCGGCGTGGGTCGCTACGGTTTTGTGCTGCCGATGGACGAAGCCCAGGCGCAGGTCGCCATCGATCTCAGCGGCCGCCCTTATTTCACCTTCGAGGGCAAATTCCCGCGCGAGTCGGTGGGCGAGATGCCCACCGAACTCGTCGCCCACTTTTTTCGTTCGGTCAGCGACTCCCTGCTCGCCACCCTCCAGATGAGCGTGAAGGGCGACAATACTCATCACATGGTCGAGACCCTCTTCAAGGGGTTCGGCCGCGCCCTGCGGCCCGCCCTCGCACGCGGTGCCGGCAGCGAAGTCCCCAGCACCAAAGGAGTCCTCTGATGCTCGCGATTGTGGACAGTGGCGGGGCCAATATCGCTTCCGTTCGCTTCGCGCTGGAGCGCCTCGGTGTGCGCAGCGAGCTCACCGCGGATCCCACGGTCATCCGCTCGGCTGAGCGGGTTATTTTGCCCGGCGTCGGCTCCGCCGTCGAAGGCATGAAGCGCCTGCAGGCCAAGGGCCTGGTCGGTTGCGTGCGCGGCCTGACCCAGCCGGTGCTCGGCATTTGCCTCGGCCTGCAGCTGCTCTTCGAGGAATCCGAGGAGGGCAACACGCCGACACTCGGTATCATTCCCGGCCGGGTCGCCCGGCTGCCTGATTGGCCCGGCATCAGCGTGCCGCATATGGGCTGGAACCGCATCATCACCGGACGCGAGATCGGCCTGCTCAACGGCATCGCGCCAGACGCGCGGTTCTACTACGTCCACAGTTTCGCCGCGCCGGTGAGTGAATATACGGTCGCAACCTGCACCCACGGCACGTCCTTCGCCGCTCTCGTGCAGCGCGGCAATTTTTCCGGCGTGCAGTTTCATCCGGAGCGTTCCGGCGCGGCCGGTGCCCGCCTCCTGCAAAACTTCGTGGAGGGCCGCGTGTGAGCGGCCCGGATATCTGTAACGCATTGTATTACACATTTCTCATGACCCTTTTGACCTCATGATCATTTATCCCGCCATCGACCTGCGCGGCGGCCGCGTCGTGCGCCTGACCGAGGGCAAGTTCGACCAGGAAAAATCCTACGGCGACGACCCGCTCGCCGTGGCCAAGGATTTCGCGACGGCCGGAGCCACCTGGCTGCATGTTGTCGATCTCGACGGCGCGAAGGATCCGACAAATCGCCAGACCGCCCTGGTGGAGAAGCTTGTCCAACACAGCGGCCTGCGAGTGCAGACCGGAGGCGGCATCCGCGACGAATCGCAAGTCGCGGCTCTGCTAGCCGCCGGCGTGCAGCGTGTCATTGTCGGCAGTTTGGCCGCGAAGGAGCCGGAGCTCGTGCGCGGCTGGCTGAAGCAATTCGGTCCGGAAAGGATTATTCTCTCGCCCGATGTGCTCCTCGATGCCACCGGCATTCCGCGTGTCGCGGCGGCCGGCTGGCAGGAGAGCACCGGTGTGGTGCTCGACGACTTCCTTAACGGCTTTCTCGCCGCCGGGCTGGCCCACATCCTGTGCACGGACATCAGCCGCGACGGCAAGCTGACCGGTCCGAACTCCGCGCTCTACGCCCGGCTCGTGAAACGATATCCGGCGCTGCAAATCCAGGCCTCCGGCGGCGTGTCCTCGCTTGACGACCTGCGGTTGCTGAAAACCACCGGCAGTTCCGGCGCCATCGTGGGTCGAGCGCTCTACGAAAAGAAGTTCACCCTCAAGGAGGCCCTCGCGTGCTAGCCCGCCGCATCATTCCTTGTCTTGATGTCCGCGACGGCCAAGTCGTCAAGGGCACGCAGTTCCGCAACCATGAGGTTGTGGGTGATATCATCGAACTCGCCCGGCGCTACCGCGACGAGGGCGCCGATGAGCTGGTGTTTTACGACATCACCGCCAGCAGCGACGGCCGCACGGTCTCGACGGACTGGGTAACGCGCGCCGCGCGCGTGCTCGACATTCCCTTCTGCGTGGCCGGCGGCATCCGGTCGCTCGACGGCGCACGCTCAATCCTGCACGGTGGCGCCGACAAGATTTCCCTCAACTCGCCGGCGCTGGAAAACCCGGCGCTCATCACGGAGCTGGCCGCAGAGTTCGGTTCGCAATGTGTCGTGGTCGGCATCGACAGCCGGCAGGAGGCGGACGACTACTTCGTGAAACAATACACCGGCGACCCCAACAAGACTCAGGCCACCCGCTGGCGGACGATCGACTGGGCCCGCGAAGCGCAGAGGCTTGGGGCCGGCGAAGTCGTGCTGAACTGCATGAACCAGGACGGCATGCGGCAAGGCTATGATCTCACCCAGCTGAAGCTCGTGCGCTCCGTGCTCGCCATCCCGCTGGTTGCCTCCGGTGGCGCCGGCACTTGTGATCACTTCCGTGATGTCTTCCGTCTTGCGGGCGTGGACGGTGCGCTCGCTGCGTCCGTTTTCCACAAAGGCACCATCACTATTACCGCCCTCAAGGCCCAACTCATGGCCGACGGCATTCCTATCCGCCCAAAGTAAATCCAGACCGAGTGAAACGAACCCGGCCTCACCCATTCATGACCTATAAACGCGACAAAAGATGAAGATCCCAAAAATTGCCTGGAAGAAAAACGCCGGCCTCGTGCCCGCCATTGTGCAGGATGCCGCCACCCTGCAGGTGCTCATGCTCGGCTACATGGACGCCGCCGCGTTGAAAAAAACCCTGCGCACGAAGAAAGTCACTTTCTTCAGCCGCAGCAAGCAGCGGCTCTGGACCAAGGGTGAGTCGTCGAAAAACTTTTTGCACCTCGTGGACGTGACGGTCGATTGTGACCACGACACCCTGCTCGTCACCGCGCGGCCCGATGGCCCGACTTGTCACCGAGGCACGCCGAGTTGCTTCGGTGCCTCCGGGGCGCGGGGCGTCGGATTTCTCGCGCAACTGGAACAGACGGTGGTGGACCGCATCAAAAGCGGAGACAAGAAGAGCTACACCGCGCGGCTGGCCAAGGAGGGTCTTGCCCGCGTGGCCCAGAAGGTCGGCGAGGAAGGCGTCGAAACGGCGTTGGCTGCATTGCAGGCGGAAAAGGCGGCGGTCGCCGGCGAGGCCGCCGACCTGCTCTACCACCTGATCGTGCTTTTGCGGGTGAAGAAGATGTCCCTGGCCGATACCCTCACCGTGCTGGAAAAACGCCACGCCCGATAGTCTTACGCGGGCTCGATCCGTCCCGCCCGCACCCGCAGCACGCGGTCGCACTGCTCGGCGAAGCGGCGTTCGTGGGTCGCCAGCACGACCGTGATGCCGCGCGACTGCACCAAGTGTCGGAGCAGGCTGAAGACCGTGTCGCCAGTCTCTTCATCGAGCGAACCGGTGGGTTCATCCGCCAGCAGCAGGCGGGGTGAATTCATCAGCGCGCGGCAGATGGCCGTGCGCTGGCGTTCGCCGCCGGAGATGTCCTGAATGCGGTGGTCCAGGCGGTGCGCAAGACCGACCGCCTCGGCCAATTCGCGCACGCGGACGCGGGTTTGGGCCGGGGGCGCGCCGGTGGCCAGGGCGGGCACCCGAAGATTTTCCTCCACCGTAAGGTCGGGGATCAGGTTGTGGAGCTGGAAAACAAACCCGAGCTGCCGGCGGCGCAGTTCCAGCCGGTGGTCCTCGCGGCGCGGGTCCAGGCCGCAGACCGTGAGTTCACCCGCATCGGGCACATCGAGTCCGCCGAAGAGGTGCAGCAGCGTGCTCTTGCCGGAACCGGAGGTGCCCCACAGCGCGACCATCTCGCCTGCGGCCACGTCTACACTGACGCCGTCGAGCACGCGCACGCGGCCACCATCGTAAGTCTTGTGCAGATCCCGCGCCGTGATGAGCAGATTGTTCATGGGCAATTTAATTTGTAATATAATAGATTACAAATTTCCGAAGGCGGGCGGTGTGGTTCATTCATAGCGCAACGCCTCCGCGGGTTGGATCCGGGCGGCAAAGCGGGCGGGCCAGAGCGAGCCGGCGACGGCGGTCACGATGGCCGTGGCCACGATCCCCGCCAACATGCCCGGCTTCATCACCGGTTGGATGTAGCCGTTGAGTTGCGGCGCCTGCTCCAGCGCGAACAAGGCGGTGTAGCCGAGCGCGAGGCCCAGCACGAGACCGGCGACGGCTATCACCACCGCCTCGCCCAGGATCAACCCGGCCACCTGCCCCGGTGAAAACCCACAGACCCGGAGCACCGCAATCTCCCGAATCCGGCTGAAAACGGAAAGCAGCATCGTGTTGGCCACCCCGAGTCCGCCGAGCAGGAAGGCGCAAAGCCCCACCGCCCAGGCGGTGAAATGCAGGATTTTGAACTGGGTGTAGCTCTGGTTGAATTCCCGGTTTTCCAGCGCCAGCAGGCCGGGGTGTGCCGCCTCGACCGACCGCTTTAATTCCGCCCCGCGCGCCTGGTCGCGCAGCTTGATGGTCACGATCGAGGCCACGCCTTCGCGGCGAAAAAAAGCCTGCGCCGCGGGCAGCGGCAAAAAGACCCCGCCGTCCTCGAAGCCGTTCTCGGTCGCGAAGATCCCGGCAACGACGAACTCACCCCTGCCGATGGCTATTTTCTGGCCGGGCTTCGCCTCCAGAAATTCCGCGGCCCGCGTGCCGAGCCAAATGCCGTCTTTGATGCGACCGAAGTCCGCGCGGCGACCGGCCTGCCATTTCGCCTTGGTCAGGCGCGGATTGGTGGCCTCCAATCCAAAGCAGGTGATGATTGGCCGGTCGCCGGAAGTCACGAGTCCGAAGAGCAGCGGTTCGGCGGATTCGACGTTTTTCAGGGCGCGGAGGGCGGCCGTCTGCTCGTCCGGCACACTGCTGAAGAACAGGTCCGAGACGTTTTTTTCGAACACCAGGTAATGCGAATCCACCGCCAGGATCCGCTCGAACATCCCGATGGCGCCGTTGACGATGGCAAGGATCGTGAGCATCGCCGCCACCCCGAAGCCAATGCCGGCCACGCCGATGAGGGCGCGCAGTTTGTGCCGGCGCAGATTAACGAAGACGAGCACGAGAAAGCGCATGGCAGATACGGATGGCCGAACAGCTCGTTAACGTGCCGCGGGCGCGGCCTTGGGCTTGGTGAATTCCGCCGCCTGTAGGCGCAACTTGTGGGTCTCGCCCGTGTGGTAGTTGTGGCACATCTGGCAGCTTTCACCCGCCTTGGCGGGCTGGTGGCAGGCGGTGCAGATGTTCTTGGTGAGCGGGGCAAAGTTGCTGCGAAAGACCGCCGGATCGAGGTTGGCCCGGAAAGAACCGGCGTAATCGGCGCCGGTGGCGATGGTGTGGCAGGTGGCACAACCCTGGTCGCCCATCAGGCTGAAGTGCGCCGTGTGTTTGAACGTGGTGAACAGCCGCACCTCCGGCGCCGGGCGGGCGGCGCGCCAGTTGACGGTGGTGGCCGCCGCGGTCCGATCGACCGTGTGGCATTTCATGCACATCCCCGGGGCGTCCCCAGCGGAAAGCTGCTGGAATATTTTCCGGGCCGTGGGCGCGGGCTTGTCCGCCGTGCCGTCGAGCCAGGCCGTGAGGAACGAATCCTCATGGCCGCCGGGCCGGTAATAAAGAGCATAGGTGTCATCCGACTTATACCAACCGCCCGACGCGACGCGGTCCTCGGCCGGATCAAATTCCAACGCGGCCGGCGGCGGCGGGGTGGCGGCGGTCACACCTGTGGTCGGGGTGGTGGCGACTTCCGACGGCAGATCGGCCAGCAGGTCGTCGGGGTCCGCGACGGCGGCGTTGGGTTTTGCCGGCGCCGGTCCGGCGCTGCTGGCGGGAGCGACGGCCGGCGGGACCATTTTTATTTTTTCCCCGCGGCGATGTGCGGCCACTTCCGCCAGCAGATTGGGCAGCCAGGCCTGCTGCGCGGCGAGCGCGACATCGGCGGAAAACTGACCGGTGCGCGGCGCCATGACCGGCTGGCCTCCTCCGGGCGGACCCAGGCGGCGCAGGATGACCGGCTGGCCTTGCGTGACCAGATCGGCGAACAGTCCCTTGATACTCCAGAGCAATTCGGTGGCGGCGGCTTTTTGCGCGGGCGGCGCGGACTTCAGGTCGGCGAGATTCTGGTTGCCCAACAGGTCGAGCGCGGCGCGGGCCTTGTCGTCGCCTTCGAGCAGCCAGCGCATGAACGGGGTGATTCCGCCTTCGCAGAAGGCGGGCCACTCGCCGAGATCGGCTCCGGCCGCTTTCAGCGCCGCCAAGTCGAAGCCGGGCAGGCGCAGGAAAACCAGGCCCTTGGCGCCGGCGCGGCCCGTGCCCTCGATCTGCCCGGTGTGGCACGAGGCACAGGTCTGCTCAAAACCCCGGACGAGCATCTGCCGTCCGTCCGGCGCCGGTTCGTGGCAATGCGCGCAGGAGGTGGGGCCGGGCGCCGGCGCGCGCAGATCGGAAAAATGCTTCTGCAGGTGGGTCACGTGGTCGAACTGCAACCGGGTGCGGCGTTCATAGGGATAACCGGCGAATTCCGGGTGGCCCGACGCGAAGCCGGCGAACTGGGTCTGGTGGCAGACCTGGCATTGCTGGTCGCTCAGGTGCGTGAAGCGGGGGTTCTGTCCGCGATGTTCGAGATGACAGGTGGCGCAGGCCAGTCCCTCGGTCGGACCCACCGCATGCGAGGCCAACAGGGTGAGGGGGCGCACACCCGCCGCCTTCTGTTGCGTGCGGGCGAGATCAAGGAGTTCGGAGGCGGACACGCCGTGGGGTGAATCACGGTGCGGCCCGAGATCATGACAGTTGCTGCAAAGTTGATTGTGTTGCTGGATCCGGATCGAGCGGGCCCCGGCGGAAAGGGTAAACCCCAATGATTCGACATGGCAGTCGCTGCAGCGATGAGCCGATATGGCGTGCTGGGTGGTCAAGGGTCCGGGGTTGGACCAATCGGTTCTCGTCTGCCCCCACAGCGCCAGCACGACCAACCCCAGCGCTAGACATATGATCAACCAGACCAGCCGCCCGCGCTCGGCGCGCAGGCTGCGTTGCGGCCGGCAAGGCGGCACCGGGCAGCCACAGGTGCCGTCCGGCCGCGGACCGGGCTCGCATTCGGCACCCAGCGAGATGAGCCGGGTGCAAACCCAGCGGTCGCCTTTTTTTGCCGGCAGGCACTGGCCGGTCGCCCGACATTCGCCCTTCGGGCCGGGCCCATAAATGCACGGGCAACCTTCCGCCACGCGCCCGCAGGTCCACTCGTCCTGCGGACGGTCGTAGAGCTTGCGGTTGTAGAAGATGCTTTGCAGCAGGCGGCGCATGAAGGAGAAAATTACAGCCGGTGCGAGTAATGCAGGACCAGCCACACATGCGCACCGATCAGGACGAGCAACCCGTAGGTCAGCGGGATGTGGACGAACAGCCAGAGCTTGAGCAGGCGCTGGCCGGCCAGTTGGCAATCGAGATTGCGCTTGGCCTCGAGCAATTCGCCGAGCCGGTCAGCCAGGGCGGCTTCGCGTTCGCTCAGGAAGCGACGCAACGCCGCGAGTTCCTGTTTGACCCGGTGATAATCGGCGTCGTCACCCGCCAGCGGAGCCAGCCGCGCCGGATTGCGGGCGAAATAACCCCCCAGCTCGCGCACATAGAAATCGGCCAGCGTGGTGGACTTGGTCTCGGTCTCCGCCTGATGCACCAGCGCCCTCGCCTCCGTCTCCAGCTGGTGGCGGAGCAGGGGAATCCGTTCATAGATCAGGCTCTCCCCCGAGCGGGCCAGTCGCGGCGGCAGCCAACGGCTGAGCCAGAGACCGAACACGCCGCTCGCAGCCACAAAGATGAAACACCCCCAGAGCAAGGTTTCGAGCCGGCCCCCGGGCAGACGCGCGCCGGTGTGCAAAAGAAAAACAAAACCCGTGATCCAGCCGGCATAGACATGAATCTGCAGCCACGTGCTGGCGTTCAGGATCGGAAGAAAGGGCAGCTTCTTGCGGGCGTTGAAAAAAGTCAGTAGCAACACCAAACCCAGCAGCAGCCAGCCGGTATAAAGTCCCACCGGTCGCAGGGCGTTTGATCCCAGCCACGAGACCAGCGCCAAAGCCAGGACAAGCGCGAGGGTCGCGAGGGACAGCAGCCAGCGGCGGGCGGAAAATGACTTTAGCGGTGCAGCCATCGGTTTAAATCGTCGAAAGACCGCATGTCGGCGCGGATCAGGGCGTCGTGCGGGCAGGCGTTGACGCAGGCCGGGCCGGCCGGTTGGTCGATGCACAGGTCGCACTTGGTGGCGCGGCGGATCGGAGCGCCGGTTTCCTCCGTCACCACCGGCTGGCCCGTGTCGTCATGCAGCGCGACCATCTGGATGGTGCCATAAGGACAACTTTGGGCGCAGACACTGCAGCCGATGCAGGTGTCGGGATTGATCTCCACCTGGCCGTTGATGCTTTCCCGGTGGATGGCCCCGGTCGGGCAGCCGATCATGCAGACCGGGTCCACGCAATGCATGCAAGCGCTGGCCACCATCACGCCGCCCGACTCGGGACCATGGCGGATGAAGCGCGGATTGTTGTCGTGCGTCGCGGCGCAGGCGCGCACGCAATCGTCGCACCGCGTGCAGCGGTCCAGATCGATCAGCATGGCGGCGCGGCCGTTGATGAAGCGTCCGGCGACGATGAATTCCAGAAAACTGTTCCCGGTGTGATCCGGCTGGGGCGAACCCGCGGGCTCCGGCGCGAGATCCTTGGTCAGATTGGCCAGTTGCTCCGGCGGGAGCCGCGGGAAGACGTGCTGCTCGAGCACGGCGGTCGGGATAAACAGGACGTCCACGTAACCGAGGGCGCGCAGGCTGTGGCGCAGCGGCCGGAATTTTCCCTGCCAGCCGGAGATGAGCTCGCCCAGGCCGAAGGCCTCGCCCTTGCCGAGATAGCTTTCGGTGCGTTCCCCGTGGTTGTAACGGCAGCTCACCCGGGCAAACCCGCTGCGCACCAGCAGCAATCCGTTGGGGTAATCCCCTTCGCGCGCGATCAGTGGCTCCTGTTCCAGCCGCTCGCGTTCGCCGACCTCGCGCTCCCGATGATAGGTGCGGTGCCAGTCAAACTCTCCGAACGTCTCGAACCGCGTCGCGTCGGCGATCAAGCCCAGGGTCTCTTCGGACAAGTTCCAAAACAGCGAGGTTTCCGCCAGATGCCGCCGCAGGCTGCGCTCGCGGTAGCGCTGGTCGATCTGCTGCTTCCATTCGGGCGAGTATTTGCGGATCTCCCGCAGGCCCTGCCAGCGGATCTCGAGCAACTGGGTGTCCCCGTCCGCCACGATGGTCGCGGTGCGGGGCGTGCGGCCCAAGGCCGCGATCTCGCCAAACATTTCACCGGCGCCCAGCAGCGCCGTGCGGTCGGGCTCGAGCACCCCCGGCACGTCCTGGAGGAAAATCCTCGCCTCGCCGTCGCGCGTCAGCGCCAGCGCCGCGGCCGAATCCCGGGCGGTCGTCTGCTCGGCGTAACGGGGCCGCTGCAGCCAGCGCTTGAAGCTTCCCCAGATCGTCGGCCGGACCTGCTTGCGATGCCCGAGTTGTTCCGCCGTTGGCTCCTTGAGGAACACGCGCGCCGCGCCGTCGAGAATCACAAAGGCGGAGTGGCCGTAGTCGCCCTGCCGCACGATGATTTCACCTTTTTGAAACCGGCGGAGGCGGGCGTCATTTTTCAAAAGACCCCGGAGTGGAATCGACGCGGGGAAGCGGCTCGGCTGGGTCGAGATGAACAGCGGGTGGGCGAGGAGCCGGTCCACCTCGGCCTCCCCCATGTCGGCGCTGAAGGGTTTGTCCCAGCGCTCCGGGGCGGCGGCGCGTTTGGCGGCGGCCTGGGGCGGGACGGAGCCCGCATACATCGGGGCGCTGCTGGTGGATCTGGCCATGGTGCCTCGGAGGTGCGGCCCGCTACGGCTCGCCCCCCACTTGGTAGGGTTTACCCTTGTAGAGTTCCGGCCCCGGCAGCAAGGCGTCGATGCCGGCCAGTTGGGCCCCGGTCACCCGGGCCGCGAAGGAGCGTCCCAGCCCGGCGATCTTATCCGCAGCGGCGGTAAGCGCCGCCGCGTTGTTCAGCCGCAGGCCGGTCGCGCGGGCGACCGCGACGATCTCCGCGAGTTCGGGCGTGGGGGCCATGGTTTGGATTTTTTCGAGCAGCTGGCGGGCGGCGTCAGCACGCCGGGCCTGGGTGACACCGAAGTTTGCCTTCA
>JANNDM010000050.1:0-20862 GCA_031387725.1 Verrucomicrobiota bacterium | reverse complement strand
CGATCGGTCAGCTGCAACAGAGGGCCCTCACCGGGCGCGAGCAGCTTGATGCCGAGATTGCTCGGGCGCCAAGCGATGGCCGGATCGGCGGCGATCTCCTTGCCGAAATATTCCTCCCGTCGTTGCTCATTCACGCTCGTTTCCGGCGCCACGACCACCGGCTCCCTGGGTCCGCACCCGGCGAGCAGCAGGATCACCCCGGTGGCGCAAAATCTCCAGACACACTTCATGCCCCCAGCCTGCAAGAGTCCCGCAGTGAAACCAGCCGGAATTTCGGCGACGGCGGGCAGTTTACTTTCCCCACCAACGGACTACGGTGCCGGCGATGCAACAACGCACGCTCGGGAAAAACGGCCCGCCGGTCTCCGCCCTCGGCCTCGGCTGCATGGGCATGTCGGAGTTCTACGGTCCGCGCGACGAGAGTGAATCCCTCGCCACGCTCCATCATGCGCTGGACCGCGGGGTGAATTTCCTCGACACCGCCGACATGTATGGCAGCGGGGCCAACGAGGAGCTGCTGGCCAAGGTGCTCGCTACCCGCCGCGCCGAAGTGTTCCTCGCCACCAAGTTCGGCTTCGTCCGCGATCCCGCCAATCCGCTGGCCCGCGTCGTCAGCGGCCGGCCCGACCATGTGCGCGCGGCCTGCGACGCCTCCCTCCGCCGTCTCAAGATCACTGTCATCGATCTCTATTATCTGCATCGCGTCGACCCGGCCACGCCCGTCGAGGAGACCGTCGGCGCGATGGCGCAACTCGTCCGCACGGGCAAGGTGCGTTACCTCGGCCTGTCCGAGGTCGGTCCCGCCACCCTGCGTCGCGCCGCGGCGGTGCACCCGATCACGGCGGTGCAGAACGAATATTCGCTGTGGACCCGCGACCCCGAAGCCGGCCCGCTGGCGGCCTGCCGCGAACTCGGCATCGGCTTTGTGCCCTACAGTCCGCTCGGCCGCGGTTTCCTGACCGGGCAGATCAAGCGCTATGAGGATTTCGCCGCCGATGACCAACGGCGAAACCATCCTCGATTCCAGGGTGAGAACTTCACCCGCAACCTCGAACTGGTGCGACGCATCAGTGAAATCGCCGCGCGCAAACATTGCACCCCCGGTCAACTGGCCCTCGCCTGGGTGCTGGCGCAAGGCGACGACATCGTGCCGATCCCGGGCACCCGGCGCAGCCGGAACCTCGACGAAAATATCGGCGCGCTCGCCGTGCGCCTGACGCCCGCCGAGCTGGCGGAGATCCAGATGGTATTCCCCACCGACGCCGTGTCCGGAGCACGCAATCCCGCCCCGATGCTGAAACTGACCGCAAATTGAAGGCCCGCGCCTCGTTTTCGCGGCTCCGCCGTTGACAGCCTCCGCTGGAAACCGAAACCTGAATCCCCATGAAGAAAATCCTCACCACCCTCCACACCGCGGTGCTGCTCTCGCTCGGCGCGACCTCCACCACCGCCCAGACCGCACCCAAGTCCGTGATCCACGTGGTCACCGTCGCCTGGAAGGACGGCACCACACCCGAACAAATCCAAGCGGCACTCGACGGCGCCCAGGCCCTGCCCGCCGCCTACAAGGGTATCACCCACGTTTGGACCAAGGCCCTCAAGGTGCAGAACGCTCCCGGCACCACCGTGAAGCGCACGCACGCCATCGTGATGGAATTCGCCGACGAAGCCGCGCTGAAGGCCTACACCGACAGCGACGCCCAGAAGGCGTGGTATAAGCTCTACCTGCCCATCCGCGAACAGAGCACCACGCACGACATCACGAACTGAGCGCTATAATTTCACGCCAAGTTTCCAACGGGCCGCCCCTGGGCGGCCTTTTTATTGCTCAGCAGGCTGGGCTCAGGGTGGCGCCTGGGTGAAATCAGAAAACTTCCTCCTCCGTGCCGGGGGGATAATTCTGGCGCGAGTATCTTGCCAACCGATGGCGCGGTGTTTGAGTGAGCGGAACCATCATCCCCATGCCCCTACCTCATTCCTTCCTTCGCCTGTCCCCGCTAGCTCCGGTTCTCCTCGGTTTCGCGCTTACCGCGAACGCCGCCGACACATCCCCGAACCCGCTGCTCACCCCTAGCCCGCTGCCCTACCACCTGCCGCCGTTCGAGCAGATCAAAGACGAGCATTTCGCCCCGGCCTATGATCAGGGCATGGCCGAGGACCTGAAGGAAAACGAGGCCATCGCCAACAATCCCGCCGCACCCACCTTTGAGAACACCATTGTCGCGATGGAGCTGGCCGGAAAACTTCTCGACCGCACCAGCACCGCCTTCGGCATCCTCAGCGCCTCGCTCACCAATCCCACCCTGCAAAAACTGGAGGCCGACCTCTCCCCGAAGCTTTCCGCCCATCGCGATGCCATCCGGCTTAATCCGAAGCTGTTCGCCCGGATCTCGGCGCTCTACAACGCCCGGGAAACACTCGGTCTCGACGCCGAGTCGAAGCGCGTGCTTTGGCGCTATTACAAGGACTTCGTCCGCGCCGGGGCCAAACTCGGCGAAATGGAAAAGACCAACCTCAAGGTCCTCAACGCCCAGCTGGCCGTCCTGACCACCAAATTCTCACAGCAGGTCCTCAAGGAAGTCGGCGCCTCCGCCGTGCTCGTGGACACGCGCGAGGAGCTCGCCGGCCTGACCGACGCCCAGATCACCGCCATGGCCAACAGCGCCAAGGCCGCCGGTCACGAGGGCAAGTTCCTCATCCGCCTGCAAAATACCACCGGGCAGCCCCCCCTCGATGCGCTTACCAACCGCGCCCTGCGCCAGCGGATCATGGAAGCCTCGCTCGCCCGCGGCAGCCGCGGCGGCGACTTTGACACCCGCGAGACCGTCGCCCGCATCGCCCGGCTTCGCGCTGAGCGCGCCAACCTGCTCGGCTACTCCACGCACGCCGCGTTCCAACTCGATGAGCAGACCGCCGGCTCCGTGGACGTGGTGAACAAGTTGCTCGCGCAACTCGCCGCGCCCGCCGTCGCCAACGCGCGACAGGAAGCCGCTGCCATGCAGGCCATTGTCAACGCCGAGAAGGGCGGCTTCCAAATCGCCGCGTGGGACTGGGACTTCTACGCCGAGAAGGTCCGCAAGGAGCAATACGCCTTCGACGAATCGCAGCTCAAGCCCTACTTTGAACTCAGGCGGGTGCTGGTGGACGGCGTCTTCTACGCTGCGACCAAGTTCTACGGCATCACCTTTAAGGAACGGACGGACCTCAGGGGCTACAGCCCCGATATGTTCGTGTTCGAGGTGTTCAACGAGGACGGCACCCCTCTCGCCCTGTTCCTTGGCGACTATTACGCCCGCCCGAACAAGCGCGGCGGCGCGTGGATGAACGCCTACGTCCCACAAAACGGTCTGACCGGCGACCTGCCCGTCATCGCCAACCATCTCAACATCCCCAAGCCGCCCGCCGGCGAGCCCACCCTGCTGACGTGGGACGAAACCAAAACCGCCTTCCATGAGTTCGGCCACGCGTTGCACGGCATGTTTTCCCACGTGAAATATCCGCGCTTCGCCGGCACTGCGGTGCCGCGCGACTTTGTCGAGTTCCCCTCGCAGGTGAACGAGATGTGGCGCGACTGGCCCGAGGTGCTCGCGCATTACGCCAAGCACTACCAGACCGGCGCCCCGCTGCCGCAGGAGCTGCTCGACAAGGTGGCCGCCGCGGCCAAGTTCAACCAAGGTTTCTCCACCACCGAGCTCGTCGCCGCCAACATCATCGACCAGGCGTGGCACCAGCTCAAGCCCGGCGAGGTGCCGGAGGCCGACGGTGTGCTGGCCTTCGAGGCCGCCGCGCTGAAGAAGGCCGGCGTGGATTTCGCCCCCGTGCCGCCACGCTATCGCAGCGCCTATTTTTCTCACTCGATGGGTGGTTACTCGGCCGGCTACTATTCCTACTTCTGGAGCGAGGTGCTCGATGCCAACACCGTCGACTGGATCAAAAATCATGGCGGCCTGACGCGCACCAATGGTGACCGGTTCCGCCAGCTGCTCCTTTCGCGCGGCGGCAGCGAGGATGCGATGAAACTTTTCCGCGACATGACGGGCGGTGACCCCGATATTACGCCGCTATTGAAGCGCCGGGGGCTCGAAACCCCGGCCAAGTGACCTCGATAAAATTCGTAACTTTTTCACAACACAACTGCGAGACAACCAACGTGTTATCTGCTATGCAGTAGACTTTCACTAATGAATAATCCCGTGGCCAGCAACCCGCCGACGAAAAAATCGCTGCGTGTGCTCTACGCCGATGACATGCGGGAATTGCGCCAGCTGCTGGAAGTCGTGCTGGGTCGAGACGGGCACAAGGTCGAGTCCGTGGCCGATGGCAATCTCGCCCTTGATCTGGTGCGGGCGAATCCGGCCGGATATGATGTCGTCATCACCGACCACCACATGCCCACGGTCAGCGGTCTGGAGTTGGTGGCCCGCCTGCGCGAGATGAATTATACGGGCCGGATCATCGTGTTTAGTTCCGAGTTGAGTGAGGCCGTTGACGCCTCTTACCGGAAATACAAGGTGGACTTCCTCCTGCCGAAGCCGGTCTTCCCCTCCGACCTCCGCGCGCTGTTCGCCACCCTCTAGTCATCTCCGCCGTGCTGAGATTGGTCGCGCTCAATGGGGCGGTGATCGAATAGTAATTGTGGCGTCAGTCCGCCGGCCTAAAGACCATTCATGCTCCCCCACCAACATGTTTGGCGCCGACTGGCTCTGGCGGCCGCGTTTATCTGGCTGGATGCATCCAGCCCGGCCCAGACCGCGCCCGATCCCATCGAGGGCGTATGGACCGGCACCATCACGGCGCCGCAGGGCACGGTGGCGGAATTCGGCCTCGAGTTTTTCCGCACCAAGCGCGGGACGCTCGTTTTCAAGATGAACTTCCCCGCGATGTTCACTTATGCGTCGCCCTTCATGATTCCGGTGGAGATCAACGGCAGCGGTGACTACGGTGTCACCCCCGCCTTCAACCTGAAGCTCCATCGCGAAAACGACCGCCTGAACGGCACCTTCGGCCTCGGGCGGCTCCCCCTTGAGCTGAAACGCGGCGGCCAGTTCGCCGCCCCGCCCCCGCGCGCCCGCCACCCCGCCGCGCCTGAACCCCTTTGGAAATTTGCCCTCGGCGCCGGGACTTGGGCGCCGCCGGTGGTGGCAGGCGACACGATCTACGTCGGCACCAGCGCAGGGAAATTCCATGCGGTGCACGCCGCCGATGGCACCGCCGCGTGGGTCTGGTCCGGCGCGAACGGCATTGATGGCCGCGCCGTCGTCGGGGCCGACGCGGTCTACGTCGTCGACACCAAGATGAACCTCGTCGCCCTCAACCGCACGGACGGCTCGCTCCGCTGGCGCGCCCCGTTGCACGACGAAAAGATCGCCGGCAAACCCGCGCCCGATAATCCCACTTTCAACCACCGCGCGGCGACTCCCTTGTTGTGGGATGGGGTGCTCTACTGCGGCTCCAGTGACGGCGGCCTTTACGCGCTCGACCCCGCCACCGGCCAGACCCTCTGGCGGCACGACGCCCAGGCCCCGGTCTACTCCGGTGTCGGCGGGCATGGCACCGATACCCTGATGTTTGGCACGATGGACGGATCCGTCGTCCTGCTTGACCGACGCACGCGGCAGGAGACGCTGCGCATCCCGACCGGTGGCGGCGTGGTCACCACCCCGGTCGTCGCCGGCGACAAGCTGATCGTCGGCAGCCGCGACTACCTGCTCTACGGATTCAATCTCACCGACGGCTCGCCCGCGTGGAAATTCTCCTACTGGTTTTCGTGGGTCGAGTCCACGCCCGTGCTGCAAGACGGGCTCCTTTACGTCGGCGCCTCGGATTACAGTCGCGTCACCGTGCTTGAGCCAGCGACCGGCCAAGCCCGCTGGGGCACCGATGTCCACGGCATGAACTGGGGTTCGCCGCTCGTCACGACCGACCGCGTTTTCACCGGCACCGCCGCCCAGAATATGGAGGGCACGGTGATCGCCCACACGGGCGGCATCATGGCGCTGGATCGCGCCACCGGCGCCGTGCTCTGGCAGCTGCTCGCGGCCCCGGCCCCGGCGGAGGGCTTCGGCGGTTACGCCGGCTCCCTCGCCCTCGCCGGCGACAAGGTCATCGCCGCCGGCTTCGATGGAATCCTCATCGCCCTGCCGGCGAAATAAGCGCCGCATTTCGGATTGTCCCGCCAGCCCGGCCGGCTAACCGTCCCTGCGTGCAACCGGACACGCCCGATCTTCTCGCCCGATTCCTGCGCTATGTGCAGATTGATACCCGCAGCAGCGATCAATCCCCGGCCACCCCGAGCACCCCCGGCCAGTGGGATCTGCTCCGACTGCTCGAAACAGAACTGCAAGGACTTGGCCTGCCGGACGTCTTGCTCACTGAGCAGGGCTATCTGCTCGCCACCCTTCCCGCCACCTCCTCGAAAAACACCCCCACCGTCGCGTGGTTTGCCCACGTGGACACCGCGCCCAACCTGCCGGGGGCGGCGAAACCCATCGTCCATCGGTCCTACGACGGCCGGCCCATCGTGTTACCCGACGATACCGCGCAGAAGTTGACGCTTGAGACGACCCCGTTTCTCCGCGACTGCCTCGGCCATGATCTCATCACCGCGAGCGGCACCACCCTGCTCGGCGCGGATGACAAGGCGGGCGTAGCCATCATCATGGCGGCCCTGCGCCACCTGCGGCAACACCCGGAGATTCCGCACGGCAAAATCCGGATCTGCTTCAATCCCGATGAGGAGATCGCGCGCGGCATGGCCAAGCTCAACCTCGCGGAACTCGACGCCGCCTGCGGCTACACGCTCGATGGGGCGGCCCCGGGGGAGATAGATTTTGAGACCTTCAGCGCCGACTCCGCCGTGCTGGAAATCCGCGGCGTCGCCTCGCATCCCGGCTGGGCCAAGGACATCATGGTCAATGCCGCGCGGCTGGCCGGGCGCTTCCTCGGGGCGCTGCCGGCGGAGCTTTCCCCGGAACGCACCACGGACAAGGCGGGGTTCATCCACCCGGTGGAATGCGCCGCCCTTGCCGAGTTTGCCCGGGTGCGCCTGCTCCTGCGGGACTTCGAACTCGACGGCCTCGCCGCCAAACGCGCGCTGGTGACGAAAATCGTCGAGGAGTTGCGCGCCACCGAGCCGCGCGCCCAGTTTGACCTCACCTTCACCGAACAATACCGCAACATGCGCTACTGGCTGGAGCAGGACCTGCGTCCGGTCGAGTTCGCGCAGGAGGCTATCCGCCGCGCCGGCCTCGCCCCCAAGTCCACCGCCATCCGCGGCGGCACCGACGGCTCCAATCTGACCGCGCGCGGCCTGCCAACCCCCAACCTCTTCACCGGGATGCACGAAGTGCACAGTCCGCGCGAATGGATCAGCTTGCAGGACATGACGATCGCCGTCGTGACCCTCGTGCACCTCGCCCAGGTCTGGGACGAGCGCTCCGCATGAAACTCATTCGTGCCCATTCCAGCCCATTTCAGGAATTGTGGGAGCGAGCTTGCTCGCGATTTCTGCGGCGAATTGTCGCGAGCAAGCTCGCTCCCACCAAAAACTCCGACCTGCCGGTTAGGTGGTTCGCCCCAACCTTGCTCCTCAGCCTCGCTTTCCTCCTGTGCGGCTGTGCCTCGTTTGAGGTCTCCGTTGACCGTGGCCGCAGCCTGCGGGATGTGCAGCGGTTTTTCGTCCTGAGCAACTCCAGCGACAACCACGCGCTCGATCAGCAAATCACCCAAGCCCTCAAGTCGCACGGACGCACCGTGGTGATCGGCCCACTGACCATGATGCCCGATGACACCC
Source organism: Verrucomicrobiota bacterium (assembly GCA_031387725.1). Taxonomy (GTDB): domain Bacteria; phylum Verrucomicrobiota; class Verrucomicrobiia; order Opitutales; family Opitutaceae; genus Lacunisphaera. The sequence continues at coordinate 13,070 of JANNDM010000050.1, read as the reverse complement.
AGGCGGTCGTGGCCTTTCTCGATCACTGGGCGTGGGATTTCGGCGAACACCTCGTTTACCTGCAAATCACCGTGCGCGACCCGCTCGCCAACCAGCCCTACGCCAGTGTCACTTTCAGCACCCGGGCGGCGCTGCGCGAGCAGACGGCAGCAACGATCGACCACCTCGTCGCATCCTTGCTCGAAAAATAGGCCCAGACGTAAACATCCCCGGAGCAAGTTTACCCGCCTGTGGCGGTGCCGAAGGCGACCAGGGCCCCGGGGCATTTGACCAAACCCGTCAGGCCCAAACAACACCCCCGCCTTTATCTCCAATTTACCCACTAGCGTGCGCGAGTGGACGAGACTCCACTCGCTCACGCTCGTGGCTACCCCTCAACCAAGCCGGAGCGAGCTCCGGGGTATCGGACCCACAGCGAATGAAATCACCGAGTGGCACCCGAGTAGATGTCAACTATTAGTTGACATCTACTTCAAGCCCTCCAGCAAAATCAACCAAAGTCCGATAACGAAGGTGAGATATTCAGGCCAAGACGGCGGCGCGCTCGGCGGCGGTCAGTTCGCGCCAACGGCCGGGGGCGAGCTCGCCGAGACTGAACTGTCCGACGCGCACGCGAACGAGCCGCAGCGTCGGGTGACCAATGGCGGCGGTCATTTTCCTCACCTGCCGGTTTTTGCCTTCGATCAATGCGAGGGACAGCCAGCAATCCGGCACCGACGGTCGCACCCGGATCGGCGGTTGGCGCGGCGGCACCACGGGCGCAGGCACGAGTCGCCGCACCGCGCAGGGCCGGGTGGTGTAGGGGCCAATCTTCACCCCGCGTTCCAACCGGCCGAGCGCAGCCTCAGTCGGGACCCGCTCGACCTGCACCCAATATTCGCGCGGGTGCTTCGCCGCCGGATCGAGCAGCCGGGAGTTCAGCCCGGGCTCATCAGAAAGGAGCAGCAGCCCCTCGGAGTCGGCGTCCAGGCGGCCCAGCGCATAAGTGCCAGGGGGCAGGCCAAAATCCGCCAGCGTCCGCCACTTCGAGCCCGCCTCGGGCGTGAACTGCGAGAGCACCCCGTAGGGTTTGTGCAGGGCGAGGAGCATCACAAGTTGAGAGTCAATGGATGAGAGTTGAGAGCAAAATCAACAGCTCGATACATCAACCCTCAACGCTCAGCCCTCAACTGCACCAAATCCCCTCAGCGCGTCAGCCGCGCCCAGGTGAAGTTCGCGTTGCGGCCTTCGCGGATGTTAAGGCGGATCCAGAGCAGGGCCAACGGCTCGAGGCTGCGCGACATGCCGAGCCCGCCGGTGTCCACCGGCTCGAAACCGAGGTCGGTCGCGAGTTGCTGCACCGTTTCCTTCGCCGCATCGTGGTCGCCGCAGTAAAACATCACCGGCTTCAGCCCGGCGGCATTCGGGTAGGCCGCGTCGGCGAAATTTTCCCATCCGTAGGTATTGAATGCCTTCACCACGTGCGCCCCGGGCGCGAGTTTTTCCACCTCTTCGGCCCCGGAGGTGGTCGAGCCCAGCGAAAGACTGAGGCTGCCGTCACCGGCCAAGGCCAGAGGATTGGTGCAATCGACCAGCACCTTGCCACGCAGTTCGCCCATGGACTTGATGGCATCCGGCACGGCGGGCCACGGGGTGGCGAGCACGATGATGTCCGCAGCGCGCGCCGCATCCGGCACGGCCATGGCGGTCGCGCCTACCCCGATTTCCTCCAGCGGTGGCTGGGTCTTGCCCTGGCCGGGGTTGCGCACGCCAAAGATGATGAAGTGTCCGGCCTTGGCCCAAGCCTTGCCGAGTGCGCCGCCCACTTTGCCCGCCCCGATGATCGTGATTTTCATATGGCGGCCAGATTGAGGTTTCCCGGGCTTTGGGCAACAACTCCGTGCAGGCCGGGTGAAAAACGTTTGTGAATGATCCGCCGGCCCCGATGGGCCGGGGCTGCCCGGAGGGCAGACGGATATTTTTCCTGGAATGATCTTCAGGAGGGTGAAATATCCGGGTCAGTGCGGTGCCGGCACCACGTAGAGAAAGACCGCGGCCCAATGGCAGGCACTCCCCGCCAGCACGAAGAGGTGCCAGACGGCATGGTGATACGGCTGACGTTTCCAGAGATAGAAGGCGGCGCCGCCGGTGTAGCACAGGCCGCCCGCGAGCAGGAGTTTGATCCCGCCCGCCGGCAGCGTCGCCAGCAGCGGCTTGATCGCCACCAGCACGAGCCAGCCCATCGCGAGGTAAATGAGCGTCGAGGCCAGCCGAAAGCGACCGGCGAACCAGAACTTCAGGGTAACGCCGATGATGGCCAATCCCCACACCACGCCGAACAGACTCCAGCCCCACGGTCCGCGCAAGGTGACGAGCACGAACGGCGTGTAGGTGCCCGCGATCAGAAGGAAAATGGCGGCGTGATCGAACTTCTGCAGCACCTGCTTGGTCCGCTCGCTGCGGAAACTGTGGTAGAGAGTGGAGGCGGAATAGAGCAGCACGAGCGAGGCGCTGAAGATGGCCGTGCTCACGATGTGCCAGGCATCGCCGTAATGTGCGGACTTGAACACCAACAGCACCAGCCCCGCCCCGCTCAGCACTGCGCCGAGCCCGTGCGTCAGGCTGTTGGCGAGTTCCTCCCGGGGCGTGTAGGCAGTGGCCATGGGCCGTGAGCCAGACAACTGACCCGAACAGGGCGAGAATAAATCAGGGCCGGGCGAGCGCCTGCAGCCGGGCCAGCTCCTCGCGGGCCCCCTGATCATCGGGACGCAATTGCACCAAGACGCGGAGGTGCGTGATGGCTTCGGGCCCGCGCCCCAGGTGGACGAGCACCGCCGCCAGGTTGCGCCGCGGGTCGGCGTAATCGGGCTTGAGCTGCAAGGCCTGCTCATAACGGGAAATGGCTTCAGGCAGGCGGCCGAGTTCGACCAGGACGTTGCCGAGATTGTTGGCGACATCGGCGTAATCGGGCCTCAGGCGCAGCGCCGCTTCGTAGTGGGTCAGCGCCAACGGCAGCCGGCCGGCCGGCACCAGCGCGTTGCCCAGGTTGTAGTGACCTGCAGCGTAACCCGGTTCCAGTCGCACCGCTTCCTCGCCGTGCTGTATGGCCTCCGCCGTGCGTCCCTGCTCGAGCCGCACATTGGCGAGGTTGCTGTGGGCTTCGGCCCATCCCGGTTTCAGTCGCAAGGCCTCTTCGTAGTGGGTCCCCGCTTCATCCCGCCGACCAGCCGCCAAGAGGGAATTGCCCAGGTTGTTATGTGCTTCGGGATACTTGGGCTGCCGTCGCAAGGCTTCCTGATAGTGGTTGATCGCCTCGGCGGGACGGTTCAATTGCGCGAGCGCCAGCCCAAGGTTGTTATAAGGCTCGGGCGCGGCGGGTTGGAGACGGATGGCTGCCTGATAATGCGCCACCGCTTCAGTTGGCCGCCCGGCCGCGAAGACGGCCTTGCCCAGATTATTGTGGGCGCGGCCGTTCGCCGGACACTTGGCCACGGTGTCCGTCCACAGCGCCAGATCGGAGCGATAGTCGGCATTGCGCAGAAAGGTGAGTCCGCCACCGCCAGCGGCCAGCGCGCCACAAACGAGGAAGCTCCGCCGGCCCAACCAGACGTAAAGCCCGGCAACCGTCAGCATCACCGGCACGATCAACGGCAGATACATCCGGTGCTCGGCCATGGTTTGGGAGGCCACCGGCACCACGCTGGAACTCGGAGCCAGGAGCAGGAAAAACCACGCGCCGGCGAAACCCCACGCCAACCGTCGCGCCACCGCCACCAGAGTGCCGGCGGCCAGTGCCATCAACAAAAAAGCCTGGGGCCAGACTTCAGCCAGTTGCCCGACGGCCGCCGTGCCGTAGTCAAACACCAGGGGTTGCGGCCAGAACACCAGACCCAGGTAATGCACGATCGCCTGACACTGGGTCAGCAGATAGGACCACGGGCCGACCGTGGTGCCAAAGCCGGCCGTGCCGCCGCGCCCGGTTGTGCCTGCCACCAGCCAACCCAGCAGGAGCCACGTGCCCGCCAGTCCAAGGTAATAGCGCCAGCGGCGGCGCCAGGCCTCGTCGAAACTTCCGGCGACAAATGTTACGTCATAGAGCAGCACAACCAGGGGCGCCGACACCATGACCTCCTTGGCCGCCATGCCGAGCAGGCAGGCCGCGAACGACAGCCAGAGCCAGCGCCGCGGATGATCCGATTCCGTGCTGCGGATGAATCCATACAAGGTCATCAGGTAGCAAAGCCCCATGAGCGATTCCGCCCGTTGCACCACATACGTGACCGATTCCGTCTGTAATGGGTGCAGCAACCAGATGACCGCAACCAGCAGGCCCAGAGGGAATGCGGCCGTCCCGAATCGGACGGCCAATCGGGGTTGCTGCCAGGTCCGGCGCGCAATCCCGAAAAGCGTCAGACCCGCCAGCACATGAACAAGCAGATTGCCCAGATGGTAGCCCCCCACCGTATCGCCCCCCAGCGCGTGATTGATGGCCAGGCTGAGGTTGACCAACGGCCGGCCGCTGACCGTCAGCCCGCCATCGAGTCCCGGAGCCAACACCCCGCTCAATGGCCAAAGCTGACGGATAGATGGATTCCCCTCAATGGCCGGCACGTCGTCGAAGACAAACGGCACCGTGAAGCTGTTATGGTAGGCGGCAATTGCCGCCAGGATCAGGCCTCCGCCAGCCAGCCAAATCGCCCGAGAGGGGCTGGCAGGGGTGGGACGGCGGGGCGCGTTCACGAGTTGCGATTGGAAGGCGTATTATTCGGGAAGGAAACTGTATTTTCGCATCGGCGGCAGCCCGAATGTCCCCCGGAATCAGCACCGGATAGTTACAGGCATGAAACTTCCGCCCACTCGGGGAATTTACGGGGGGTTGCAGGCTTGACTCGGCCAAATGAGGGGAGTTCGCTTCACCAATCCCACTTCAGGTCACCGTCCTGAACACCTAACACCAACTGCATTTACACCATGCACAAATCGTTCCTAAAATCGTTTGTTATCGCAGTTGTCACGGCTCTGGCCCTGACACTTTTGCCCAGCGCCTCCGCCCAACTCGTAAGCTCTGGCATGACCGGGACTGTCCGTGGCACTGATGGCAATGCCATCGCCGGTGCATCCGTGACGGCCGTCCATACCCCGACCAACGCCACTTTCAACGCGACGACCAATAGCACGGGCCGTTTCAACTTCCGCGGCCTCCCGGTCGGCGGTCCCTACACTCTCACCACCAAGGCCGATGGTTACAATGGCGAAGCCATCACCGACATCATCGCCGAACTGGGCAACGACGTCGATGTCAGCGTGACGCTCAAGTCCGAAGTAATAACGCTTGAGAAATTTGTCGTCGGCGGCACCCGCAACAACTTGGACTCGTCCGCCAGTGGCGCCGGATCCACCCTCAATAGTGATCGCCTCGCGGCCAAACCCACCTCTGAGCGCTCCTTTGCCGATTTGATCAGCGCCAACCCCCTGGTCACACTCCGCTCTACGTTTGGCGATCGTGAAGAATCCCAGATCACCGCCGTGGGCCAAAACAACCGCTTCAACTCGATCATGATCGATGGCAACCGGACCAACGATGTGTTCGGGCTCAACGGCACTGGCCTCGCGGCGTTCTTCAATCCCCTCTCCGTGGATACCATCGAGCAGCTCTCCGTCCAGATCTCCCCCTATGATGTCACCCTGTCGGGCTTCACCGGCGCCACCATCAACGCCGTCACCAAGAGCGGCACGAACAAGTTCCATGGCTCGGTCTATATCAACTTCCGCGGCAACGAGCTCTCGGGCATCAATCTGCAGGGCCCCAACGCCCGCGAACAGACCCTCACCGGCGTCAAGATCGTGCCGAAGCTGGAGCGCACCACCTGGGGTGGCACCCTCGGCGGCCCGATCATCAAGGACAAACTCTTCTTCTTCCTCAATTATGAGAATTACGAGAGCATCAGCGCCGGTCGCGACCTCCGCTTTGCCCCGGCCGCCGGCGTCGAGACCCAGATCCTCGCACGCCTGAACCAATACTCCACCGCCGCCGGCAAGACCATCAACTGGGGCAATCCGGTGACCGGAGCCACTTCCAACACCCAGACCGACAAGAAAATTCTGGCCAAGCTGGATTGGAACATCTCGGCCAAGCATCGCCTGAGCGGCCGTTACTCCAAGACCGATGGCTTGGTCCCGCAATTCGGCAATCTAGGCAACACCAACACGATCAATGGTGTGGCCGGCGGCATCACAGCCACCCCCGACGGTCATTTCTATGACCAGATCCGCCTCGGCAAAGCCTACGCCGGCCAGTTGTTCAGCCAGTGGACCCCTGATTTCAAGACCGAGATCAAATATACCCACACCACAGATGACCAGCTGACCCCGCGCAATACGACGGCGCCCTTGACCATGGTCACCGGCTTGAGCGGCACCGATCTCCTCAACAACACTGCGATTGCGAATGGCTCCTATATCGCCGGCACCGAGCAGTTTCGCCATGGCAACGTGATCAATGTGGTCAACCAGCAGTTGTCCGCCACCGGCAACTATTTCTGGAAGAACTTCGTCTTCACCGGCGGCTTCCAACGCGAATCGTCGGAGTTCCTCAACCTTTTCCGCGCGGGCTCGTTTGGCTTGGTGGCTTTCCGGAACCTGAACGACTTCTTGAACGACACCAATGCCGTCATCACGCGCAACTTCGTGGATCCTGCCGCCCGCCCGCTCGCTGATGTCTCGGAATTCGCCTCCACCGGTGTCTTTGGCCAGGCCAAGTGGACCGTGAGCGACCGTCTGAACATCAACTTCGGTGCCCGCTTCGAGTTTGCCGAGGCCGGCTTGAAGCCCGCCCTCAATCAGGCCTTCCTGACCGCCACCGGTTTTCGCAATGATGGCTCGCTCGACGGCGTAAAGACTTTCTCGCCCCGCCTTGGTTTCAACTTTGCGCTGGATGAGCAACGCACCACCCAAGTGCGCGGCGGCGCCGGCCACTTCCTCGGCCGTTCGCCCTGGGTGTTCTTCTCGAACTCCTTCGGCAACACCGGCGTCGGCACCTTCTCCCGCGCCTCCACTGACACAGTGAGCCCGCTGCCCTCCAGCTACACGGCCTTCCTGCAGACCTTTGATCCCACTTCCGACGCGACTGCGATCGGCACCGGCGCCGACAACCCCACCCTCCGCCGCGAAGTCGCCTTCAACGACGATGGTGTCAAGCTTCCCGCCGTCTGGCGTGCCAATCTGGCGGTGGACCGCAAGCTGCCCTTCCTCGATTCAGTCCTGAGCGTGGAGTATGTCTACAGCAAGGTGGATGCCGGTCTCCGCACCACCCAGGAAAACCTCAAGCCCCTGGCCGGTGCGCTGGCCCTGGACGGCCGCGCCCGCTTCTCCGGCACGCCCGGCACCCAGGCCAATGCCCTCTACCCCGCCTTCACCAACATGTATCGCGTGAGCAACGCCAACGTCGGCAAGTCCAGTTACCTCAGTTTGACCTGGGATCGTCCGTTGAAGAACAACTGGGCCTTCAACCTTGCCTATACCCGGGGCCGCGCCACCGAGGCGCAGGCCAACGGCCAGACCACCGCCGGCGGCCAGTTCAATCGCAATGTGGTGTTTAATCAGAACACGATTGAAGAAGGCACGGCCGACTTCGAGGTCCGGGATCGCATCCAGCTCAGCCTCACCCGTCGGTTTGAGTTCATCAAAAAGATGCCCACCACGGTGTCTCTCTACTACGAGGGCCGCAGCGGCAACCCCTACAGTTATGTCTTCGGCAGCGACCTCAACGGCGACGGCGTGTCGTTCAACGATACCGTGGTGATCCCCACCGGCCCGAGCGATGCGAAGTTCGACTTCTCCGGCATGACCACGGCCCAGCAGACCCTGTTCTTTGCCTTCCTTGATAGCAGCGGCCTCTCGAAGTATGCCGGCCAGGTCGTCCCGAAGAACACCTTCACTGAACCGTGGGTCAACAAGCTTGACCTGAACTTCCGGCAGGACATCCCGATCCGTGGCTCCGCCAAGCTGCAGCTGGGCTTCGACTTCGTGAACTTCGGGTCATTCATCAGCAAGAAGACCTTCGGTTACGTCGAGACTTCGCCTTTCATCCAGAATGACGTGTTCCGCTCCCGCACGCTCACGGCGACCACCGCCTACACCGCGACCGGTCAGATCCGTCCGACCTTCACCGCCAACCCGACCGGTTTCGGCATCGACAACGGCATGTCCCGCTGGCGCATCCAAGTCACGGCCAAGCTGCTCTTCTAAGCGGATAGCTGCCTCAATTCTCCCGGCGGCTGCGGCAACGCAGCCGCCTTTTTCATGCCTAAGTTTGCGCCATCAGTGCCGCCAGCGCGAAGCGCGGCAGGGCGGCTGGCGCAGAACTTAGGACATGCACCGGGCGGCGAACACGCCGCAACGGTGCTGCCCGTGTTTCGTTTGCCGGGCGACCGGCCCGGACAAATCCCGGGTGCCCAGCGGGTGCACAACGGGACCGAGAACTCGGGACATTCGCCCCGGCGCCGCGTCTCGCCCTCGCCCCGCGAAGGCGGAAGGCCCGTGGACGAACCCCGGGATAACAGCTCAGCCGCAACGAAGGTTGCGCGACTGATCCCGTGAATCCAGCAGGATTCAACAGGAAGGTATCAACAGGGCACACCGCAACGGTGCTGCTTGGATTTTGGGTGGAGCGCCCGCGTCACTGCGGGCACGCCAGGGTAGGGCGAATCCTCCGGATGAGCCGCCTCCCGATTACGGCTCGTCAGGGACGACTCGCCCTACCGCGCCCCCGTCGGCCCAGCTCCCGTTGGGCCCCTTCCGCCTCCGCCCGCGGAACATTTTCCTCAAGCACGCACGTATTTTTTTATTTTTCGCCGGCGCAAATTATTCCCCTCTCAAAACCGGGCTCGACGCAAAAATTTTCGCGTCAAGAAAATATTTGCCCTCCGCGTTCCACCGGGTCCCGACGCGGTTTTCAGAGGAGAAACCGCCGTTCCCACCTTTTTTTGGGCGGCCCGGTCGCCAGCGCGGAGCTATTGCGGCGATGTCCACTAAAAAAGTGGCAGTAAATTTGCAAAAACCACCTTTAATCTAATTGACTGGCCCTAGGACGGTTTCCATTAGTTGTGGTCAAGGTTCCGGGCATCCACATCCTGTGGTGGTCGACAACGTGTCAGGAAGTTTTGGCAACTTAGTGTCGCCAGGGTCTTTCTGCCGTCTCTAGACCACGGGACCCACACCGCTTTCTCCAAATTTTCGTCTGCGTTAGCCATGCAAAAAACATTTTCCGTCGGCACCAAAACCTTCGTGCTCGACCAGGACAAGGCCGAGGCCGCGTTCGCCGCCAAGAAAGTCATCAACGGCCGCCAGGTTCCCTACTTCAACATCCTCCCGCTGAAATTCCAGTGGGCCTACGATCTCTACAAGACGATGAAGGCCAATCACTGGGAGCCCGAGGATGTCCCGATGGGCAAGGATATCGAGCAATGGCGCGATACCAAGCACGTGTCCGACATCGAGCGCTGGATCATCCGCATGGGCATCGGCTACTTCTCCGCCGCCGAGGGCATCGTCGGCGACAACATCCAGCACGTCGTCCGTGAGATCGTGACCGCCCCCGAGCTGAAGCTCGTCCTCGGCCGCCATGCCCATGAGGAGAACATCCACGCCGACTCCCTCCTCTACATGATCTCCTCCCTCGGGATCAACCCGCACGAGTGCGAGGCGATGTTCGAGGATATCAAGTCCATCGAGCGCAAGAACGAGTTCGTCAACAAGGTCTCCCAGGACCTCCGCCGCGACCTCGACATGACCAAGCCCGAGAACAAGCGGCTCCTGGCCAAAAACATCTTCGTTTTCGGCCAGTGCATGGAAGGCACCCAGTTTTACGGCCTCTTCGGCATGGTTCTCTCGCTTTACCGCCAGAACAAGTTCCCCGGCATCGGCCAGATGTTCCGCTACACCCTCCGCGACGAGTCCAACCACATCGAGCTCTTCCGGAACCTGTTCATGGACCTGATCGAGGAGAATCGCGAAATCTGGACCGCCGACTTCAAGGAGGAGCTCCGCCAGACCATGGCCGAGGGTATCGTCCTGGAGAAGGACTTCATCCGCGACTGCCTGCCGGTCAACGCCGTCGGCCTGTCCATCGACGAATTTCTGACCTACATCGACTACATCGGCGACCGCCGCCTTGAAGGCTGCGGGCTCACCCCCTTGAGCCCCGGCGTCAAGAACCCCCTGCCGTGGCTCGCCGAGATGATGGACATCAAGAAGGAGCAAAACTTCTTCGAGGGTCGCGTCACCGAATATCAGAAGTCCTCCGCGCTCGCCGTCGCGAGCGATGACGAGCTCTAAGCGAGCCGTTCCGTTCCCCCTGAATTTCCTACCCCACCTATTGCCATGAATCTCCCTTCTGTTGCGCAAGACCTTGCCCTCAAGAAACTTACCGGCGCCCCCCAAGACCAGAAGCCCAACTACAACTGGCGCGACATCATTCGCGAAGAGGAAGTCCCCGTGCCGGAGGTGCAGGTGCTTTGCCCGCACGGTGACGAGCGTTTTGACCTGAGCGAGGTCGCCGACACGGTCGGCCGTTCCCTCGCCAATCTTCTCCAGGCCAAGGGTGAGAAGGACATCTTCAACGAGAAGAACCAGCGCTTCGTCGCCGACGTCACCCGCGAGGTCGCCGCCAACCTCACCAAGAAAGCCCTCGAACGCGGCCCGCTCCGCGTATCGTTGCATGATCTTTACGTGCTCATCGAAAAGACCCTCGTCGACAACAACGCCCACGATGTCGCCAAGAGCCTCCTGCTCAAGCGCTCCTCCAAGATCAACCTCTCCAGCGAGACCCACGGCGTCACCGTCCGCCTCATCCGCCGCAACCACCAGGTTGTGCCGTGGAACGAGGGCAAGATCGAGATCGCCATCCGCAAGGCCTTCCTCTCGCTCCAGAAGGACCCCGCCCCGGCCTCTGCCATCACCAAGGCCATCACCGAGCGCGCCCTCCACCTGAAGCAGGCCTTCCTCCACATCGAGGAAGTCCAGGACATGGTGCAGGAGGAGCTCATGAAGGCCGGCCACTACAAGGTCGCCGAGGACTACATCCTTTACCGCGCCGCCCGGGCCACCTCCCGCCTGGCCACCCCCGAGCCCGCCGCCGAGCCCGACGCCGTGCCCGCCCTGCAAAACTCCATGGTCGTCGTCGCCAAGGCCGACGGCTCCACCTTCCTCTGGGACGGCCTCGACCTCAAGAAGCGCATCGAGTTTGCCGCCATCGGTCTCGAGCTCTGCCTCACCCCCGATCAGATCGAGTCCGAGCTCCGCCGCGCCCTTTTTGACAACATCGCGCTCGGCGACCTCAACAACACCATCATCCTCAACGCCAAGACCCTGATCGAGAAAGACGCCGACTTCGCCAAGTTCGCCGGCCGCATCCAGCTTTCCTACATCTACGAGGAGGTCCTCGGCTGGGACATCGTCCGCGACGGCATCGGCGCCCTCAAGAAATTCCACCAACAGGCCTTCGCCGCTTACATCGACCGCGGCATCGCCATCAAGCGCCTCACCCCCCGCCTCAAGGAATACGACCTCGCCAAGATCGCCGCCGCCCTCGACCCGACGGCCGACCTCGAGCTCGATTTCCTCGGCGTCCAGACCATCTACGACCGCTACCTCATCATCGACAAGACCGGCAAGCGCTCCAAGCGCCTCGAGACCCCCCAGTTCTTCTGGATGCGCGTCGCCCTGGGCCTCTTCCTCGACGAGAAGAAGCGCACCCGCGAGGACTGGGCCATCCGCCTCTACGAGCTCTACAAGTCCCGCCGCTTCTGCTCGTCCACCCCGACCCTCTTCAATTCCGGCACCCTCCACTCCCAGCTCTCGTCCTGCTACCTCTACTACGTGGACGACTCGCTCGAGGGCATCATGTATCGCGGCATCGCCGAAAACGCCCAGCTCTCCAAGTGGGCCGGCGGCCTCGGCGGCTCCTGGACCTCCGTCCGCGGCACCGGCGCGCACATTGCCGGCACCAACGGCGAGTCCCAGGGCGTCATCCCCTTCCTCAAGCTCCACAACGACCAGCTCGTCGCCGTCAACCAGGGCGGCAAGCGCAAGGGCTCCGGCTGCGCCTACCTCGAGTCCTGGCACAACGACATCTTCGAGTTCCTCGAGCTCCGCCGCAACACGGGTGACGACCGCCGCCGCACCCACGACATGAACACGGCCAACTGGATCCCCGACCTCTTCATGAAGCGCATGGAGGCCCGCGGCACCTGGACCCTCTTCCGCGCCAACGAGACCCCCGATCTCCACCACCTCTACGGCCGGAAATTCGAGGAGGCCTACGTCCGCTACGAGAAGCTCGCCGAGGAAGGCAAGATCCAGGCCCACAAGATCGAGGCCCTTGAGCTCTGGAAAAAGATGCTCTCGATGCTCTTCGAGACCGGCCACCCGTGGATCACCTTCAAGGACCCCTGCAACGTCCGCTCCCCGCAGGACCACGCCGGCGTCATCCACAGCAGCAACCTCTGCACGGAGATCACCCTCAACACCTCGAACGACGAGACCGCCGTCTGCAACCTCGGCTCCGTCATCCTCGACTCCCACCTCAAGCCCGACGGCTCCCTCGACCACGAGAAGCTCCGCGACACCATCCGCGTCGCCGTCCGCGCGCTGGACAACGTCATCGACATCAATTTCTACCCGACCGTCCCGGCGAAAACCTCCAACCTCCGTCACCGCCCCATCGGCCTCGGCGTCATGGGCCTGGCCAACGCCCTTTACCTGAAGGGCGTGCCCTTCGCCTCCGAGGCGGCCGTCGAGTTCAACGACGAGTTCATGGAGGCCATCGCCCACTGCGCCTACGAGGCCTCCTCCGACCTCGCCGCCGAGCGCGGCCCCTACTCCACCTACAAGGGCTCCAAGTGGGACCGCGGACTCCTCCCGCAGGACACCGTGGACCTCCTTGAGCAGGAACGCGGTCTGCCCATCCAGGTGCCCCGCACCTCGCGCCTCGATTGGACCGCCCTCCGCGCCAAGATCAAGGCCCACGGCATGCGCAACTCCAACGTGCTCGCCATCGCCCCCACCGCGACGATCTCCAACATCACCAACAC
>JANNDM010000042.1:0-2336 GCA_031387725.1 Verrucomicrobiota bacterium | reverse complement strand
AAGGCGTGCTCACTGGTGTCCCGGGTCCGCGTCTTGAAACAGTGCCGGCTGCCGCTACAAAACGAACGCAAGTCATCCGCCAGCCCCTGGACCGCCGCCAGTGGCAAACCCCAGCGCTCGGCGTCAAAGACATCCTGCAGGGGATCGAGAATAGGCTCATTCATCCAGTTGTAAGGCCGAACCCCGCTTTTTAACAGGTTCGACTAGCCCGCTAATCTAACACTGTCAAACTAGCAAGCCAACAATAAACCAGGAGCGCCTATCTAGAACTCGCCTATTCATTAGGTAGCTTAACCGTTCAAAGTCGTTGTGAATGAGTCAAGTTTCATGCCGCCAGCGTGGCCTGGCCAATCCAGTCATCCATGGCTGCTTCCAATCGAGAGAATTCGCGTTGCAGCGGATTGTCCCCAGGCGGCGCATTTGGAACGATCTGCGCCAAGCCGGGGCGGATCACGCGCGCATAAGTGCGGGTGAAGAACAGCGCGACTCGCCAGCCAAAGTCGGTCACCTGGTAACGATGCGTCTTGGGCAGGCGCTCAACGAGGCCATGCAGCCGCAACCGGCGTAGGTGATAAGTCATCTGCCCAGGGGTGAATTGGTCTGGGGCGAGGCCCAGGAGCGGCGCGAGCAGCGCCCGCAACTCGTGATTAGCGAACCCCTGCGGCAGGAGCCGGAAGGCAACCAACGCGCTGAGTAAAGCCTGCACGCGTGGGTCGGTAAAGCGCAAAGCCGCCACACGTTGACCCGAAACGTCACGTGGCTGGTTGACCTGTTGAAACGCGTCTTCGCCCAAGAGGCAATCGTGGCTGAGGGTTTGGACGTGCAAGAGACGTCGGTTGGCTCGGAAGCCGATCTGCCGCAGGGCGGGCAGGTTTTTCAGCCGCTTGCCGATGTAGAAGTCGCGCGTGTCATTGATGGTGGTTTCGGTGCGTAGGGCCCGTCCTTCTTTGTGGTATTGCTTGATGCGCGAGTGTTTGTAGTCCACATGCAAGGCCGGGGTGACGCCTTCAGTGATGACCCGGGTTCGAAAGCGGCTCGGGGTGGCCCGGGTGATGCGGCGCTCGAAAATCAACTGCACCTGCTCGGGACGGCCCAGGTCGAGGTTCTCGCGGATCGCGGCTTCAAAGAACAGCCGGCCGGTGAGCGGACGGTCTAGGACTTGGGTCAGGGAGAACTCGGCTTGCAGGATGGAAATCTCGTAGTCATACCCGGCGGCGCGGTCGGCCACGCTCAGCGGTTGGGGCAACCGTGCCAGCCACTTGCGCACCAGCACTTCGATTTTCTCGGCCGACAAACCGTCGGCCAGCGCCTGCATACGGGCTGGGTCCGCGCACGAGCGCAGGCCATTGTCCAAAGGCTCATAGGCAATGCCGGCGCAGCTCAGTTGGCGCTTGAGGTACTCATGCCCGTTGAGACAGAACTTGGCGGTGTAGGGGAAGTACGAACTGAACTTGAAGAAGAACGGTCCGAAGTCCTGGTCAACCCCGTAGAAATAGTAGTGGTTGACCATTGCCGTCGTGCGATACAGCCGCGGATACCGGTCTTGGCTGCGCGGCCCGTGCCCCTTGGTCGTTCGAAAGGTCGTGGTCTTCTCTTGCGCTTTACCAATCAGCACAATCCCTTCCCTACCGGCTGCGCGCGCCACGTACGGGGCGACCACATCGTCCTTCCGTTGGCCCTTCTCGAATGTCAACACCGGTACCTGATGCTTATCGGCATACGTGTCAATTGCCGCAACAAACGCGTGGCTGATGGGCGCCATGGCGGCCGACGACGCGACTGGGCATTCCCGTTGCTTTTTGAGAAACCAACTCGCCCTAGCTTCCCGTTGCAGGTTGGCAATGTAGACGTTGAGATACATCCGGTCAATACTTTCGACTTCCAGCGTCACGTGTTGGCGCAGCACTTCGGCGAGGGAGAGTTGTGTTAAACTCATGGTGGGTCCTGGTTGTTGGGGTGCCCTCACGGGCCAACTCACCGCTTGGCGGTGCTAATGGATGCGGTTATACCGCCTCCATCTTGTTCCCACAACCCGGACCTTTTGCTATGCTCAAGCCGTTCTCGTCAGTCTGAGACGAAGTCTCGCTAGACTCTATCGAAAATAAGCATCCGAGCTTTTGTGGCGCCGCGCTCGGCGCATAATGCGGAAATTGTGCAGACCACAAGCGATTTGCATGGCTTGATCCGACGAGCCTTCCGCCAGGTTGCGAAACTGATCTTTGGCAATCCGACAGATCTTGATCCCGGCGATGGCATGCTCCACCCGCACGCGGACCCGCGCCAGCTTCCGGTTGTGTCGTTTCTGAGCTGGCGTTAGGGGCGACTTCTTGGATTTT
>JANNDM010000115.1:0-1988 GCA_031387725.1 Verrucomicrobiota bacterium | reverse complement strand
GTTGTGCGCCTTGAACACCTCGAGCACGCGCTCGAACTCGGCCGGCTGCTTCAGCTTGCTGCGGCAGGTGCCGAGCGCGGCGCCGGGCGTGTAGCGGAGACCACGGATGGCCTGCTGCGACTCGGCGGCCAGGTCGACGAGGTCTTCGCCCAGCAGGCCGAGCACGCCGTTCAGCGCACCATAAACTTCCTCAATGGCGGAATGGTTCAGCGCCTCGGCGACAACGCCCGCGACACTGGCGTTGATGACGGCCGTGGGGCCGCCGGACTGGGCGATCAGACAATTGCCGGTTAATTCTTCTGCCATGGTGGGTGGATGGTTTTAAGTTGGTAAAGAAACGAAAAGAGGGTTCAAAAAAGGCTCCGCTCCCGACGCTGGCAAACTAAAACCTTGGGGTGGCGAAAAATTAATATCGCGGGGTATGCACGAGGAGGTGGAGCGTCTTGCCCTCAAGACGCTTCCCCGGCGCGTTGGGGGCAACGCGCCCCACCGGTGGACGAAAAATATTTTCGTCGGAATGTGCGGCCTTACAGCAGCTTGCCGGGACGATAGTCGGCCGCGCCCCGGTGCTTTTTCGCCTGCGGCGCGATGGCCGCCACCACCGCATCCACCTGATGCGGGGCGGCACCCACGAAGCGTTCGCTCTGCGTCAGGATTTGCTGAAGTTTCTTTTTGCCCAGGCCCACCCGCTTGTCGCCCGCCAGCCGGCCGAGCAGATCGGGGTCTCCACCACTGCGCAGCGCCTTGGCGGCCGCCAGCGCATGTTCCTTGATGGCCGCGTGCGCGGTCTCGCGGCCCGCGCCGCCCTTCACCGCCTCCATTAAGATCGTCGTGGTCGCGAGGAACGGCAGGTTGCGCTCGTTTTCGGCCGCGATGGCGGCCGGGAAAATTTCCATCTGCCGCAACACCGTGAGGAACGTCTCGAGCAGGCCGTCGAGCGCGAAGCAGGCGTCGGGCAGCGCGACCCGCCGCACGACCGAGCACGACACATCGCCCTCGTTCCATTGGTGACCGGCGAGGTTTGCCGTCATCGTCACGTAGCCGGATAAAATCGTCGAGAAACCGCAGACCCGCTCGCAGTTCCGGGCGTTGACCTTGTGCGGCATGGCGGAGGAGCCCACCTGCCCTTCCTGAAAACCCTCGGTCAACAAGCCGGCCCCCGCCATCAGCCGCAGGGTCGTGGCGCAACTCGCCGCCGCCGCCCCGACTTGGTGCAGCGCGCTGACCACGTCGAAATCGAGGGCGCGGGGATAGACCTGGCCGACCGCGGTGAGCGAGGATTTGAAGCCGAGGTGCTTGAGGATGCGCGCCTCGAGCTGGTCCACCTTGGCGGGGTCGCCGCCGAGCAAGGTCAATTGGTCGAGCTGCGTGCCGACGGCGCCCTTGAGCCCGCGCACCGGGTAGCGGGCAACCAGGTCGTCGAGCCGGGCCGACGCGATGCGCAGCTCTTGCGCGAACATGGCGAGCCGTTTGCCAAAGGTCGTGGGCTGGGCCGGCACGTTGTGCGTGCGGCCGGTGATCATGATATCGCGGTGCTGCGCGGCGCGCTTCGCCAGCGCGAGCAGCGCGGCGGCCACCTTGAATTGCACCAACTGCAGCGAGCGCGCCACCTGCAGTTGCTCGACGTTCTCGGTGAGGTCGCGGCTGGTCAGGCCGAGATGGATGAACTGGCGCTGGGCCTGCTCGGAAAATTCCTCAAGCCGCGCCTTCACATCGTGGAGGGTGACCCGTTCGCGTTCCTTGATGCGCTCCACGTCCACCTCGGCCCGGACGCGTTCATAATCCTTGATGGCCTCGGCCGGGATGGCGACGCCGAGATCCTTCTGCGCCTTCATCACCGCGATCCAGAAATCGCGCTCCAGCAGGATGCGGCCGTGCGCCGACCAGATCGCCTTCATCGCGGCCGAGGCATAACGCTCGGCCAGCACGTTGGGGATGGTTTCGGCGGGGCGGTTCTGCGGCTTCACGGCGCGCAACGGTTAGCCCAC
>JANNDM010000212.1:0-8832 GCA_031387725.1 Verrucomicrobiota bacterium | reverse complement strand
TTTCGCCATGCAATGCATGAGCACCGTCGCCGTCGTGAAGCGCGAGACCAACGGCTGGAAGTGGCCCTTGTTCCAGATCGCCTACATGACCGGCACCGCCTGGCTCGTGTGCCTCATCTTCTATCAGGCCGGCCGCGCGCTCGGGTATTGAGGCAGCATTAACAAAATAAACCAACTCGCACCACGCCCCCCTCTTCTCTCATTCTGTCGATACTGTTCATTCTGGCTGAATCATGTCTTCTTCCCTTCAAACCCTCATCGCCCTGCTGATCGTCGCCGTGGCCGCGACACTGCTGGTGCGTTCCTGGTTCGCCAAGCGCAAGCAACCCGGCTGCGGCAGCGAGAACTGTTCCGCCGTCAGCCCCGAGGTGAAAAAACTGCAGGCGAAGCTGAAACGCGCCGGTCAAGGTGATTGATAGCCGGCCATTTCGAGTATTTGTGCGATGTCCGTGTGGCCTTTTCCCAGGGCGGATTCCAAGGCCCGCCCCTTGTGCGCAGACAGGGGCAGCAGGAACTCCACCACTTCCCGCGAACCCGCGTCTGCGGCCCAGGCCAGCGCGTCATAGTCGCCACTGGCCCTAAGCCGAGGCTCCTGTCCTAGTGAAATCATTTTTTTCACCAGCTCCAGATTGCGGCCGGCCGCCGCGAACATCAACAGCGAGGGCTGGGGCCGTTTAGTGACGCCGCCCGGCACATCGGTATTGCCGACAAAATAGTAGGTTTGGCTCCGTGGGTTCGCACCGTTGGCCAACAACAGATCAACGACCCCGACCTTGGCCTTCCACAAGGCGATCGCGAGCGGATTCTCCCGACGCCCGTTCACATAAGCGCTGACGTTGGGATTCGCCCCGGCCGCCAAGAGCTGCCGGAGTATTTCGAGATTTCCCGCTTGTGCCGCCATTGCGAGCGGAGGCAGGCCGCCTTCGCCAAAGAGGTTAGGGTCACCACCAGCCTGCAAGAGGTAGTCCACCTCGCTGGACTTGCCGGACCCTACCGCGAAGGCCACCGGACTGAAGCCGCGTTTGCTGGGCCGGTTGACGGAAGCGCCTTCCTCCACCAGCCAGCGCACGACATCAAAGGCCTCGGCCTTCAGGGCCTCGAGCAGGGGCGTCCGCCCCTCCGAACCATAGCAATCCAACTCCGCTCCGGCTGCGGCCGCTTGCATTACAGCCGGCAGATTGCCCTTTTGGCAGGCCTCCACCAGGGCCGCGTTCACCTCGATTTTCGCCAGTTCGGGTTGCCAGACGAACTGCACCGGGCCGGGCGATGATAGATTGAAACTCTGCGGCAGAGGCCAGGTTATTTCCCGCCCCGCGGCTGGGCCCGCGCCGAGGTAGCGCTGTGTTTCTTCGGGTGTCAGATAGCCTGCGGCGGTGCCGTCGCTCCGGCCCCCGATCTCATAGCTGTTGCTTCGCAGGCTGAGATTCGCGCCGCGCTCACGCAGCATGGTAAGCACGGCAAACGCCTTTTTCTGGGCCGCGACGACGAGCACCGGACTCTCGCCCACAAATTGGTCGACGCCGAGCCCCATATCCAGCAACTGGCCAAACAGCCCGGGATCGTTCCTAGAGATCACCGCGATCACGATTTCGCTCTCACCCTCTGGTAATTTTCCGCTGCGAAACTTGCGCTGCAGATCGGGCGCGCGCCGTGTCAGCATCCATTGCGCGGCTTCAACCTGATTTGCAGCCAGCGCACGCCTGATTGGGCTGTCGCCCACTGCGATCCGGTCGCCCAAGTCCCCTCCTAGGGCCAGCAGCTTCTCGATATCTTTGATCTGCCCCCGGTCTGCCGCTTCGCTGATTAAAACCGTGGCTTCACGGGCCCTATCCTCCGGCGGACTGGCTCGCAGTAATTCCTCCAAGAGCTCCCCATCCTCGTGCAATTGATAGGTGAGCAGGGCGGCGCTGTCGCCCGTTTCCGCAATCAACTCCGGGCGGGCGCCGCGCGCCAGCAGTTGCCTAGCCAGTGTGTAACGCCGGTAGCGCACCGCCTGCATCAGTGGAGTAAAGCCTGCGGCATCGGCTTGGTTGGGATCGGCACCGGCTGACAGCAGCAGGTCCACGCATTCAGGCCGGTCGTTAATCACCGCCACCGACAAGGCTGATTGGGCCATGAACACCACCGGCAATATGTCGGGGGAAGCGACCCCCAAACCATCCCGGCTGCGGATAAGGTTATCCGTCGGTGCCGGCCGCTTGATCCGCACTTCCGGGATCACGGCATCCCTATCAGTGAACCCGTTGATACTTTTTACCAAGTAAATCAATTCGGCCTCGTCGTGTGTGTTGGGGTCGATCCACTTCGTGGCGTTGGCCGGTAGTTGTGCCACCACCATTTTCATTCCGTAGGAGTTTTTATAGAGCACTTGATAATAGGCTTCGTTGTCCGCCCGATCTTCCCAAGTGAGGGCTACCTCTCCGTCTGCGGTCACCGCGGCTTTCAGGTTCCCGGGCTGGCGAGGAGGCGTCGTGGTTTCTGCGCCTGGGGTGGACGGCGTCAATTGCAGGCGGGCGGGGGCCGATAGTCCCCGCAGCAAAACGCGGGGCCGAATGTTCGCCTGGGCGCCATGCTTGAGCAGTAGGCTGGTGCTTTCCAAGTCGCCCCGCGCCGCAGCCTGCTGCAAAGCCGAATCCCCATCGCTAGAAAGCAAGTTGGGGTTTGCCCCGGCCTCCAACAGGAGGCGTAATAAGTCGTTCCGGCCGGCGGCGGCCGCGCTCATCAATGCGGTCCAGCCGCTGGCGGTGGCAACATCGAGTTCGGGCTTGCTCGCTAAGGCGGCCGCCAAGATTGTCTGATCTCCGGCCCAGGCGGCACGATGCAGAGGAAAATCCCGCGGCTGGTCTGCCACTGCGGGGACTGCTGAACCGGACTCTGGCAATTCTACTTCGACCAAGGCAAAACCTCCATCCCATGAGCCTGTATTTACCGGCTGCTTGACGCCACCGACCCACGCCCGACCGTCGCCCACAGCTAGACTGCATGCTTGTTGCATCGGCAGGGCGATCTGTCCTACGAAGGTGAAGGCTTGCTTGTCGACGAGCGCCAAACGCGAACGCCCACCACCGTCCTCCAATGCGATCAAAAGGTGCGACCTCCAATGAGCCATGGCCTTGGGTGAGCCGCCCGGCAGTCGAATCCAGCGCTTACCCTCCGGCTTGGCCGGATCAACAAACCACAGCACGCCGGTGTCAAAGGATCCGCCAGCAAACCAGAACCCCCGCTCATCAGCGCTGATTATCGAATACTGGCCTTCAAACGCGCCGGCGGTCTCAGTGCCCAGGCGGAAATCAACCCATTTCTTGGTCGAACGACTGTAGAATGAAGTCCAAGGGCCGCCAAAGCAAAGCCACTCCCCACTGATGGCAAGCAGGCCGGATTCCTGCATGTTGACATTTCCCGGCTGTGCCGCCGCCCTCCAGAGCATCGGCGAAAACCGTGGAACCTGCAACCCCGTCCACTTTCCGTCCTTGAGAGAATAGCTACTGATCAGCTGCCCTCTTGATGATCCCCCCGAATAAAACAACTCCCTTTGATCCGCAGCCGCACTCTGGATTTGCATCGTTTGCAGTCCGTCCTCCCCCTTGTAGCGCTGCGTGGTTCCACCCCGGTCGAAGCGCCAGACGCCATCGCCGTCGAAGCCGAGCCAAAGCCCCTCCGCCATCGGCGTGATCGTGCGAACGGCTGAATGGCCCCCAAGTTTCGAGGTGATGAGCTCAGCAGTGCGCACTGCCGGGTCGTAACACCACAGGTAATGGTTCCCTTGGGGGTTTTGTGGGCCGAGTGCCGGCGGCAGCGGCTCATTGCTTTCAGAAATCCACAGCTTGCCCTCCCGCCACGCGAGGCTGCCTACCGTCGTCGTCATGTTCTTCTCAAACATCGGGCCTTCCATCGATCGCGCCCGAATAAACGTGCGGATGGACCGTGGGTCGATTTCACGGATGTTCGCGGCTAGCTCTGGAAACGCCGGATTGATGGGCGCGGGCGGAGTGGGCCGGAGGGCCTGTTGCGGTCCCCACACCCGGTCGACACGAGGGGGATGAGGGGAACGCGGCTTTTCAGCTTCACCCGCGGGTCGGATCTGATTCGCCCGGCCCAGCCGCCAGGCGGAATCCAGCATGGCAGTCGCCCGGTCCTGGTCCCCCAAGGCGCCATAGGCCGAGAAGATTGCCTCGATCCAGCGAATGGACTGCCCGTCCTTGCCTGACTGGTCGTTTTTAAGCAGCTGACCCATTTGCGGCTCCAGCACCGGCCAGATTTTCTCCAGCGCATCATGCACAATGATCGGATCTCTGACGGTGCTCAGTAAATTAGCCTGCGCAAACCACTCTGTCTGGAGAGTGGCATACCATTGGGGCGTCTGGGGTTCTTGGCGCACCGCCCGGTGGGTTTCGGCCAGCAATTCCCCCCATTCCCTCACGATGGCGCGCAGTTGGCGGTGAATCTCCTCCCCCGACACTTGCAGCTCCTTGGCCCTCCAGGCCGCCCCCTCCAGCATACTGATGAAATCCCTCAGGTTTTTTGCCCGCGCTGCCGGCCACTGCCCGTCTAGACTGTTGTCGGCTTGCCGCGCAAAGCGTGCGGCTTGCGCCTGATAGTCGGCGACCCGCAGCCATTGCCCGCGCAGTGTGCCAAGCGGCTTGAACGGATTCTGCCCGCCCCACACCGTCTGCAGGCGCTCTTCCTGCAGCGCCCGGTTAAGCGGGTCGAAAAAACAGGCGACTTCCAGCAGCCTGGTTCGATAGGCATAGAGCTGGCGCCCCGTGCTGGAGGCGGGAAACTGCGCACCGCCTTGCGCTATTTGCCGGCCAGTTTCACCGGCCCGCCGACGCAGGTCCGCGGCGATAAGCTGCCGCTCGTTGAGCTTGGCCGGAACGTTTGTGGCGGCGAGCACCCGGGAGGCTTCGATCACCTGGCCAGCGAGCGCATCGAGCCCCGTAGCCAGGGTTTTCACGGTGCCCTTCCACTGCAATTCCCGGCGCTCACTGGTTCCGTTCGAAACCTGTAGGACAATCGTCACCGGCACGTTTTCGAAGGCCGCGCCGTCGACGGGCTCCTCCTTGAATGAACCCCAGACATACACATCGGCCACCTTTTGCCAGGCATCGGGATCCGTGTCCGTCAATCCCGCCAACACCAGACTGGATTCCTCGCCGGCCTCGCCGGTGCGCGGGAAGCGCAGAACCCGCAGCCCGGCGGCTGACGCCGATGCCCGGGCCAGGGCGGCTTGCAAACGCTCCTCTAGGAAACCCAACCGATCACTCATACTGGTGTTTCTGAAGTAAAGCGGGGCCAGCACCTGTAGATTCTTGATCTGTTCCAACTTTCCGCGCGCTTCGGTCAGAGCTGCTTGTGCGGCGCCTGTGCTGGCCATCATCTCGGCGGTGGTGGGGTGAAGTTTCTGTCGCGCATTCATGGCCATCGGCACCGTTCGCGTCGCCAGAACCTCCGCTCGCTTCAGGTCGAGCGCCTCGAGGGTAAGCTCGGCGGCTCCGGTTGAGCGTTGCGTAACTTCCCCGCGTAACAGCAGATCCGCGCGCAACAGTCTCCCCAGTCGCACGGCGGTCGCCGCATCTATGCCGCGAGCGCCACCGGGATCGGCCTCGGTCATGATTCGGTCGAAATCCTGGCGCTCCACCCAAGCGTAATTCTTGTCTTCCAGCAAACGCGCCTGGACGGCGCGCGAAAAATCCAGCAGGGTCGGATCGAAGCTGCCGGGAGAGTCCGCGCGCGCGAAATCCAGCACAGCGACACGCTTCAAGTCCTGGGCCTGAAGCCCGGAGCACCACTCCACCCACCCTAATATCAAAAACCAAACGATTGGTCGACGCATTGACCGTTCAGTTTTTGCCGGTTAGGCTGTCCGCGATGCGATCGGCCAGCTCGGCACCGGCGCGTTGCAGGGCAGACTTGGCGGCGATGTGCTCGGCCGTGTCCACCGCCCAGCTCACCTGCCGGTCGGCCAGCGCCACCTTCCCGCCGTCGCGGGCTACCGCCTTCACCTCCACCCGGGCGCGGACGGAAACTAGGCCGCCTCGCCGGATGCCCGTCTCGCTGAACGCCTCGCCGTGGATCTGGAAATCCGCCTTCGCGGCGGCCTCGCCGGCCAGCACGGTGAATCCCGCCTGCCCCAGAATGAGGCCGATTTCCGTCTCGGCGGCCGGATCGATGACCGGCGGCCCGATGTGTTGCTCCGGAATCGAAATCGCTACGCTGGGCAGGGTGCGGCCAGCCAGCTTCTTCTTGAGCCGGGCGATGCGGTCCTCGGCTGTGACAGGCCGCGCGATCAGCGCGTCCTTTTTGGTATTCAGGATTTCTCCAACCTTCGCGGTCAGCTTGCCCGCGGGTCCGGCCGGTGGCTCCTCGACGGAGAAATTCTCCGCCGCGCCGAAGACCCGGCCGGTCTCGGTGCTCATGATTTTTAGGGCGGCCATGGTTTCACCGGCCACAGTGAAGACGCGACCGGTCACCAGCACCCGGGCCCCGGTCAGGTGGCCAATGCGGGCTGCGGTGCCCGGATCTACCATGCCCGAGTTGCCCAGCTCCTGTTCGCCGAGCAACTTGGCGAGGTCCTGACGTTCCACGGTGGCAATGCCGTCCATGGTGGAAAGCTGCGCGGAGATGAGCAGCGCGAGCTGCGCACCGCGTTCCTTCAACCGGCCATCGGTTGCGTCAAGGTCCAGCACGGCCACCGGGATGATGTCGGTTTCAGCCGAGCGCACGGGCAAGCCGGACAGCAGCGCGGCCAGGCCGAGGCAAAGGGAACAGGGCAGGTGGGATATTCTCATGGTGAGGATTGGATGGAATCTGGGGATGAAAGGGTGAGCGCTAGGGCGGTGGCCAGCGCGCGCTCAAAAAGATCCTGCGCTGCGGCGTCTGTGTCGGGAGCGACTAGCGCACTGACATCAACCACTATGCAGGGCGGGCTGAACGGAGTGGGGCGCCTGATTTCCAGCCCGTCACGGACGTTCCGCTTGAAGACCAGCCACACCGCCCGCGGTGTCTTGGGTATCCGTAGCTCGTCTCCGGTCGCCTCGGCAAACCACACACGGACCGATTCGGTGGTGGCCATTTCCTCCTCCGTGGTTTCCGGTGTCTCGATCTCCGCACGCCGGAAAAGCTCCGCCAGACCAGCACTGCCCGCGAGCCGGCCAGTGGGCACCTGCCGGGCAAAGCGGCGCAGGGCGTCGGGCCAGCTCCGGGGCGAAGCCTCCAAGTTGATCCGTGGTAGTGGCAGCCAGTCTACCGTCGCCCGGGATCGTATTTTCAACCGCAGCAGCAGGTCCTGCTTTCTTTCCGCCGCGGGTATGTCCACTTCGAACTTGAAGCGCTGGACCCCGGCCCGGGCTTCGCCCATCCGGTGAAGCACCAGCGCCCGATTGCTGAAAATCGGCGCGGCCAGGCTGCCTGCAATCGCGGCCAGATCCCCGCTCAATTCCGGGGCCTCGGTCTCGCCCGAAGTCAGGGTGAGCACAAATTCTTTTTTTTGCCCCGCCATCACCAATGGCGGCCGGGCTTCCGCGCCCGCGGTGGCCGCGCCTAGGAATATCGGGCCCGCCTTCGCCGCAATAGCCAGCAGCAGCGCCACCAGCATCCAGCCTCCCTTTGCGATTAAAGTCATATCTTTTTGGCCTCGGCCCAAGCACATTCTATCGCCCCGTTGATTCAAGCTACAATTGCTCTGTTTTCACTCCGCAGCCACTGTGTTGCAGGGCGCGTTTGCCTTCACCCCCTGGTGATCATACCCTCTTTTGCATGAAAGCCACGTTTCTCACCGGGGTCAAAAATCCCCTCGAAGTCCGCGAAGTTCCCGATCCGGTTGCCGCGCCGGGCCAGGCGGTGGTGCGCCTCAAGGCCGCCGCACTGAACCACCGCGACCTGTGGACCCAAATCGGTCTGTATCCCAACATCAAGGTGCCGATCACGTTGGGTTCGGATGGAGCGGGCGTCGTGACGTCGGTCGGTTCCCCCGCCGATCAGCCCTGGGTGGGCCGCGAGGCGATCATCAATCCCGCGATTGCCTGGGGCGACAACCCGCGCGCCCAAGGCCCCGATTTTCGCATCCTGGGCCTGCCGGACCATGGCACTTTTGCCGAGCAGGTCGCCATTCCCGTCGCCAACCTCGCGGCGAAGCCGGCCCACCTCTCGTGGGAGCAGGCCGCGGCCTTGCCACTGGCCGGGCTCACAGCCTGGCGTGCGCTGTTCACCCGCGCGCAACTCCGGTCCGGCGAGCGCGTGCTCGTCACGGGCGTCGGCGGCGGAGCGGCGCTGTTCGCGCTGCAATTCGCGGTCGCGGCTGGCGCGCAGACCTGGGTCACTTCCGGCTCGCCGGAGAAAATCGCCCGGGCCGAAAAACTCGGGGCTCGCGGGGGCGTCAATTATCGCGACCCCGACTGGGCCGAGGTTTTGCAAAAACAGGCGGGACGCTTCGATGTGATCGTGGACAGCGCCGGCGGCGATGGTTTTGCCAAGCTGATCGAACTGACGGCTCCCGGCGGTCGCCTCGTCTTTTTCGGCGCCACCACCGGCAACCCCAAGGGTCTGGACATGCGAAAAAGTTTCTTCCGTCAGATCAACCTCCTGGGCACCACCATGGGCTCGCCCGCAGACTTCGCCGGGATGACCAGCTTTGTCGGGCAGCACAAAATCACGCCCATCGTGGACCGGGTATTCCCCCTCGACCTGACGGACGCCGCGTTGCGCCACATGGAAGCCGGGGCGCAATTTGGCAAACTGGTGCTTACCTGCTGAGCGGGCTCAACGGTAAGCCTGCTGACGATGGCATGAATGGGCGCGTTGGAAACGCCGCGGAGATTTCCAATCCAGTCCGGC
>JANNDM010000204.1:0-6142 GCA_031387725.1 Verrucomicrobiota bacterium | reverse complement strand
ACCCCTCTCGAAAATGTCCCGTGGAAGGACACCATCATCGACGGGATGGGCAGCGAAATGAGCTACTCGAAGGACATGATGGAGTATTACGGCATCACCCATGTCACCCGCACCTATCGCTATTATTGCAACCTCGACCTGCTCCGGCGCATAACCGGCAGCGAACGTCTCCCCACCACCCTCCGGGAATTCTTTACGCTGTGCGACACCATCCAGTCCTGGGCCCGCACCCACGGTGAGCCCGTCATCCCCATCGCCGCCTACCTGGAGTCGCCCCGCGCGCTGCTCACCCCCCTCATCCGGCTGCAAACGCAGCGCCTGACCCTCGCGGTCAACCGCAGCCGCACGATCACCGTGAGCAACAACCAGGCGGCCCTCGCCTGGTTGCATGGAGACTGGGCCGTAGATTCGGCCCCGGTGACCGACGGCTGGGAAATGATGCGCCGCGTCAGCCAGGGCTTGCACCCCTCCTTCATTCAGGCGCAGCGGAATGACGCATCCCTGGGATTTCTCCAGCAACATGCCGTGATGATCGCATCCGGCACGTTTGATGCCGATGACTTCATGAACCACGGGCGTTTCCGATGCGGCGTGTTCCGGCTCGCGCCGCCGGCTCCCGGCGACGAACCGTTTGGGCACAATGTGATCGATGCCAGCCCAGACCCGGCCATTGGTGGCGGGGCGGGCACGCTGGGGATTCTGCGCGCGTCACCGCATTTTGACGTCGCGCTCGATTTTTTGCAGTTCCTGACGAGCGCGGCCACGAATGAAAAGCTGGCCGCCACCATGCAACTGTTGCCGGCCGTCGTGGGCGTGCCCCCCGACCCACGCCTTGAGGCCTTTGCCCTCCGGTTTGAAGGCTGGCCGGAGGGCCTGGACCCGCAGTTCACCGACTGGGGTAGCCGCGAGATTTCCCGCACAGCGTCGGTCCACCTCCACCATCTGGTGTCACCAAACGGCAGCGTGGCGGAGTTCACCCGGGCCTTGGCCGCCGACTTCCCGACCGCCATGCAACGCGACCTGGAGCAGGTGCACACGGACTCCGTCCTGCGCGCCCAACGCAGGGATTCCGTGCTTATGGCGAACCTGCGGCTCGCCGGTCCCGGCGCCGCGACCAAGGTGTCTCGGCTGCTCGAAAATCAAGCCGTCTCCGAGAGCGAACAAGCCCAGCTCCGACATGCTCTCGCCGTCTATCAGCGGCGGACCGGGACCCGGCGTTGAGTGCGCGTGGTTGCGGCCTCTTATTTTTTGGGGAACGGAGATGCGGTCTCGCGCTTGAGCTCGCGGGTCATGAGGGCGTGCAGGGCATCAGCCGGCTTCTTATTCTGATAGAGGATGGCGTAGACCTCGGTGAGGATCGGCGCCGTGATCCCGCGCTCCCGGCAAAGGCCGTGGAGCGCCTCGGTGGTGCGGTGGCCCTCGACGACGGTTTTGCGTCCGGCGAGCAGCTCCGAGACGGATTTGCCCGCGCCGATTTTCTCACCGAACTCGCGGTTGCGGCTCCAGGCGCCGTGGCTGGTGGCCACGAGGTCGCCAAAGCCGCTCAGGCCGTAGAAGGTGTCGGACTTGGCGCCTAGCGCGGTGCCGACGCGCACCATCTCGGTCACGGCGCGGGTCAGCAGCGCCGCCTTGGAATTGTCGCCCAGCTTCAGGCCGTCGCACAGGCCGGCGGCGATGGCGTAGATGTTCTTCAGGCTGGCGCCGTATTCGGCGCCAGCGAGGTCGTCGCTGGTGTAGATGCGCAAGGTGGGGCCGCTCATGGCCGTCTGCACCTTGGGCACGAATTCGTCGGCGCGCTGCGCGGCCATCACCATGGCGGCGGGCAGGCCGCGCGCCACCTCGGCGGCGTTGGTCGGACCCGTCAGGGTGCCGCAATTAAGGCCGGGCAGAATCTGCGCCATCATCTCGCTCGGGCGGAGGTGGGTGCCGATTTCCAGTCCCTTGACCAGGCTGAGAAAAAGCTGGAGCCGCGAGGTGTCGTGCAACACCGTGCGCATCTGGTCGCACCAGGCGCGCAGGGATTGCGAAGGTGAGGCGATGAGCGCCACGTCGGCCTCGAGCAAGGCGGCCCGCAGGTCAGAGGTCACCAAAAGCGCCTCGGGCAATTTGATGCCCGGCAAGTAATCGCGGTTTTCGCGGGCCGCGCCCACCGCTTCGGCATGCTCGGGCCGACGGGTGACGAGCGTGGTGTGCTGGCGGCGGCGGGCGAGGTGCACGGCCATCGCGGTGCCCCAAGCGCCCGCCCCGATGACGGCGAAATTAAGAGGACGCGGCTCAGACATGTGGCGGACCGTCAGGATTTGAGGAAACCGGGGATTTTTTCCCCAGCAAGCATAGCATCGAAATTTTCGCGGGCGTTGACCAGCTCGAACCGGCTGCCGGATACGAGCACTTCGGCGGCCATGGGCCGGGTGTTGTAGCGGCTGGCCATGGTGTAGCCGTAGGCGCCGGCGCTCATAAAGGCGACAATCTCGCCCTCGCCCACCGTCTGCATCGTGCGGTCCTTGGCGAAGCAGTCACCGGATTCGCAGATGGGACCGACGAGATCGGCCATGAGTGCCGGCCGGGTGGTGTCGCGCAACAGCGGCACGAGCTCATGGTAAGCCTCATACATCGCGGGACGGACGAGGTCGTTCATCGCCGCATCGAGCACGACAAAGTTTTTGCCCGAGCCGCGCTTGAGGTATTCGACCCGGCTGAGCAGCACACCGGCGTTGCCGACCAGAAAACGACCGGGCTCCAGCAGGATCTTGAGGCCGAGGGGGGCCAGCAGGGGTTTAAGGGCGGCGCCATAGGCCTCAGGCGTGAGCGGACGCTCGCCTTCGGGCTTGGTGCTCCACCAGGCCGCGTCGCCGCTGGCGAGAGCGTCCTGGTAGATGATACCGACGCCGCCCCCGACACTGAAATACGTGATGCCGTAATCCTTCTTCAACTGCTCGACGAAAGGCACGACCTTCTTCACTGCTTCGATGAAAGGCTCGGCGGTGGTCAGTTGGGAGCCGATGTGCATCTGCACGCCCTTGATCTCGAGGTGCGGATATTTCGCGGCGGCGGCGTAGGCGGCGGCGGCGACCTTGAGCGGGATGCCGAACTTGTTCTCGCTCTTGCCGGTCGTGATCTTGGCGTGCGTCTTGGCGTCGACATCGGGATTGATGCGGATGGCGATGGCGGCCTTGCGGCCCAATTGGCCGGCCACGTGATTGATCCGCGCCAGCTCGGGTTCGCTTTCGACGTGAAAACCGAAAACGCCGGTCTCAAGCGCGAGCCGGATCTCCGCCTCGGTCTTGCCCACGCCGGCGAAAACACTGCGGGCTGTGCTGCCCCCCACGACCACGACGCGTTTGAGCTCACCCCCGCTCACGAGGTCGAACGCGGCGCCGAGATTCGAAAAGAGGCGCAGCACGGCGAGATTGGAATTCGCCTTCATCGCGTAGCAGATTTGCAGGTCGAGTCCGGACAGGCTGGCCGCCAGCCGGCGGTAATTGTCCTCGATCGTCTTCGCACTGTAGACGTAGGTCGGCGTGCCGTGCAGTTGCGCAATGGCGGCGAGATCAACGGATTCGCAATGAAGTTTCTGGCCGGAGTAGCGGAAGTGGTGCATCGGGTAAAGTGAGCGTGAAAGAAACCGAGATAGCCAGAATCCACTTGAACGGAAGAGCTATTTTAAAGGAGGCTGTGGGCATGTCCTACCGCTGGCGCCATCTGCTCAACCAACTGCCGATCGCTTTCGGCATGCGGAGCGACAAGCGGCTGCGGACCGCGCGGGTGAAACATGCGCAATTCGCCAGCTTTCTCGAGGAGACCGGCTACCGCACGCACAACGTGGACCGCTATGAGCGCAGCCTGCGCCGGCGCCGGATCGCCAAGGGGTTCTTTCTGTGGGCGAGCGCCTTTGCCGCCGCCTGGGTCGTGCTCGAAAGCGCGCGGGCCATCGTGCTGTTCTGAGCAGTCTTTCCCTTTGTCGCCTGCCGGCGGCTTTGGATTTGCCTGGGCCGGCCGCCCGGCAAACAAACCAGATTGACCGGCTGGCGCGCGGCATGGCTTAGTGTCGCATCATGCAACCGAGCGCCGAACTTTATCCGTGGTATTCCGTCGCGCTGATGACGTGGGGGGTGCTGGACTGTTTTTTCGGCTATCGGGTTTTCAAGATAACGCTGGCGTTGGTCGGTGGAATATTGGGTGTCGGGTTTGGTCAGACCGCGGCGACCGCCCTGGGATTCAGTTCCGGTGGGGTCCTTGCCAGCCTCATTGTCGGCGGGTTGCTCGGGACGGCCCTGGCATTCCTGCTATATATCACAGCGGTGTTTGTGACCGGTTTTATTTTCGGGGCCACGCTTGGGATTCTCTTGCTCGCCAACTACCACCACCTGGTCGCCTTGCTGAGCGGCTGCGTGCTGGGCCTTTTGGGGGGCTTTCTGGCCGTCAAAATCCAGCGCGTGCTGATTATTTTCTCCACGGCGCTACGGGGGGCTTGCTGCGCCATCCTCGCCCTGGCTTATTTCACCCACCAGATTGACTGGCTGTATTATTGCCGGCAGCCGGACCAGCTGCCCGCCCTCATCGACAGCAACCCTTGGATGCTCCCCGCCATTCTCGCTGTGACGGCCGTCGGGGGGGTCGCCCAGTTCGGAGCCGGTGGGAGCGGCGGAAAAAAGAAATCGAAGGAGAAGGACGAGTAAACTTGCCGACTCCGGGGGCCACCGCCATATGGGATCGATGAAGCGTATTCTTGTCCCCTTTTTCATGCTCCTCCTCCTGCTGGCTGGCTGCAGCAGCAACAACATCATCACTGTCGGGCTGAAGGTCGAGCTGACCAATATTGCCCGGAACAGTGACGGCACGACGCAGGTGTCGTGGCGCATCGTCAATCCCAACATTTCCTCCTACCTGGTGGATGAGACGATCCATAAGGTATTCCTCAACGGAAACCTGCTCGGCACCATCAAGGAGAAAGAAGCGGTGGCGATCCCGGCCCAGACCAGTGCGAACCGCACGACCAGGCTGATCATCGCCGGAGCCGCCGGAGAACGCGCCCTGACCGATGCGTTGGCGACCGGCACGGCGACTTACAGGACGGATTCCATCATCATCATCAGACTATACGGTGATTCGACTGACAAGAGCAGCCTGACTTCGGCCGGCAAGGTGGCGGTCATTGCCAAATAAAATAACGGCTCCTGGGTTGTCCCGGGACGCCGTTGAGTGCGTCGAGCCGCTTAGGCGGCTTGACGGAAAGACGGCGCTTGGTTCGGACGGACGTTTACGCGGGCCGGGAGCTGGATGGGCCGGGCCATGGTCAACGCTCGGGGAGCACGGCTGTATTGTCCCATGGTCCAAGCCACCAAGCCGGTGGTAAACACAATGGCAGTAAAGTCAGCGGCGTCGAAAGGACGACCGCTCGCGAGAGAGGCGAAGCCCAGAAGGGTCGCGGTGAGAACGGAGATAAGAGCGGTTTTCATAGCAGGAGTTGGTGGTTGATATGAAAACACGGAAACACCCCGGAAGTTGCAGGCTTTAGCCGTTCGCCTAGGGTGTGTTTGCTCAACCTGCGCCGCCGGTCGAATTGGAGGTGAGCCGGAACTTCGCCTTGAAGAGTGCCGTCACATAATCGCGATTCATCCGCGCGATGAAATCGTGGCTGATGAGCTTGGGGCAAACGGCGCTGCATTCGTATTGGTTGGTGCAATTGCCGAAGCCGGCTTCGTCCATCGTTTGGACCATCGCCAGCACGCGCCGGTCGCGCTCGGGCTGGCCCTGCGGCATCAGGCCCAGGTGGGAGACCTTGGCCGCGACGAAGAGCATCGCGCTGGCGTTTTTGCACGCCGCGACACACGCGCCGCAACCGATGCAGGTGGCCGCGTCCATCGCGAGGTCCGCATCCTCCTTCGGCACGGGGGTCGAATTGGCGTCAGGCGCCGCTCCCGTGCGGACCGAGATAAACCCGCCCGCTTGCTGGATCTTATCAAAGGCGGCTCGGTCGGTGATGAGATCCTTCTGGACCGGGAAGGCTTTGGCCCGGAAAGGCTCGACGACGATGGCGTCGCCCTCCTGGAAGCTGCGCATGTAGAGCTGGCAGGTGGCGATGCCCTTGCCCGGGCCGTGCGGCTTGCCGTTGATGGTGCAGGAGCAGGTGCCGCAGATG
>JANNDM010000199.1:0-10667 GCA_031387725.1 Verrucomicrobiota bacterium | reverse complement strand
GCTGCGAGCGTCAGCGGACTCCAGCATGAATACACCGCTTACACGTGGCCAGATCGAGGCCTTGCGCGACTTCGACACCGCCCTCCTCGCCAACACACTGGGATATGTCGATCCTATCTCACCCCATGAGGTTTACATGGGCAGCGAAATCCAGTCGGTGACCCCCGCGCTGGGCCCAACCTGCGGCGTGGCCATCACCTGCCAGCTCGATTCCAGCACCCCAGACAACCAGGGTGATATCGAGCCGTTCTGGCAGCAACTGGCGCAGATGCAGGCTTCAGCCTTGCCGGTGATTTGGGTCGTGCAAACTATGGGCTCACGTCCGGGTTTCGAATGTGTCATCGGTGACGGCATGGCCAAGTTGCTTGTTGCCGCCGGATGCACCGGACTGGTCACCAACGGCGGTGTGCGCGACATCCCGGGTCTGTTGAATGCGTCTTTCGCCGTCTATGGCACGGGCGTGTGTGTGCACCACGGACCGCTGCGTTTCCTGATGCCTGGGGAACCAGTGACGGTCGGCGGGCTCAGAGTTTCCACCGGGGATCTGATCCACGCCAACTCGGAAGGGGTGATCAGGATACCGGCCCGGGTTGTTCCCCGCCTGATCGAGAAAGCCCCGGCCATGCGCGCTTTCGAACACGAGATCCATGTCATCTGGCGGCGCACCGACGTGCCGCTTGCGGAGAAGCGGGCGCACGCGGGAGAAGTCCTCAAGAAATATGGCTTCACGACCTGCGCCGGTTGAACCTCGCCCGTTAATTGAACGCCGCCCTTCCGCCAGCGCTTCTCCGCGCGGCTTGCACAGCCCCGCCTCGGCGGGGCTGGCCGGTCGGCGTCCCAATCTCACTCGGAAAACTCCGCGGCAAGCCGCGAGGTATGTTACAGTATTCAAGTGATCGGACCTAAGTTCGCTTTACCCGTTGTTCTTCCGCCAAGAAAAGTCCGCCGGCGATGAGGGCGGCGGTCTTTCCCAATGGTTGCCGAGGCGAGACTCGAACTCGCATGCGGTTAGGCACAGGCTTCTGAGACCTGCGTGTCTACCAATTCCACCACCCGGGCAAAAAACAGAAGGTGCATGGATACGCCCCGGCCCGGGTGGCGCAAGAGTTTTGTTCAGGACATGGGAAAACCGCTTCCCCGCGAATTACGCGGATCAAACCGGATAGGAACCAAGGCATTTCCCACAGGAGGACGCAGAGGAAACAGAGGCCCGAGTTACTCTGCCGATCCTCTCTGCTATCTCTGCGGTCTCCTGTGGAAATTCAGAGGCTCAAGAGTATTTGCGCTCGTGCTCCAACAGCCGTTGCTTGCGCCAGACGCCGCCCGCGTAACCGCAAAGGTCGCCGTCCGACCGGATGACCCGGTGGCAGGGAATGACGAGCGCCAGCATGTTGGAACCGTTGGCGCGGGCGACCGCCCGGTGGCCGCGGGGAAGCCGCACCCGCGTGGCCATTTCCTTGTAGCTGCGGGTCCGGCCGGCCGGGATGCGTTGCAACTCGCTCCAGACGCGCCGCTGAAAATCCGAGCCCACCGGCGCGAGGGGCAGATCGAAGACGAGCGATTCGCCCGCGAAGTAGCGCGTCAGCTGCCGCTGCGTGTCCGCCAGCACGGCGTTGTTGCCCGGCACAATCGCACACTTCAAGCGGCGGCGCAGGCCGACCAACTCCCGCTCGAGACCGCGGCGGTCGGCAAACTCCAGCAGGCGCAGACCCTGCCCGTCGGCCAAGGCGAGCATCGTGCCAAGCGGGGTTTCCAGACGCTGCGCCAGGAGGCAGTGACCGGCCTTGGCGTCCCGCGGTGGTGTCCCGAAAACGCGCGTGAAGGCCTCGCGAAAACCGCTCGTGGACTCGTAGCCCCGGGCCAGCTGCACGTCGATGACCGCCTGGCCGGCCTGCACGTCCCGCAGCGCCAACCCCATCCGGCGCGCGCGCTGATAGGCATGGAAAGTCATCCCATGATAAGCTTGGAATTGCCGGCGGGCGGTCGAGGGCTCGATGTCCATCGCGATGAGATCCTTGTCACTCACCCGGCCCTCGGCGGACTCCTCGACCGCGCGGCGCAGGCGCTCGACGAGCGGTGGCACCGACTTGGTGGTGTCCATCGGACGACAGAGCCGGCACGGACGATAGCCGCCGTGCAGCGCTTCGTTGATCGTGGGGAAAAACTCGACGTTCTCGCGCTTGGGCTTCTTGGCGCGGCAGGTGGGCCGGCAGAAGATGCCCGTCGTCTTAACCCCGGTGAAAAACACCCCCTCATAGGCGGCATCACGCCGCGCCAGCGCGCGATACATGGTGCGCGGCGTGGGGAGGGGCTGGAAAGAAACGGGCATGGAGATTTCGGGTTGGATCATGGTGTGACTTTATCACAGGCGGGCGCAAGTTTACCGCCGTTTTTCGGGCAGGGTATTTTTACCGGATGGACCAACTGAGACTCCGAACCTTGGAGTTGTTTTACCACTAATGGGATTCATCAAAGGATGAATCCTTCAAAGTGTGCGGTGACTGATCGTCACCGCTAATTGGTTTGGGGCC
The DNA here is from genome assembly GCA_031387725.1 of Verrucomicrobiota bacterium. Taxonomy (GTDB): domain Bacteria; phylum Verrucomicrobiota; class Verrucomicrobiia; order Opitutales; family Opitutaceae; genus Lacunisphaera. The sequence goes on along the minus strand of JANNDM010000199.1, from coordinate 8,136 downwards.
TGCTAATCGCAGGCTTTTATGGTCAGCGATCAGCTGACCCCTAAATTCAATTCCGAAGACGATTAGTCGGAGGGGTGGAGTAAAGTTTCGCCTTTGGCGAATCTGATTAGTGGTTAACTAAGTTGGTAGGGATAGCTCAGGTTATTTCTCGGGCAGGTAGTCGCGGAGGTCGGGCACCTCTTTTTCGCGCCGGCCGCTGCTCAGCCGCACAAAATACGGCTCCGGCGGGAGCAGGCCGGTCTCCTCTTCGTCGTCTTCCTCGTCGTCGGTTTCCAGCCCCTCGATCTCGTAAGCCTCGCCCTCGTCGAAATATTGCGAGACGCGGCGGGCGGTGGGATCGAGCCAGACGAGCGGGGTCGCGAGCTCGCCCTTGGTTTTCACCTGCACGAAGTGGCAGGGATAGCGCTGGTCTTTGAAGTGCTTGATGAAATCACTCAGCCACTTGTTGGCGAGTCCCTCGCGCCGGGTAAGAAACACAACGTCGGCAAAATGGATGCAGGCGTCGAACCACTGTCGGAGCACGGGCTGTTTTTCCGCGAGCTGGCAATCCACGACGCAGAAGATGCGCGCGAGCGTGGCACCTTGCTCCTCCAGCCAGGGTTTGAGGGCTTCCAACTGGTCGACCGGGCTGACCCGCGAGTCCGCCAAAAAGAAAACCGTCGTGCCTTCGGCCAGTTCAATGGAGGGCAGCGCCGGCTCCGTCCAGGTCCAGCGGCGAACCTCGGCGTTGGGCAGGGCAACCAGCCGGGAATCTACCGGGTCGGGGGCTTCGCCTTCCGCCAGCAAAACCAAGGCTTTCTCTTCCGTCGCAAGGCCGTTCTCGATCAGGTCGCGCACGATGCCCCGACGGCCCGAACCGGGCGTGCCGAGGATGAAGTAGACGGGATTCATTTTCACACGAAGTTCGCCAATGACGCCAAGAATGCAACCAATCCCAAGCCTGGATAGCTTAACCACGGATATCGCTGATTAACACGGATGAGCAATCCCCAGAAATTATGGCCACAAAAAGGCCCAAAAACTGTTTGTCCTGCGGATTGAATCTGCCGAGCGCCTAGGGGCGCTGCGCACAGCTGTCCGGCATGCTGGACTATTTTTGTGCCTTTTCGTGGCCAACCCCGCCTTGGTCTGATCCGAGTCCTTCCGTGCCATCCGTGCTAAAAATCTGCACTCAGAACTTGAAAGCCTGGTTCTGCGCCGCCTGCCGCATCCAGTGATCCACCAGCACCAGCGCGGTCATGGCCTCGACGATGACCACCGCCCGCGGCAGCACGCAGGGATCGTGACGACCCCGCGCCTGCAATTCGGTCTCCTTGCCGTGGATGTCCACGGTCTGCTGCGGCCGGAGGATGGTGGCGGTGGGCTTGAAGGCGGTGCGAAAGACAATCTCCTCGCCATTGCTGATGCCGCCTTGCACCCCGCCGGAATGGTTGGTCGCGGTGCGGACCTGTCCACCTTTCACCCCGAAGGCGTCATTGTGCGCCGAACCCTTGAGCAGCGTGCCGGCAAAACCGCTGCCGATCTCAAAACCCTTGGTTGCGGGCACCGAGAGCATGGCCTTGGCGAGATCGGCCTCGAGCCGGTCAAATACCGGCTCGCCGAGTCCGACGGGCGCGTTGCGCACACGGCACTCAATGACACCACCGACCGAGTCACCATCGCTGCGCGCCTGCTTGATCCGTTCGATCATCTTGGCGGCGGTGACGGCATCAGGACAACGCACGGCATTGGCCTCGACCTCGGCCAAGGTTGGAAAATTGGTGACGGGGGGCGCGGCGATGTCGTGGATGCGCGTCACGTAGGCCCGGATCTCCAGTTTGTTAGCCAGGAAGAGAATCTTCTTGGCGATGGCTCCGGCGGCCACACGGCCGATGGTCTCGCGGGCCGAGGAACGTCCGCCTCCGCGGTGGTCACGGTGGCCGTATTTCACCTGATAGGTGTAATCAGCGTGCGAGGGCCGGTATTTCTCCTTCATCTCAGCGTAGGCTTCCGGGCGCTGATCGGAACTGCGTACCACGAGGGAGATCGGCACGCCGGTCGTCAGCCCATCGAATACACCGGAGAGGATCTCAACCTTGTCGGCCTCTTTGCGCGGCGTGGTGATGTCACTCTGGCCTGGGCGGCGCCGGTCGAGGTCGGCCTGGATGTCCTCCGCGTTCAGCGGCAGGCGGGCCGGACAGCCGTCGATGACCACGCCCACGGCCGGCCCGTGGCTCTCGCCCCAGGTGGTGATGCGGAAATTCTGGCCGAAGGAATTGGACACAGGGCGGAATGTTTGTGTGCGCTCCGCTTGCAAGCAAGCCCTAGGTGGGGCATAGATGGCGCATGAAGTTTTTCGTCCTCAGCGGCAGCCACCGGAAGGAAGCGCAGACACTCAAGGTGGCAAAATATATCCAGGCGGTGCTGACGCGCGAACATCCCGGAGCCGAGGTGCACCTCTACAGCCTGAGCGGCAATCCCCTGCCCCTGTGGGACGAGGCCACCGGCGGCGCACCGGATGCGTTGTGGGATCCGATCTCGGCCGAATTGAAAACGGCTGATGCGCTGGTCATCCTGACCCCGGAATGGAGCGGCATGGCGACGCCCGGGGTGAAGAACTTTCTCCTGAATTGCACGGCGGACGAAATCGGCCACAAGCCCGGCTTGATTGTGACCGTGTCGGCGAGCCGCGGCGGCTCTTACCCCGTGGCTGAGCTGCGCATGAGCGGGACGAAGAACAACCGGCTCTGCTGGTTGCCCGAGCATGTCATCATCCACCACGCCGAGCAGAATCTGAGCGCGCCCGACGGCTCCGCCGATCTCGGCAAAGAGGACATGATGCAGCGCAAACGCCTGCGTTACGCCCTGCGCCTGCTGGAGGAATACGGCAAGGCGCTAAAGCTGGTGCGGGCGAGCGGCGCGGTGGACCACAAGACGTTTCGGAGCGGAATGTGAGCGAGCGGGTAAGGCCAACCGCGCTCAGCGTTTCCGCCGGAGCCCGAGCACTTGCCCGACCACCAGGCCCAGCGGCAGCCAGAGCAGAATCATGGCGTGTTGCGACAGCCACTTGGCCCAGCGAAAAAATTCGCTGTGCTGCACGAACGCCCGCGCCGCGGCGTCGTTGACGTGCTGCGCCGCCGCCGCCCCGCCGACGGCAAAGTCGTGCGCCACCGCGGCGCCGCCCAACGCGCCCAGCCAGCCTAGCGCCGCGCCCCCCGAGGCGAGATAGCCGGCCGCGACGCCGCCCACCGCCCACACGCCGAACGCCGCGCCCGCAAAGGAAAACACGCCCAGCCCAAATCCTCCCAGCGCGAGCAGTCCGCCCGCGACGCCACCGAGGCTGATCGGCGCCAGCGCGAGTCCGCCGAAAGCGAACAGCCCGCCGCACGCGATGTTGCCCATCGCGATCCAGCCGACCGCGGGCAGCGTCTGGCCGGCGTTGCCGGTTTGGTGCATCCGAATGTGGAGCAGCGGCAGCCCGAGCAGCGTCCACCGGCTCCGGTATTCGAACGATCGGAAGAGCCACGGCTTCGCCGGCGCGACGCTCGCGGGCGGCCGGTTCACCGCTTCGTCACGGCGAATTTCGTGCAAGCGCTTGTTGGCGGACAACAAAGTCAGCACGAGCGCGACGCCGTAGCCGCCGCAGAAGATGGCGAACGGCTCCACCAACCGCTCCGCGTGGCTTTGCGGGCCGGCCACTTCGAAATAAACGCCGGTAAACAGCACGAGGAGAAAGACGCCCGCCGTGACCCACACTCGCCAGGCCAGCTTGCGGAGGAACTCGCGCTCGCGCGGCGACGCCGCGTTCGCCCTGTCCGCGCTTTCGAGGCTCACCTGGTAGCCGAGCCAGCCGCCGAGAATTCCGACCACCGGGCCGAGGAGCGCGACGGCGAATCCGCCGGCGCCCGTGGTTTTGACCACGGCGCCTTTCGCGACAGCGGCCGCCGCGGCGGGGATGGTGAACGCAGGCAGCGCACCCAGCACGCTGGTCGTGAAGGCCGCACCGGGTGCGGTGCGTTGCAGCGCGCCCTCGACGAACGCAGCCACCTGATCCTGGAGCAGCTTGCGGCCGCGCGAGAGGCGCTGTTTCACGGCGTCCTCGGAGAGCTCGAGCGCCGCGGCCACGCGTTCGACCGAGTGGTTTTCGCGATAGAACAGGATCAGGGGCTCGCGGTAGGTCTCGGGAATCCGCTCGAGCGAACGCCACAGGATGGCTTGCTCCTCGCGGCTGACGGCCTGCTCGGACGGCAGTGGCTCGGACGCAGCCAGTTCGTGCGCGGCGTCGAGCGGCTCGGCGGCGTGCGCGGGCTCGCGCACCGAGCGGCTGAACGCGCGGCTGATCTGGTGCCGGGCGATGGTGCACAGCCAGCCGCGCAGCTTCGCGGCTTCGCGCAGTTGGGCGAGGTCGCGCCACGCGGCGATGAACGTTTCCTGGGCGAGGTCCTCGCTCTGGCGGACGCTGCCGGTGGCGTTGTAGGCGACCGAGCAGATCAGTGCCTGGTAGCGCGCGACGATTTGCCCGAAGGCATGGCGATCGCCCGCCAGGGTCGCGGTCACGAGCGCGGCGTCGTCGAGCGAAGCGGGGGCAAGCGGGTGGAGAGTGAGCAAGGAGGGTCCTCGCCCGTTTGTAGCACCGATTGGAGAACCAAAGAAAGCCTTCATATGCCTACAAGGGCGCGAAAATCCCGATCAGGTGACAGGGAATCTTACGCCCGACCTTGCCAAACAGAGTCGCCCATAGCGCACCTTCCTAATATCCGGTTCACCTATCCTTCGAACTGCTGGTGCCCCCGCCCGGAATTGAACCGGGATCACACGTTTAGGAAACGCGTGCTCTATCCATTTGAGCTACGGGGACTAAGCAGGCCCAACCATGACCGCCCCAAGGATTTGGCAAACCAAAAATGCCCGTTGACAGGGGTGAGCCGAAAGCCAACCTTCCGACTCCTTTTCCCACCATGAGCACGACCGAAACGAAAACCCAGACCCTCAAGCCCGAGGAAATTCCCTTTACCAGCCCCCAGCTGATGAGCCGTTTCATCACGGACACCGGCAAGATCCTGCCGCGCAAATACACGGGCTTCTCTGCCAAGCAGCAGCGTCGTGTTACCTCAAACATCAAGCGCGCCCGCAACATGCTGACGATGCTATAAGCCGTTGCCGGCTTCCCTCTTCCGCCGGAGCATCCGCTCCGGCTTTTTTTTGCCCCGAACATGCAGGCCCGAGTCCACGCCCCCACCTCCGTCAATCTGCGGCGTCTCGCCCAGGCCCTGCGGCGCGGCCAACTGGTGGCGATCCCGACGGAAACAGTCTACGGGCTGGCCGCGAATGCGCTGCAGGCCAAAGCCTGCCGCGCCATCTTCCGGGCCAAGCGCCGGCCGGCAAATGACCCGCTGATCGTGCATGTGCTCGCCTTGGCTGAGGCCGAGCAACTGGCGGAATTTAACGATACGGCGCGCAAACTCGCCCGGCGATTCTGGCCCGGCCCGCTGACTCTCGTGCTGCCCAAAAAACCCGTGGTGCCCGGTATCGTGACCTCCGGCGGCCCGACGGTGGCCATTCGCGCCCCGGCTCATCCCCTGGCCCGCCGGTTATTGCGGCTGGCCGGAATCCCGCTGGCCGCACCGAGTGCCAATCTTTTCGGTTACATCAGTCCCACCACGGCGGCCCATGTGAGGGCAGGCCTGCGCGGGCGCATCCGGCACATCCTCGAGGGCGGGGCCTGCACCGTTGGGGTCGAGTCCACGGTGCTTGACCTGACCAACCCACGGAAACCCCGGATCTTGCGGCCGGGCGCGGTGACCGCCGAACGGCTGACGCATTTTCTCGGCCGGAAAGTGACTGGAGCCAAGGCGCGGCGATTGAATGCACGGCAACTCTCCCCGGGAATGCTGGAGCGACACTACAGCCCGCGCACCCCGCTGTTCCTCCGCCACCCCACCGGCAAAATCCCGGCCGGGGTTGCGGTCATCCTGCTGCGCCATCCGGGGAAACAGCCCGCGAAACACGTGTTCTGGCTGAGTCAGCGGGGTGCCCTCGCGGAAGTGGCCCGAAACCTTTACGAGGTGCTGCGCCGGGCCGATGCCGGTCGCTACCGGCAGATCTGGGTGGAGCCGCTGGCGGCGGAAAAAGGCGGGCTGGCGGTGGCCATTAATGACCGCCTGAAACGCGCGGCGACCAAGCGTTGAGTGCTCAGCGTTCCAGCGTGCCCGGGTCCTGCTTCGCCATCGTCACGTAATAGTCCTTGTAAGACTTGTCATAATACTGGGCGTAGTAGTAGCCGGAGACCGCGAGATTGAGGCCGTTGAGCACCGCCCCGAAACAGGGCACGTTTACCTCAATCAATTTGCGCGCGCTGAACTGGGCGGCCTTGCGGCGCACGCGGTTGAAAAAGATGGTGAACAGCGAGCCGTCCATCAGCGGCAGAATGATGAGTGCGTCACTGACGGCGGCGAGCGGCGGGGTGTCCACAAAGATGCGGTCGTAGCGTTTGCGGAGTTCGGCGAGCATCAGCTCGAAATTCTTGCTGTTGAGGATTTGCGTGGGATTCTTGGCCCGGCCGCCGGCGGGAATCACGTCGAGATTGGGGTGCACGTTCCTGCACAATACCTGGTCGATGGTTTGGGTGCCGGCGCACACATCGATCAGGCCCTTGAGGTTTTCGAGGCGGAATGATTTGTGGATGTTTGGCTTCCGGAGATCGCAATCGACGATAACGACCTTTTCCCCGTGGGCGGCAAAGGTCAGCGCGAGATTGGTCGTGGTGAAGGACTTCCCCTCGCCGGGAATGGTGCTCGTGACGAGGATGGCCTGGGCGCGCTTGCTTTCGTCCTTGAGGCGGAGACTGGAGTGCAGCGTGAGGAATGACTCCACCACCTGCTTGTCATGGTTGTTGACCACGATCTGGGCCTTTTCCGGCTGCTCCAGCCGCTTGATCTCGGGCACGATGCCGACCAGCGGCAAGCCGACCACCGACTCGATGTCGAAGGAGCTTTTCACCCGGTCGTCGATGTAGGCCACGAAGAACGCAAACGCGGTGCCGAGCGCCAGGCCACCGAGAAAGCCGAGGGCGAGGTTCAGCGGAATGTTGGGCGAGACCGGCTTGAGGGCCGGCGCCGCGCGGTCGACGACCCGGGCACTCTGGGTCTCGATGGTGCTGCTCATCGAGGTCTCCCGCATCCGGCCGAGGATGTTGTTCAACAGGTGTTCATTGATGCCCAGATCGCGCTCGAGATTGGAATATTCCACGGCGTAGCGGTCGAGTTCCAGTGATTCCGTTTCCTGCCGTTTGAGGTTGGCCCGCGCCTCGTCGTCGTTGCGCTTGGAAGTCTGGAAATCAGCCTCAAACATGGCGGCCGTCGAGTCGATGGCCCGGCTCAGTTCCCGCTCCATCTGCGCGAGGGAATTCACGGCTTCGATCATCTTGGGGTGCTTGTCCCGGTAATGCTCGCGCAACTGAGACATGATGATCTTTTGCGCCGACACCTGCTGCACCAGTTGGGTGATGAGGGACTGGCTGGAGACAAAGGGCAGGTCGAGCAACAGGGCCGGCGCGACTTTCCGCTCCTGCACCTGGCGCCAGCGGATTTCGGCTTCATTCAGCCGGGAGGTCGTCTGGGTGACGTAGAGGTTAAGTGCCTTGAGTTTTTCCGTGACGATGTCCTTGCGCTGATCGAGCGAGACCAGCTTGTTTTTCTCCCGGTAATTCTGCAGGATGATGGCCAGCTCCTCGACCTTCTTTTTCTGCTGCTCGGCCCGTTCCTTCAAGTCATCGACCGCCTTCATGGAATCTTCGATCCGGAGGCGTGAGTTATAGGCGATGTATTCATCCACAAAAAGATTGGCGATTTTGGCCGCGACAAATTTGTCCGGATGCATGTATTGCACCTGCAGGACGAGGCTCAGGCGCACCGGCACGATCTTGCGATTCCGGAAGATCACCTCGGCCGGCGAGACCGGCACATCCGTGGTATCCTTGCGGTAGGGAGCCAGAAAGGACTTCAGGTCCTCGCCGGTGAGCCGGTCCGAGACGCGCTGGATGATGGCGAAACTTTCCAGCACCTTGACCTGCGTATTCAGGTCCTCCGCCGAGCGGATTTCGTTGTCCCCCACGCTCTGCACCTGCATCACCACCTGGTCGCGGCGGAAAACCTGCAC
>JANNDM010000087.1:0-31721 GCA_031387725.1 Verrucomicrobiota bacterium | reverse complement strand
TGCTCAAGGATTTCAACCTCAAGGAAGGCGCGGTCGGCAGTTCGGTCGGCCACGATGCCCACAACATCATCCTCGCCGGCACCAACGAGGCCGACCTCCAGCTCGCGCTGAAGACCATCAAGGCCATGCGCGGCGGCGTGTGTGTCATCCGGGGCGGCAAAGTCGTCGCCAAGGTCGCGCTCCCGATCGCCGGCCTGTTGTCCGACCAGCGCGCCACGGTGGTGGCGAAGGAATCCACCGCGCTCAAGGCCGAGTGGTCCGCCGCCGGCTGCACGCTGCCCTACATGGGCTTCAACCTCATCCCGCTCTCGGTCATCCCCGAGATCCGCATCACAGACAAAGGCCTGGTCACTGTGCCGGGCATGCAGATCCTGCCGTTGTTCGAACCGCGTTAACGCGCCAGCCAGCGGCGCATCCCACCGGCCACGATCGCCAGAGTGATCAGCGAACTGACGGGCATCAGGATCGCCGCCAGGAGAGGGCTCATCCGCCCCGCGACGGCCAGGCCGACGGCCACCAGGTTGTAGGCGACGGAAAACACCAGCAGCCACGCCTGCGTGCGGCGGCGGGCGTCGTTGACCTCGAAGAGCCGCCGGATGCCGGACAACCCGCGGCCGAGGTAATAGAAATCCGCCTTTCCTTCGAGGACTCCGCGGTGGATGACCGGCGTGCCGCGGGCAAATGCCGTGTCGAAAGCGAGACTGTCGTTGGCCCCGTCGCCCAGCATGAGGGTGTCGCGCCGATCGGTCTGCTTGATCCAAGCCGCCTTTTCCTGCGGCGTGGCCTCGGCCAGACCGTGACTCTCGGCCAGGCCCAGTGACTGCGTCATCCGATCCACCTTGGCGCGGCGGTCGCCGCTGAGGATGTAGGCGTCGAGCCCGCGCGACCGCAACGCGGCGATCTCCGCGGCGGCATCCGCGCGCACCGCATCCGTGAAGTGAAACTTCGCCATCACCACGCCGTCGCAGGCAAATTCGGTGTCATGTTCCTCCTCCGCTTTGTAACCTAATAGGTTACAAGTGCCCTCCCCGCGCCAGCCGGGCCGGCCGAGCGACCAGCGCCCGTCAGAGTTCTCCAGTGTCACCCCGAAACCGGGTTGTTCGCGTATTTCCCCGGAAATATCCCGGTAGGGCGAATCGTCCCGATGAGCCGTCTCGGCAAGCGGCTCGTCCGGCATGTCCGCCATAGCCTTGGCGAAGGCGGAAGGACTCGCCCTACCCGTTGGCGCCAGCGCCAATAAATTTTCATGCAGGCCGCGACTGACCGGATGCGCGGTGTCGCGCACGAGCGCCAGCAAAGCGGCCCGAGCCGTGGGCGCCAGGTTGGCCAGCACGGCGGCATTGGTGAGCATTGGTGTCTCCAGCGTCAGCGTGCCCGTCTTGTCGAAGATGATCTTGCGGATGCGCGCCAGCCGCGGCCACAGGTCGGACTCCCGCACGAAAACACCGGCGCGACGCAGCGCCGTCGCGGCCATCTCATCGGCCAGCGGAAAAGCCAGGCCAATGGCACAGGGGCACGATACCACCAGCACCGCCGTGACGACCGACCAGGTGCGCACCGCATCATGCGTGCCGAGCCACCAGCCAAGACCGGCCACCGTCGCGATCGCAAGGATGCCGATCAAATACCCGCGGATGACGCGTTCGAGGAATTGGTGACGATAGACATCACGGGTTACCGGCCGCAGCAGCTGCGCCAGCAACGAAGCTTCCCAGACACGCGCGGCCCGCAGCCGGATGTCGCCCCGGCCAAGGTTGACCGCGCCCGCCGGCACACGGGCCCCGGCGCGGCATTCACGCGGATCGGCCTCGCCGGAAATCCACGCCGTGCCGACCGTGGCCACGGGTGTCTCCAGCCGCGCTTCGACCGGCACCACCTGGCCGGAACGCACGGCAAAGACATCCCCCACCCTGATATCGCCCACGCCGCGCTCCACGGGACCGGCGGGAGTCTCAACCCACACGGGCTGGGGCCGGTCCTTCGCTGAAAGGAGCTGCCGGCGGTTGCGCTCGACCACGGTCACCTGGGCCCAGCGGCCTACGAGCATCAGCAGGATGAAGGCCGCGACGAAATCGAAATAGACAAACTCCTCCCGGTGGGCCAGCCAGCCGTAGAACGAACCGAGATAGGCACCCATGATGCCGAGGGCGATGGGCAGGTCGATGTGCATGGCCCCCGCGCGCAACGCCGCCACGGCGCGGCCGAGGAAATACATCCCGCCCGTCAGCAGGCTGAGCGTGGCTAAAACCAGCGCCAAGGTGCCGAAGAGCCGCGCGAGGGGAAACGTCGACTCCATCCCGAAATAAACCGGCAGGGTGAAGAGCATGACGTTCATGAAAAAGGCCGCCGCCAGTCCCACGCGCCGCACCAGCCGCCGGCTCTCGGGCACGGCAGGCTCTTCGCCGGGCGGACCCGCGAGGTAGTTGAAGGACTGCAGGAGGCGCGCGAAGGCCGGGGCATCAAACGCTCCGCGCGTCCACCGCAACCGCATCCGGCCGAGCTGGGCGTCGGTCTCGATGTGCAGCGCCCCGGGTTGCTGGTGAAAAACCTTTTCGATCAGCCACACGCAGCCGGCACAGGAGATGCCCTGCACCTCCAGCGTCAGCTCGGGCGTGCCGGGCCGCCCCTCGGCCTCCGCCTGCAATTTATCGAGCCAGGCATAGTCGCGGGGTGAGAACACCGCCTCACCCACGGGCGGCACAATCGCGTCACGAATCCTGTAGTAGCCGTCGAGCCCGTGTTCATGGACCAGCCGGAAAACATAGCTGCAGCCCGCGCAGCAAAAGCCGGAACTTTGCGCGGCCTCCCCGGCCAGCGGCACGCCGCAGTGCCGGCAAAGGTGAACGGGGGCGGCTGACGCGGCACGCAGTCCACGCACTCGCACCGTCGGGCTCGCACCCCCGTTCACCCAATTGTTGGCCGGAAATTTCATGGTCAGAAGCAGAGGAAGTCGCCGGCACCGGGTCCGTCGAGGCCAAGCGTCCCGCGCAACCGCCAGATCAGCAGGGCGGCGATGGCCAGGGCGAAAACGCTCTGGGCGCGGGCCAGCGTGCGCGGCCCAAGACGGGCGCGCACCCAGTGGAAGTTGGCCTGGGCCAGCCAGAGCAGCGGCACCGTGCCGAGCCCGAAGGCGAGGAGGGTCTCGGCTCCGCGCAACGCCGAGCCGCTCAACAACGCGAGTGACAGCAGGAAATACAGCGGTCCGCACGGCAGGAGCGGGGTGGCCAGGCCGAGCGCGGCGGCGGCCCGCACGCGCGAGCCGCCACGCAATCGCGCGAGCAGCGCGGCGTAGACGCGGCCGAATAGCGGCAGGCGCGGCAGGCGTTGGTCGAGGCGAAATGCGATGGCCACGAAAAAAAGCACGAGCAACCAGGGCAAGTAGCGCAGGGCGCTCTCCCCGATCAGCCTGAGGGGCAGCCGTCCCACCCCGCCCGCCAGCGCGCCCAGCACCGTGTAGCCGCCGAGCCGGGTGAGGTGATAGGTCGAAGCCACGACCTGCGGATCGGAGTTGTCCCGCGCAACCGGCAGGAGCGCGCAGGCGAGCGGCCCGCACATCCCTGCGCAGTGCAGGCTGGTGACGAGCCCGGCGAGCAGCGCCGTGCCCGGTCCGGTGATGCCGGCGAGTTCGCCCGTCATGGCCGGCCTCCCTTGGTGGCGAGCGGCACGGTTCGCGTGTCGGCCCGGCTCGCCGCAATGAATAGGGACACCCACGTGAGGGCGAGGAACAGGAAGCCGGCTGCAACCCAGAGCCAAAGGGAAAGGCCGTCAGGCATATGGTGCTTGTCAACTATTAGTTGACAAGCGGCTTGGGTCGGCGACGGCACCTGCTCAGCGTTTGATGCCTTTGTCATGATCTTCCTCCTCCAGCAAACGGGCGTCGGGGCCCATGAACTCGACCTCGCGGGTGAGCGTGAAAGTCCGGGCGGCATCGCGCACGCGGACGGTAAACTTGAACGGACCGGTGTAGACCTTGCGGTCGATCTGCAGTACGAGCGGGCTGACCGATTCGGCCATCGGCGCGAGCGTGACCGGCGATTCGAAACCGCTCTGGCGGAGCCCGGCGGGCAGTCCTTCGGTGCTCACGATGAAGGTCGCCGGCGCGGTGCGCTTGTTGACGAGGCGCACCATGAACTGGTCGCGAACCTCGTCCGCCCCGACGAAATACGCCGCCCCGCCCGCGCGGTAGACGAGGAAGTTTGCCGGCTTCACGCTGGAAAACGCCAAGGCCGCCACCGTCGCACCCACCACCAGCAGCACGCCGTAGAGGATGGTGCGCGGGCGCAGCCAGCGGGTGACGTCGCCGGAGAGTCCGGCGAACGAATCATAGCGGATGAGCCCGGCCGGGCGGTGCACCTTGGCCATGACCTCATCGCAGGCATCGATGCAGGCCGCGCAGCCGATGCATTCCATCTGCAGGCCGTGCCGGATATCGATGCCCGTCGGGCAGACCTGCACGCAGCGGTTGCAATCGACACAGTCGCCCAGCTTCACCTCCGGCGCTTTGTAACCTATTAGGTTACAAGTGGCCTGGTCACGGTGCAGCTTGCCGCGGGGCTCGCCGCGCTTGGCGTCGTAACCGATGGACAAGGTGTGATCATCGGTCAGGGTCGACTGCAGCCGGCCGTAGGGGCAGATGACGATGCAGAGCTGCTCGCGGAACCACGCGAAGTTGAAATAGAGGCCGGCGGCGGCGACAAAGACGAAGAGAAAGGCGGCCCAGTGCTCGCCCGGCTCGTCGTGCATCATGCGCCAGACCTCCGGCAGGCTCACGAAATACGCGAGGAAGAGGTGCGTGATGACCAGCGAGGCCACGAGGTAGAGCGTGTGCTTGGCGGCCCGGCGGAAAAACTTGCTCGCGGTCATCGGCGCGAGCTTGAGCGCGCGCCGGGCGGAGGCATCCCCTTCCAGCCAGCGCTCGATGCGGCGATAGACATGTTCGAGGAAGACGGTCTGCGGACAGGCCCAACCGCACCAGAGCCGGCCAAAGAGCGCCGTGAGAAAGAAGAGCGCGAAGCCCAAGCCGCTGACGCCGAAGAAGAGGAGCCAGACATCCTGCGCGGCGAGGGTATAGCCGACGAAGTGGAAGCGCCGTTCGGCGATGTCGAGGAAGACGGCCGGGTGACCGCTGACCGGGATCCACGGCAACAGCAGGTAGATCGCGATCAGGAGGGCGGCGCTAATCTGCCGCCAGTGGGTGAACACCCCGCGCACATCGGCCGGATACAGAAAGTAACGCGACCCGTCGGTGTTGATGGTCGTGACCGAGTCGACGGCCGGGCGATGGGCCGGGCGGCGGGAGCCGGGGGGGAGCGGCTTGGGAAAGGGAGTTGCTGCGCTCATGCGTGGTTTGAGCACTTGTCTTGGGGTGGAACCCGGCCTCGGGACGGGTTCGCAGCGCGTCCGGAGGCCGCGCTCCACCTCGTTCACTTCGAGACCTCGGCTGTGATCGTCTCCCCGGGTTGGTGGTGGCTGAGCAGATAGGCCACGACCTCGGCGGTCTTCTTCTGGCCGAGGACGGGTTCCCACGCGAGCATGCCCTTCGCAATGACGCCCTTGGCGACCGTGACGTAGATCTCCTTCGGCGTGCCGCCGTGGATCCAGGCCGTGTCCGTGAGGTCTGGGCCGACGGCGACCGGGTTTTCGGACTTGCCGCGCAGGCTAGGCAGATGGCAGGGCACGCAGAGGGAAACAAAGGTCTGCTTGCCGGCGTCGGTGAACACCGGGTTGCGGCTCATCTCCCAGAACAGCTTGTCGTTGGTGACATCGATCGACGAGGCCATCTTGGTCGCGGCAAGGCGGGTCATGGCGGCATCCACCTTGGCGCCGTCCGTCGTCGCGAGGCCCGCAATCATGTGCGCGAACCAATAGACGATCCAAAAGACGATGGCTCCATAGAGGGTGTAGAGCCACCAGTTCGGCAGACGCTGGTCGTATTCCTGGATGCCGTCGTAGGAGTGCTCCCGGAGCTTGATGCCGGGGTCTTCGGGGGGAGGCGGGGAGGAAGGAGGGTTCATGGGGCAGGTGGTAGGTCGGCCTTTACGCCCGACATGTCGGGGATAAACCCCGGCCTACAGGACGGCTCATTTGTGATCGAAGGGTAGGTTCGCGAGGCGCTCGGCCTGCTCGGATTTCATTTGGGAGGCACGCCACGCGGCGGCGAGGTAGACGCACGACGCAACCGCGAGGGCAATGACGGGAAAGATGAGCTGCCAGTCTTCGTAGATGATGCGGCGGAACATGGGGATTGGGGTTGAAGTAGTGAGTAGCGAGTAGTGGGTAGTGAGTAGGTTGGGTGCGATAGTAGCTCGGCATGCTCGCTACGGGCTACCCGCTACTTTTTGCTGAGTCGGTTCCCACGTCTGGCCGAGGCTCTGGAGATAGGCGATGAGGGCGATGACCTCGCGGTCGGGGTCGACATAGCGGCCCTGCGCCTTGAGCTCCTTGGCGATGTCCTTCGCCTGTTCCTTGGCGAGGGTGTCGATCATGGCCGGTGACCAGGAGGGGAACGGCACGCCGAGCTGGCGTTGCACGCGGATCTTGGCCGGGAGCACCGCGTAGTCGGTGGGTTGCGCCATGAGCCAGGTATAGGCCGGCATGTTGGAACCGGTGGAAATATTGCGCGGGTTCTCCAGGTGATCGTAGTGCCAGGCGTGGTTGTATTTGCCGCCGAGGCGCGCGAGGTCCGGGCCGGTGCGCTTGGAGCCCCACTGGTAAGGATGGTCCCAGATGGACTCGCCGAGCCGGGAATAATCACCGTAGCGCATGACGTCGGGCACGAGCGTGCGGATCATCTGTGAGTGGCAGTTGTAGCAGCCTTCGCGGACATAGAGATCGCGGCCGGCGAGTTCGAGCGGCGTGTAAGGCCGCGCGACGCGGTCCTCGGTCTGCAGCCGGCGGTCGATCGTCATCATCGGGATGATCTGGATGAGGCCGCCGACGGCCACGGAGAGAAAGGTCAGCACGGTGAACGGCAGCGCGTTGAGGAGGAGACGGTCATACCAGTCGGCCCAAGCCTTGCCCTGCGACTCGAAGTGACCGATCGCCAGCAACACGCTGAACATGGTGGCGAGGAGGCCGAGCAGGTTGAGCACGCCACTGGTGAACATCCATACACAGGCGGCGGTCAGGCCGAGCACGGTGAAGACCACCGGGGCATTGAGGAAGGTGCCGCCCACGCCGAGGGCCTCGCCGGGCACGGGGGTCTCGACAAAGACTTCCATCCGGCCGTTGACGGATTGCGCCCCGCGGATGCTCCGCCAGATGTTCCAGCCCATGATGAGAAAGCCGGCAAGATAGAGCCCGCCCCCGACCACGCGTAGGAGCATGAGCGGGCGGATGGCGTTGAGGGTCTCGATGAAGTTGGGATACTTGAGGATCGTGCCACCCTCGGCGGTGGCGTTGAGCATCAGGCCCTGCGTGATGCCGGAGGCCCACATCGCGGAGACGTAGAGGAGGATGCCGAACGTCCCGAGCCAGAAGTGGAGGTTGGCCAGCGACTGCGAGTGGAGGGGCTTGTTCCAGAGGCGCGGCACCAGCCAGTAGAACATGCCGGCCGCCATGAAGCCGTTCCACCCGAGCGCGCCGGCGTGGACATGGGCGATGATCCAGTCGGTGTAGTGCGCGAGGGCGTTGACGGATTTGATGGACAGCAACGGCCCCTCGAAGGTCGCCATGCCATAGAAGGTGACGCCGGCGGCGAAGAACTTGATGACCGGATCCGTGCGCAATTTGCCCCACGCGCCGCGCAGCGTGAGCAGGCCGTTGAGCATGCCGCCCCAGGACGGGGCCCAGAGCATGAGCGAGAAGGTCATGCCAAGCAGCTGGAGCCAGTTGGGCAGCGCGGTGTTGAGCAGGTGGTGCGGGCCGGCCCAGATGTAGAGGAACACAAGCGACCAGAAATGGATCACGGACAACCGGTAGGAATACACCGGCCGCTCCGCCGCCTTCGGCAGGAAGTAATACATGATGCCCAAAATCGGCGTGGTGAGGAAGAACGCCACGGCGTTGTGCCCATACCACCATTGGACGAGGCCGTCCTGCACGCCGCCAAAGACGGGGTAGCTGTGCAGCAGCGAGGTCGGGATCGAGAGGTGGTTGACGATGTAGAGCATCGCCACGGTGATGATCGTCGCGATGTAGAACCAGATGGCGACGTAGAGGGATTTTTCGTGGCGCCGGGCGAGGGTCCAGAAGAAGTTCACCGCGAACACAACCCAGATGCCGGCGACGGCGATGTTGATGGGCCAGATCAGCTCGGCGTATTCCTTGCCGCGGGTGAGGCCGAGCGGGAGCGTGATGGCCGCGGCGACGATGATGAGCTGCCAGCCCCAGAAGTGCAGCGCCGAGAGAAAGTCGCTCGCGAGCCGGGCCTTCACGAGGCGCTGCGTGGAATAGTAGATGCCGGCGAACATCATGTTGCCGACGAAGGCAAAGATGACGGCGTTGGTGTGCAGCGGACGCAGGCGGCCAAAGCTCAGCCAGGCCTGGCCGAAGTTGGCCTGCCAATAGTTGAGCTGGGTGGCGATGAGGACGCCGACCAGCATGCCGACCACCCCCCAGATGAGGGAGGCGAGCATGAACTGCCGGACGACCTTGTCGTTGAACTCGATGGTTATTTTTTGACCGTTTGTCATGGGGCGTGGAAAACAGAGGATCCAGAATCAGGCGTGGGGGTGCGCCGCAGGCAGCCGCTGCAGGGCGGACGCGTGCCATCGCGGCAGCCGCAGCTGTCCGCCGCGTGATCGTGGTCGTCGGCCCCGACGGTATGCGGGGTCTCGTCGGCCAGTGGCAGCAGGGAATCACTCTCGGCGCTGGCGAAACGCCGCCGCCCCTGCTCGCGGGCGAAGAGCACGATGAAAAGGCCCGCCAGGAGCAGGCTGAAGAAAACAGTGAGCGGGATGACGGACATGCGTGGAATGTCTGCACCCCAACCTACCCGATCGTCGCCGGGGCCGCTCGGCAATGATTGGCCTACACCGCGCATTTATTGCGGTGCCGGTCCCAAGGGTGCGCCCGGGCGGGCAACCTTGCTTCGGCGGGCGGGCCGGGCTAGGTTAGGCCCATGACCCTCAGCCTCAAGGAAGCCGCCCGGCAGAGCGGCCGCGTCATCTATCTCGAGCTGCTGGTGCTCGTGCTTTCGCTCTATTCGCTGGGGGCGCTCACGGCCGAGCTGCTGCTGCCGCTCGCCTCGGAGACCCGGCTGCTCCTGCGCCGGGCCGACGATTTCATCTGCGCGATTTTCCTGCTGGACTTTTTTGTGCACCTCACCCTCGCGCCCTCGAAGAGGGAGTTCTGGCGGATAGGCTGGATCGACCTGCTTTCGAGCATACCGGAAATCGGCTGGCTGCGCTGGGGGCGGGTGTTCCGGGTCTTCCGGATCCTGCGCGCGCTGCGCTCATTCGCGGCGGTGAGCGAGCATTTCCGAGCGGACCGGGCGCGAAGCACGTTCGTGGTGGTGGGCCTCATGTCCCTGATCGCCGTGCTGTTCGCAACCATCGCGGTCTTCGAGCTGGAACGGGGGCTCCCGGAGTCGAACATCCACTCGGCCGGGGACGCGCTGTGGTGGGCCTTCGCCACCATCACGACGATCGGCTACGGCGACCACTACCCGGTGACGGCGACCGGCCGCATCGTGGCGGTGGTGCTGGTCGTATTCGGTCTGAGTTTTTTCGGCGCCTTCACGGCCTATGTCGCCAGTTTCTTCCTCGAGAAGGCCCAGTTGAAGGAGGAGACGGAAATCCACCATCTCATCCGCGAAGTGCGGCACCTGCGGGAGAAGATCGAACAGCTGGAGGCGGCCCGGTCCGGCAGCGCGGTCAGCCCGCCCGGGGGAGCTTCGCCCGCCAGACTGTCGGCGACTGGCCGGTCACGCGACGGAACACCCGGTTGAACTGCGAGAGCGACTGAAACCCGGTCTCGTAAGCGACCTCGCTGATGCGCTTGTGCGGATTAAGCAGCAGGTTTTTCACCTTTTCGATGCGCGTGCGCGCGAGGTAGTCGGTGAAGGTCAGGCCGGTCGCCTGCTTGAACATCTTGCAGAAATAAAACGCGCTCGTGTTCACCGCCGCGGCCACCTGCCGCAGCGAGACCTCCTCGTCCTGGTGCTCGGTGATGAAGAGCTTGGCGCGGCTCACCAGCGGCGACTCGACCTGCTCCGCCGTGACCATGAGCTGGTTGCTGAGCGAGGCGAGGTGTTGGGCGAAAATCGTGAGCAGGCGGAGCACGGCATCATATTGCTTTTTCTTCAACACCCGGGTCTGGAAATAGGCCTCCTCGAGCCGCTTCAGATCCGTCTCGACGCCGTATTTGAGCAGCTCGCGGGTGAGCTTCTTGAATTCGCGCTTATTGGGCTGATGCAGGAGGATCTGGCCGGTCTGCAGAAAGGCCACGAGATTGTCGCCCACGCGCACCGGCACGGCGGAGTCGCAGAGCCCGGCGAAGCACTTGAGGGTCTTCGGCTCCAGTTGGGCCTCGACTTCGACCTTGCGCTGCAACTGAAGGCAGGCCGCGCAGGACTGGTTGGTCTGCGCCATCAGAGCGCAGAAGGGGCTCTCCTCCGGATCGCCGTGGTGCGGCAGGTCAAAGGCTTCGATCGCCCGGAGATTGAAGGGCAGGCCGGTCGTGTCGCGGAAAGCCTGGGCGTAATCCCGGTAGATATCCGAGCGTTTGAGCTGTGCGACCAAGGCATGGCTGCGTTTGGCATTTTCACCGGGCGTGGACACGCCCAAAGGAAAACACGCCCAATCGCCCGCGCAACTTACAAATTGTAGCGGGAGACAAGCATTAGCCCGGTGGGCCTGACGATGAATAATTCTTCGCCCTCAGGGGACAGGTGTCCGCACCGCCGGACCCCGGGAAAGCAGGCCCGCTTAACCGCCGGCTCCGGCCTGCGCCAAGGCGCGCGGAAAGAGAATGTTGTTCTCTTTGTGCACGTGGCGGTGCAGGTCGGATTCGAATTCCGCCAGACCCGCCAGCAGCGCCCGGTGGGTGTTGCAGGCCTCGGCGTTGGGGGTGAACCCGTCTGTGAGTTCCCGCAGGCGCGCCGTCAGCCCGCCCGCCGCCTCGTGCTCGGATTCCAGTTGCGCGATGGGCGCGGCGAGGTCGAGGCGGGCGCCGGCCGCGATCTGCCGCACCAGGGGGAAGAGCACGGCTTCCTCCTTCTGCATGTGGCTGATCATCTCGTGCGCGAGGGTGTTCACGGCCGAGGCCAGCTCCGGCAGGCGGGAGTCGCGCCACGTGTGTTTGGCGGCGACGCGGCCGGCCATCTCGACGAGGCGCGGCAACTCGGCCTTGAGGTAGGCGTGATGCGTGGCCTCGATGTGGTCCGCCAGCGCGGCGAGGCCCAGGGCGGCGGCGTCCACCTCGGCCGGACCGGCGGCGAGGGCCGCGGTGGCGGATTCGAGCAGGGCGGCCGTGGTGGCGGGATCCAACCCGCGGCGGGCGCAAGCGGCGGCCAGGGTCTGTTTGCCGCCGCAGCAGTAGTCGATGCCCAGCCGGTCAAAAAGGCGGGCCAGGAGGGGGTGGGCGGCGACCAGCTGGCCGATGGTGGTGTCCGGCAAGATGCCGGATTGGGCGGTGGCGGTGGACATGCCCCACTCTGCCACAGCGGCCGGGGGCGGGCCTTGAGGCAGGTCAAGCTTCGGGCCGATTGCTGCGCCTCAAGCCTCGCCGAGGTTGCGCCGCAGGCGGGCGGCGAGGGCCGGAACCGCGAGCAAAGTGACAGAGCGGGGGCCGACGGCGATGAGTTTTTCGGTGCGAAACCGGGCCAGGGTACGGGAGAACGTCTCGCTGCTCGTGCCGAGCTCGGCGGCCAGCTCGCGCTTGGTGCCGGTCAGGCGGATGACGCCGCCGGGCGCGCCGCGGCCGTGCTTCACCAGCCAGTTCAGCAGGCGGGTCTCCACGTCCTTGAGGGTCAGGTCGTCGAGCATGCCGACGAGGATGCGGAGATGGGCGCTCATCGAGCCCAGCATGCGCAGGGCGAGATCGGGCCGACGGCCGATGAGGTCGAGGATCGGGGCCTTGGGTATGAGCAAGACTGTGCCCGCCTCGCTGGCGCGGGCGTTGGCGGGATAACCGGTCGGGGAAGCCAGCGAGGCCTCGGCCAGGGACTCCCCCGCCCGGAAGACATGGATGACCTGCTCCTTGCCGGCGGCGTTGACGCGGTGGACATTCACCGCGCCGCTCTGGACCAGGTAGCAGCCGCGCGACGGCTCGCCCTCGCGGAACAGATAGTCGCCCTTCGCCAGCCTCAGGCTGACGGTGAAGACCGCGATCGCGGCGAGATCAGCTTCCGGCAGTCCGCCGAAGAGCTGGCCGCAGCGCAGCGAACCCATCAGGCCGGTGATCTTGTGGTCGGGGGAACGCGGAGGCATTGCACCCGCCTAGATACGGCCCCCGGCCGCCGGTGTCGCCTGAAAAATTTTCGCGCGCGGACCGTGGAAAACAATTTATGCGCAGAGATTGGTTTCTTTTAGCAAGGAATGGTTAGCGGGAAATTTTTTCTGCGGTAACATCAGCGTCTTTCCGCGCCATGACCCACTCCACCGCTTCCCTGCTCGCCCGCTTCAACCTCCGTTCCGCCCCCAGCCTCGCCATCGCTCCCGCCGACCGCTGCGTGTTCAAGCGCGACGGCACCACGGTGCCCTGGGATCTGGCCAAGATCACGCGCGCCATCGCCCTCGCCTTCCGGGAGGTGCAGCAAGGCCACCCGGCCAATTCCACCCGCGACGATGCGGCGGCCCGCTACGGCGTCAACGCCGCCACCTTTCGCAAGGCGCAGCGCATCGCCGCGCGGGTCACACACATGACCGAGCTGTGCTACCGCGCCGGCCGGCATCCCACCATCGAGCAGATCCAGGACAATGTGGAGAAAGCCATCGCCGCCGAGGGCGAGTGGGCGGTCGCGCGTTCCTACATCATCTTCCGCGAGCGCAAGGCCGCGCGCCGGCTCAACCATTACGACGAGAACGGCCTGGCTGACTACATCGCCACCGCCAAGTATGCGCGCTACCGGCCCGACCTCGGTCGCCGCGAGCTGTTCCCCGAGGCGGCGGAGCGGGTGCGCGGGATGCACCGGAAATTCTTCGCCGCCCGGCTCGACCAGCCGTTGCCCGCCCCGCGCCACGATGCCCCGGCGCGACCGGAGGACCGGGAACGGCTCACCCGGTGGCTGGCCAACGCCACGCTGGGCTCGGCCCTCGACCGGGCGTTCACCGCCGTGACCGCCCGCCAGGTGCTGCCCTCGATGCGCTCGCTGCAGTTCGGCGGCGAGGCCATTCTCCGCCACCACGCGCGCCTCTTCAACTGCTCCTTCAGTCCGGTGGACCGCCTCGAGTTCTTCCGCGAATATCTTTTCCTCCTGCTGGCGGGGACGGGCTGCGGCTTCTCGGTGCAGCGGCACCACGTCGAGCGGCTGCCCTCGCTGCCGGTGCGCGACGACGAGCTGGAACTGCCCGTCGTGCACCACGCCGTGGGCGACACGATCGAAGGCTGGGGCGACGCGCTGCACCTGCTCCTGCGCAGTCACCTGGAGTGCTTCAAGGTCGAGTTCAACTTTTCGACCGTCCGGCCGCGCGGCAGCACGCTCCGCACCTCCGGCGGCAAGGCGCCCGGTCACCTGCCGCTCAAACAGGCCCTGCTCGACATCGAGGCCGTGCTCACCGGCGCCTGCGGCCGCAAGCTCCGTCCCATCGAGGTCTACGACATCTGCATGTTTGCCGCGCGCTCGGTGCTCAGCGGCGGCATCCGCCGCTCCGCCACCATCTGCCTGTTTTCGCCCGACGATGACGAGATGATGGATGCCAAGACCGGCCCCTGGTTCGAGAAGCATCCGCAGCGTTCCGCCTCCAACAATTCCGCCGTGCTCCCGCGGACCACGGCCGACGACACCCTGTTCCGCCGGCTCTTCACCGCCCAAAAGGAGTTCGGCGAGCCGGGTTTCTATTTCGCCGACCATCCCGACTTCGGCTGCAACCCGTGCTGCGAGATCGGCCTGCATCCCGTGGTCGGCGGGGAACTGGACGACGAGGTGGAAGTCGCACGCCTGCGGGCCTGCGGCTACACCGGCCCGGTGGAGCCGGGCACCCGCCTCAGCGGCTGGCAGATGTGCAACCTGAGCACGATCAACGGCGCGATCCTGCGCCATGCCGACGATTTCTTCGCCGCCTGCATCGACGCCACCGTCATCGGGACGCTCCAGGCCGCCTACACCGACATTCCCTACCTCGGGCCGGTGACGCGCTACCTCAACGAGCGCGATGCGCTGCTCGGGGTCTCCATCTGCGGGTTCATGGACAATCCGGAAATCCTCTTCAACGCCGACGTGCTCGAGCGCGGGGCCCGCCTGGCCCGGACGGTCAACCAGATAATCGCCGCCAGCATCGGCATCCGACCCGCGACGCGCGTCACCTGCGTGAAACCCGAGGGCACGGCGTCGCTCTTGCTCGGCGCCGCCTCCGGCATCCATCCGCACCACGCGCGGCATTACTTCCGCCGCGTGCAGGCCAGCCGCTCCGACCCGGTCTACAAGCATTTCCAGACCGCCAATCCCCACCTCACCGAGGCCTCGGTTTACCGGCCCGACACGGATGACGTGATAACATTCCCGGTCGAGGCGCCGGCCCACGCCATCCTGCGCGACGAGATCGGTGCCGTGGATTTCCTGCAGTTCGTGCAACTCGTCCAGAAGCACTGGGTGCTGACCGGCGAGGCGGTAACAACCCGTTCGCCCGGCCTGCACCACAACGTGTCGCACACCTGCACAGTGGCGCCCGACCAGTGGGAGGCCGTCGCGGACTACATCTGGCGCCACCGCGAGGGTTTCACCGGCGTCGCGCTCTTCGCCCACGACGGGGCCAAGCGCTACCCGCAGGCTCCGCGCGAAGCGGCCGAGACGGATGAAGACGTGTCGAAGTGGAACCGCCTGAAATACCAACCCGTCGACTACACACAGCTTGTGGAGAGCTCCGACGAGACCGCGCTCAAGGACATCGCGGCCTGCGCCGGCGGTGCGTGCGAACTGACCTGAGTGGACCCGAGGCAGCAACCGACGCGAAGTGCTTCACAATAACTGCGCAGACGTCCGGGGGCGGCGGCCGCATAGTAGCCCCGACATGCATAAGGAAATCATTGAGGCATTGCAGCAGCGCCGTGCCCAGATCCGGGCCCGCTGGGAGGCCCTGCTGCGCATTGAGAAGGTGACCACCCCGCTGGCGAATCCGGATACGCTGGTGTTCGCCCTGGACCAATCTCTCGACGAAATCTTTTCTACCTTGGACCAGTCCCTGCCCCACCCACCCGGCACGTCCTCGATCCCGTCCGACAGTCCCAGCCCGTGGCGGGCCTACTTCCAAGCCGGCGAACAGGCGCTGTTGGAAAGCCTGGTCCTGTTGCAAGCCGAGATGAAATCGCTGGACCCGGTGACCCGAGACACCTCGTTTGGGAACCTGAAACAAGTGATCAACAACCTGACCCAGCGCGAAATCGAACCGTGGGACGCCATCCGCCGGCAACCCGCCAAGCTGCGGAGAACGCGCCAGACGAAGAAGCCGGTCACGGCCCGGGTGCACCTCCAACGGGCCCGCCGGGCGACCGGAGCATGAGCGCCCCGCCATCCGACGGGCAGGATCCGATCGCCCGATTCACGGCGTGGCTGGGCGAGGCGGAGAAAACCGGCGTGCCCGAACCGACGGCCATGGCCGTGGCCACGGCCGATGCCGACGGAGCGCCCCATGTGCGCATGCTGCTGCTCAAAGGCGTCGATGAACGCGGTTTTGCCTTCTACACCAACCTGGGCAGTCCGAAGGCGGCCGAGCTCGCGGCCAATCCCCGCGCCAGTCTCTGCTTTTATTGGAATCCGCTCAAACGCCAGGTCCGCGTGTCCGGCCCGGTGGAACGCGTGAGCGACGCCGAAGCCGACGCCTACTTCGCCACCCGGCCGAGGCTCAGCCAGATCGGCGCCTGGGCGTCGCACCAATCACGCCCGATGGCCGACTCATTCGAATTGGAACGCAACTGCGCGGCGATCGCGCTGCGCTACGGCCTCGGCGCCGTGCCCCGCCCGCCCCACTGGTCCGGCTACCGCGTCGTCCCGGAGCACATCGAATTCTGGCAGGAAAAACCTTTCCGCCTGCACGAACGCGTCCGCTGCACCCGGACCGCGGGCGGCTGGACCTCGCAACGGATTTTTCCCTGACCAAGACGACCGCGAACGCGGCCCCGCATCGGTGGTGGCGGGCCGGACGGGCACTCCTTGACTTGGGTCAAGGCCGGACGGGTGGTTTTCCACTATAACAGGTCCATGCCTCCACCCGCGGTTTCCCTGTCCGGGCATTCAGCGCTCGCCGCCCCGCTGGCGAGTGTCGGATTGACCGCCGCCCGTCGCGGCCCCGGCATCAGTCCGGCGCAGGGCTGGTTTCTCTTCGCGATCGGCAGTCTCGTGCTGGCCGGATTGCTTTCCCTGCTGTTGGTCATCGGCCGGCTGCCTTTTCTGGGGTGGCTTTTCACCGACCCGCTGTTTTTCAAGCGCGCCCTGGTGGTGCATGTCGATCTGGCGATCGTGGTCTGGTTTCAGGCCGGCACCCTCGCCTTTCTCGGACTGGCCCTCGGGCCGCGGCTGTCCCGCGGCGTGACCACGGCCGCCTTTGCCCTGGCCGGCACGGGAGTGGTGGGCCTGCTCACCGGGGCGCTCATGCCGGGCGCGCTGCCGGTGCTCTCAAACTATGTGCCGGTGATCGACCACCCGGTGTTTTTTGCCGGACTGGTGTGCTGGTTTGCCGGTGCCGGTCTCTTTTTCAGTTGGGCGCTGCTGACCCCGGCACGCACGGATGACCAAGCCTTGACACCCTCCGTGGTCGTCGCGCTCCGGGCGGCGGCAGCAGCCAACGTGATCGCGCTCCTGACATTTCTTGGGGCCTGGCGGACCACCCCGGACGCAGTGCCCGCGGCCTACTACGAACTGCTGTTTTGGGGCGGCGGGCACGTGCTGCAGGCGGGCAACGTCGCGACCATGCTGGCGCTGTGGCTGCACCTGCTGCGCCGCTGGACGGGTCGCGAGGTGCTGGCGCCATCCGTCACCACGGCGCTGATGGTGGCGCTGGTGGTGCCGTATGCCGTCATGCCGGTGCTGGCCTTCCAAGGCACGACCGGGACCCTTTATTTTTCCATGGCCACGCACCTGATGCGCTGGACGCTCTTCCCCGTGGTGCTTGTCGTGCTGGGGGCGGCGGGCGTGCACACGTGGCGGCATCGCGGTGCTGTCAACTGGCACGACTACCGGTTCGCCGGCCTCGCCGGCAGCGCGACGCTGACCGTGCTGGGTTTCATCCTCGGTGCGCTGATCCGCGGCTCGAGCACACTCGTGCCGGGACACTACCACTGTGCCATCGGCGCGGTGACGATCGCGCTGATGGCGGCGGCCTACGATTTCTGCACCGCAGTGGCACCGGCCGGCGCGGTCCCGGTGCCGCCCCAGCGGGCCAGGCTGCAGCTGCTGCTCTTTGGCGCCGGCCAGGCGGTCTTCGGCCTCGGCTTTGCGCTGGCCGGAGCCTACGGCCTCGGGCGCAAACAATACGGGGTCGAGCAGCACGTGCGCTCGCTCGGTGAATATCTCGGCCTGAGCGTCATGGGCCTTGGCGGCCTCGTGGCGGTGATCGGCGGGGTATTTTTCCTCGTGGTCATGCTGCGCCACCTCGCGGCGTGGCGCCGGAATGGTGCTCCCGTTTCCTGAAATTTCCCATGAACAACGAACCCAAAATCCACCCGTGGCAGAAGGTGCTCGATAACCCCTGGCTGCTGCTCGTCCTCGGCGTTCTCATCCCCGTCCTCTCCTACACCGTGTGGGGCTGGATTGAACTCCTGCTCACCAAACCCGCCCTGTTGCCCTGAACCATCGCCCCATCCATGAGCCTGCGCCCCCTCACCTCCCCTTGGTTCCATGCCCCGGCCGGCCACGAGAAAATCTGGCTCGGTTGCGCCATCCTCTGGTGCTTCGTGATGTCGCTGATGATGCCCTACTGGCATTTCCGCGGCAAACAGAACAGCACCGGCGAAGCCTACACCGTCAAGCCCGCCGACTTCCTCGCCCGCACGGAAAAATTCGTGGCGGCCAACCGCGTCGGCACCTACCAGAACCAGACCGGCAACGCGCTCATGGGCGCGCTGCCGCTCGTCGAGCCGCCGGCCGGGGGCGACGCCTACCTGATCGGTCGCATGTGGCAGTGGTATCCCGCCCTGCGCCTGCGGCAGGGCGAGACCTACCGGCTCCATCTCTCGTCCCTGGATCTGCAGCACGGTTTCTCCCTGCAACCGCTCAACATGAATTTCCATGTGCTGCCCGGCTATGACCATGTGCTCACCCTCACCCCGACCTCGAAGGGTGAGTTCACCATCGTCTGCAATGAATTCTGTGGTGTCGGCCACCACGCCATGTCCGGAAAAATCTTCGTCGAATAACCGCCCCCATGACCACTGCATCCCATTCCCTCGCCGCCCCCGGCACGCCCGGCCGCATCTGCGGCACGACCGGCCTTGGCGTCTGCCTCGACGCCCAGCGCTTCATCAAGCTCAACGCCGTCTGTGGCATCGTGTTCCTGTTGCTGGGCGGCATCGCCGCGCTGCTGCTCGCCCTCACCCGGTGGCAGACGGTGCACCTGCTGCCCGTGGACTGGTTCTATCGCATCCTGACCTTTCACGGCATCAACATGCTGATCCTCTGGATCCTCTTCTTCGAGGTCGCGATCCTCTATTTCGCGTGCACCACGCCGCTCAACACCCGGCTCTTCTCGCGCAAAGTCGCCTGGGCGTCATTCCTGATGATGATCACCGGTGCCGTGATGGTGGATTACATCATCCTCGCCGGCCAGGCCGACGTGATGATGACTTCCTACCTGCCGCTGCTCGCGCATCCGGCGTTTTACCTCGGCATCATTTTGGTGGCGGTCGGCACTTTGACCGGCGTGTTTAACTTCTTCGCCACCCTCTACGTGGCCAAGCGGGACGGTGCCTACGAGGGGTCGATGCCCATCGTGACTTATGGCGCGCTCGCCGCCGCCATCATCGCGGTCGTCACGCTGCTGCATGGCGCGGTGGTGATGATCCCGACCTTCACCTACTCGATGGGCTGGACACCGCAGCCCGACCCGGCGTGGTATCGCCTCATCTGGTGGGGCCTCGGCCACCAGTCGCAGCAGGTCAACGTCTGCGCGATGGTCGCCGTCTGGTATTTGCTCACGCACATCACCGTCGGGGCGCGCCCGATCAACGAGGCGGTCTGCCGCACGGCCTTTGTGCTCTACGTTCTCTTCATCAACCTGGCCTCGGCGCACCATCTCCTGGTTGATCCGGGCGTCGGCGCGACCTGGAAGATCTGGAACACCTCCTACGCCATGTATCTCGCGGTGCTGGCCTCGATGATCCACGGCTTCACCGTGCCGGCCGGCATCGAGGTCGCGATGCGCGAGAAGGGCTACACCAACGGCATCTTTGGCTGGGTGGCGGCGTTGCCGTGGAAGAACCCGGCCTTCTCCGGCACCGCGCTCTCGCTGGTTATTTTCGGTTTCCTCGGCGGCATCACCGGCGTCACCCTCGGCACGCAGCAGATCAACATCATCGCGCACAACACGCTGCGCATCCCCGGCCACTTCCATGTCACCGTGGTCGGCGGCACCACGCTGGCTTTCATGGCGCTCGCCTACTATGTGATCCCGCTGATTTTCCAGCGCGACTTCATCGGCCGCGGCTGGGCCCGCGTGCAGCCGTGGATTTTCGGCCTCGGGATCACGCTGCTCGCTTTCGGCATGTCGTTCGCCGGCTCGATGGGCGTGCCCCGGCGCACCTGGGACATCGACACGCAGGGCGTCTTCGGCCCCGCGGCGCACCTCTGGCTCGGCGTGCTGGGCCTCGGCGGCATCCTCGCCTTCACCGGTCTGCTGATCTTCGCGCTCCTCTGTGTCGGCACCCTCTTCTTCGGGAAAAAGATCGAAGGCCGCGCGATGGCCGACTGGGGCACGCCGCCGGCGCTAGCCGGCAGCCAGCCCGGCTCGCTCGCCCACGAGCATTACGCCACCAAGGGCACGATGGTTCTCACCCTGATCTTCCTCGCGTGCTTCGCGGTCTACTACTTCGCGAACTGGAAGGCACTGGCCGATGTCTGGCCGGTGCGATGAGCCGGGTTAACTCAACCCGGGCGGGATCACTGCTCCCGCCCGGCGATTCTCCCTCCCCGCCATGTTCATCCCCGCCCATGCCACTTCCCCCGTCACCGCGTCGCCGCCACGGGCCGGCGGCGGGCGCGGGGCCCTGGCCGGCCGGTTTCTCGGCGGCCCGGGCTTGCTTGTTTTCCTGCTTACCGCGCTCGCCGGTTATGAGGCGTTTCTGCTCCTGACCATCTTTGGTCCGACGGAGGGCGGCTGGCTGGGCGACTTCGTGCGCGATTTCCAGCTCTGGTGCTATCGGGGCGATCCGCGCACCGGCGGCATCTCCTGGCTGGCGGTGACGGTCATGATGGGTGAGCCCGTCTTTGTGGTGGGCGTGGCGGCCCTGTTGTGGCGCCAGACGTTTGTGCGGCTGCTCGAACCCGGCCTCTGGCTGGGGCACCGCCGGGCGGTGGTGGCGGCCCTGGTCTTGGTCGCCGGTTGCGCCGGGGGCCTGCTGTATTACGCCCGCACCGACGTGATCCGCGGCCAGGTGCTCCCCCCCTTCCCCGGTGAAAGCATCCGCGTCCGCCTGGCGCTGCCTGACACGCCGTTGGTGGACCAGAAAGGCGCGGCGTTCCGTTTTGCCGATCTGCGCGGCCGCGTCGTGCTCGTCACCGGTGTCTATGCGACCTGCACCACCACCTGCCCGGACATTTTTCTCGAAATGAAAAAACTTCTGGAGGAACTGCCCGCGGTGGAGCGCGCCGGCCTGAGCGTGGTGGCGCTTACCCTCAACCCGGAATACGAGACGGCCGAGCTGATGGACCTCGTGGCGCAGGGCCGCGGCTTCACCCATCCCGAATTCCGCTATGTCAACGGCCCCCAGCCCGCCGCGATGCACGACCTGCTCACGCGGCTCCAGTTCTCCGCGACGCGCAATCCGCAGACCGGCGTGATCGACCACGCCAACCTGTTTCTCCTCGTCGACCGCTCCGGTCACATTGCCTACCGCTTCACGTTGGATCCACGCCACCGCGCCTGGCTGCGCGCCGGCCTGCGTGCCCTCCTCACCGAATCCCATGTCGACCCCGCACGAGCACCCTGACGTCGATTGCGAGGTGCTAGCGGATACCCTGGGGCCTTCGGCGGGCATCCCTGAGCTCCCGCCGCCGCCACCGCCCGTCCGCGCCGCCCGGATTCTGGTCGCGGCCGACGGACTGGGCACGAGGATGGACACGCTGCTTGAGCGGTGGCTGCCGCGGGAACTCAACCCTTTCGCCCAACTGGGACCGGCGGCGAACGCCATGCTTCTGCTCGCCACGCTTTCCGGGGTGCTGATGCTCATCTGGTATTCGGCCAGCGTGCAACTGGCGTGGCACTCGCTGGCGGACCTTGGGCCCCGCTCCCTGGGCGGCCTCGTGCGCAGCGTGCATCGCTACTCGTCCGACCTGACCATGCTGCTGGTGCTCGCGCACGCCGGGCGGACTTTCTTCGCCCGCAAGTTTGCCGACGCCCGCTGGCTCGCGTGGGTCAGTGGCATCGCGCTGCTCGGGCTCGTGTGGTTCATCGGCTGGACGGGCTATTGGCTGGTGTGGGACCAGCGCGCCCAGCTGCTGGCCCTCGACAGCATCCGCGCCCTCGACGCGTTGCCCGTGTTCGGCGAGCCGCTGCTGCGGTTGTTCGCGTCCGATCGCACCGTGCCGTCGCTGTTGTTCTTCGTGGTGTTTTTTCTGCACCTGGCGTTGCCGCTGGGCATCGCCGGCGGCCTGGTGTTGCATCTGGCGCGGTTGAGCCGCTCCCAGCTCCTGCCCGACTGGCGGCTCTCCGCGTGGCTGACCGGCGCCGTGCTGGCGGCCGCCCTCGTCTATCCCGCGACCAACGCCGCAGTGGCGCAGATGGCGGTGAAACCCGCCACGCTCACCCTGGATTGGTGGTATCTCTGGCCGCTGGCCGTCTCGGCGCGTTTGTCAGGCGGCGGCATCTGGCTGGCGGCGTTGCTGGCCGCGACCGGCTTGATGACCGTGCCGTGGTGGCTGGCCCGCCGCCGGCCGCGCGCCGTGTTTCAGGCGACCGTCAACGTCTCGCGCTGCTTCTCCTGCACGCTCTGCGCGCACGATTGCCCGTTTGGTGCGATCACGATGGTGCCGCGCACCGATGGCAAACCGTTCCCCTCGCAGGCGCAGATTGATCCCGACCGCTGCATTGGTTGCGGCGTGTGCGCCGGGGCGTGCGACACGCAGGGCATCGGCCTCCCCTGGTTCGACGCGCAGCAGGTCACGCACGAACTTGAGGCGTTCGTCCTCGCCGCGGTGGCCCGCGGCACGGCGCCGGCGCTGGCCTTTGTCTGCGCGCAGTCCGACGGCGGCTGGGAGTTGTTCGATCCCGTCGCGTGGGCCCGGAGGCTGCCCGGCTACGAGGTGCGGCCCATCCCGTGCGTCGGCTGGATCGAACCCAAACTCGTGGAGCGTCTCATCCGGAAGGGTGCGACCGGCGTGCTCATCGTGGGCTGCGGCTCGAGCGAGGCCTTTTGCAAGGAGGGCACCGCGTGGCTGCCGGCGCGGCTTGACGGCACGCGCGAGCCGGCCTTCCGCCCCAATCGGGCCGATCCGCGCCGGGTCGCGCACGTGAATTTCGATCCCCTGCGCCCGCAGCTCCTCACCGCCGCCGCGGGACGCCTGCGCGCGCTAACCCCCGCTCCAGCCCCGGCGGTCCGCTCGCCGTGGCTGGCGGGGGGCGTCGGTTTGCTCGTGACCACGCTCGGGCTGGCGATCCTGCTCGTCGTCAGCGACACCCCGTTCCGCAATCCGGCACCGGCCGACGCGGAGTTTGTTTTCACCTTTCGCGCCAACGGTGACTGGCTCTCGGGCGCCGCCGTGGCCCTGCCGGATCCCGCGCAGGACAAGCGCCCCGTGCACATGCGCACGGCGC
Source organism: Verrucomicrobiota bacterium (assembly GCA_031387725.1). Lineage (GTDB taxonomy): Bacteria > Verrucomicrobiota > Verrucomicrobiia > Opitutales > Opitutaceae > Lacunisphaera. The sequence continues at coordinate 8,661 of JANNDM010000087.1, read as the reverse complement.
TGCCCGCGCAGCGCACCCGCGCGCCGGTCGTTGTCCGGCTCGAGGTGGACGGCCGCGGGCAGGAATACGTCTTCCAGCCCAAGGGCCTTAAATCCGATGGCAGTTCAGTGGGCGAACTGCGGGTGCCCCTGGCGCCGGGTCCGCATCAGATCAAGGTCAGCGTCGCCACCGGCCCCGATCCCGCCGCCCCGCCACGGACCTGGTCGGCCGAGGTCCGGGCGCAGCCCCGCCGGCTGACCGTGCTCTCCTACGAGGCCGGCCCCGGGTTTCAGCTGGAACCCTGAGCGTCGACCCGCTCGGCGGCGGTGGCTTGCGTGAGGAGCATGGTCATGTCCTCTGTCGCGCGCACGGCGTGGGGCAGGCGCGGCGGCAGGTGCAGCAGGTCGCCGGCCTTCAGCAAACGCGTCCGGCCGTGGAAGGTGAAGTCGCCGCTGCCGGACAAGACCTGCACGAGCGCGCGGGCTGAACTGGTGTGCTCGGACAACTCCTGCCTGGCGGCGAAGCGGAGCAGCGTCACGCGCAACCCGGGCGCGGTCAGCACCGCCTGGCTGACGATGCCGTGGGCGACGTTCGCGGCCGGCACGAGCAACGGGCAGACGCCAGCGGTGTCGACGGGCAGCAGGGCGGCGCTCATGCCGGTCCCTCCCGCCAGAAACTGACGGCCCACGCCCCGTCGGCGCGCCGTTCCAGGCTGGACTGGAAGCCCTCGCTTTTCAGCAGCTCGATCAGCGGCGCGGGCATGAAGGGGGCGACGATGGTCACGCCCTCGCCGGCCTTGAGCGCGTCGACCCGGCCGCGGATCAGGTCGAAGGGCTCCTCGCCGCGCTCGAGGTTCGGGCGGACATCGAAGGTCTTGAATTTGGTGGCGGGCATAAGGGGATCCTAGCGGGCGAACTCCACTTGCGCCCAGATTTTTTGCACGTTGGGGAAGCTCGCGCTGTCGCGACGAAAGTCGGCGAACTTGACGAGGCCGGTCACGGACTTGCCGAATTTGCGCGAGAACTGGAGATTGAACTCGGAGCCGAGCCTGGCGCCGGTGGTGTCGGCCTCATACCAATGCTCGAACGCGAGCAGCGAGATGGCGGCGGGCAGGTTGGCCGCCACCTTGACATAAGTGTCGCGCAGGCCGGCGGCGGGCGTGGCGAGGAAAAGATCCGCCCAGCCGTTGAAGGCGTGCAGCGTGGCGAGCGGGGTCTTGAAGCCGACATTATTGCCCGAGCCGAGCACTTCGTGACCGAGCGTGACGCTGCCCGGCTTGGCCACGAGACCGGCCTCGAAGACCTGATAATTCGCCGAGTAGCTCAGGAGGCTGGAGCCATAATCCGACTGCGTGGCGAACTCGGCGCGATAGGCGAACTTGACCGTGTCGGAAAGCTTGGTGGTCCCGGCAAAGCTGAAGCCATACGTGGCGCACGAATTGGCGGCGGCCACATTCTTGAAATCCAGCAGGTAGGCGTAGCCGGTGAGCGTGCCGGCGGGCAGACCGGCGTAGCTGGCGTTGAAGAGGTGCGAGGAGGATTTCCAGTAACCCTGCGCGTGCCGGTCGCCGAAGACGCGGTTGATGCGGTCGAGCCAGGCGTAGGTCAGCGTGGTCTGGTCGAGCGACTTGTCCTGCAGGACGATGGCGTCGAAGGTCTGCATGTTCTGACGCCAGCCGACGTCGCCGACGAAGCGGGCGTTGTCGAGCACGAGGCGCTGGCGGCCGAGGGTGAAGGTGGTCTTGCCGGAAGTGTAGCCGACAAAAGCCTGGTTGATCTCGGTGATCTCGGGGTCGGCCACGACGGCACGGCCGGCGCCGACGGCATTCAGGCCCGCCTGGCTGTAACTGTCGCCGTCGGCGGCCACGATGTTTTCGGCCTCGAGGAGAAATTTCCAGCCATGGAACGCGACCGGGGCAAAACCGAGGCGGGTGCGCAGCGTGAGCGCCTGCGCGTCGCGCAGGCCGGTCTGCTCGACGCTTTCGGAGCGGAGGCGGGCGTTGACCGAAAACTTGCCTTGCGCAAGCGCCACGGCGAAATCGGCCGGCTCCGCCGCGAGGGCGGTGCCGGTGACCAGAAGAAAACAGGCGGTGAGACGTTTCATGGGTGATTCCTGCCCGGGTCGCGACGTGAGGTCACTCGACGCGGATGATGCCCTCCATGTAGGGGTGCGGCGTGCAGTAGTATTTGTATTCGCCCTTCACCGTCAGGACGGTGCTCCACTTTTCCGCGTGCCCGAGCATCTTGGAGGCGAAATGGGCCTTTTCCGGCGCCTCGCTGGTGACGGCATCGTGGATGCCCGCAAACTCACCGCTGGCGAAGGTGAAGAGGTCCTCGTTGACAAACTCGACGGTGGTGCCGGGGGGCACGGAGGCGACTTTCGGCCAGTAGGAATTGCCGATGATCTGCACGCGGAGTTTCTTCTGGCCGGCGGGGAGTGTGTAGGGGTTCTCGAGCTCGTCCTTGTTGGGTTTGAACGGGGAGATGACGCGGACGGCGGCGGCGGTGTGCTTGGCAATCTCCTCGTCGGTGAAGGTGGGACCGTCGGCGAGCAGCGGGGGCGTGCGCGGGGCGTCCTTCGACGCAGCAAGGACCCCGATGGCGCCGCGGGTCGTGGAGCCGAAGGCGTGGGTGACGATCAGGTAGTTGCCCTCGTCGGGGGGCACCCGGAAATCGACGACCCACGAGTCGGACGGGCCGGCGGTGACGGTCTGGCCGCCGGTAAAGGTGTTCTCGGGCGTCGGCGTGCCCTGCCAGTAGGCGTAGTCCCAGATGATGCCAACGAGGTGAAACGTGGAGATGAGATTGGGCCCGACGTTGAGGAAGTTGATGCGCACGAAGTCGCCTGGGCGGACCTTGAGGGGGCTTTCGACGTAGCGGAAAAGCTTGCCGTTGAACATGACATAGGCCGCGTGGCCTTCGACGGCGTCCTTGCCGCTGGCGTAGAGTTCGTGCTGCACAATATAGAGTTCGACGTCGGGCTTGTGGCCGATGATTTCCTCCGCCTTGAATTTCACGGTCTTCGGCTTGACGACGAACATGCCATACTGGCCGAGGAGCGTGTGCATCGGGATGGCGTGGCCGCCGGGCGCGCAGTGATACATGTAGACCCCGGGATGGTTGACACGGAAGAGGAGCGTCTTGGTGCCGCCGGCGGGGATCTTCCCGAAATATTTCGAAGTCTGAGTGTAGGCGGCGTGGATGGAAACGCCGTGCGGGATGTCCCCCTTGTTGACGACGGTCATCTCGACCACGTCGCCTTCCTCGGCGACGAGGGTGGGACCGGGGATGGTGCCGTTGACGGTGAAGCCGCTGTAAACGACGCCGTTGCCGATGAACACATCGCTCTCGCGCATCTCGAGGTTGAACTTCTTGTCAGCCTTGGTGCCGGGCACGACATAGCTGGTCTGCCACATGCCGAGCTTCTGATCACGGTCGATGACCGCCTGGAAGGGATGCCCCGGCGTCGCGGCTGGCGTGCCGCCGCCCCCACCGGTGCCGGCCTCGGCGTTGAATTGCAGGGGCGCCCCGCCGGCGAAGGAGAGGAGGCTTTCGGCGCCGTTCCAGCCGGAGTTTTTCACCAGGGAGGCGAGCTCGGCGGCATGGGCCGAGGGGCTGTTGCCGCCGAGCAGGCGGCGGGCCAACAGGTTGTTGCACGCTTCGCAGGCCCGGGCGGGGGCGGTGAAGAACAACACGGCGGTGATTCCGCCAGCAACTAGGAACCGGCCGAGGTCGGGCAAACGGGACATGGTTTTCATGGGAGGAGTCGGATGGTTCGGCCAGGCGCTAAGCGGTGCCGCGCCCGGTGTTAGCCTTCACCATACCCCAGTCCGCGACCGCATTCCTTGACTTGAATCAACCCTTTGTTGCCGCCGGGGAAGGACGCGGCGTGGAGTCAATTGCCCCGCGTTGCGGCCGCGAGGGCGGTGGCGGCTTCATCCAGCCCGCCCTTGAGGCCGGTGCGCTGGTGGACGACCTCGCCTTCGGCGTTGAGGATCGTAATGAGATTCGAGTGGGCGAACATGCCGTCGGCTTCCTGTTTGTATTTCACCCCGACGAGGGCCGCGAGTTCGCGCACGGAGTCGTCATCGCCGCGGAGCAGCACCCACTGGCCGTCAAGCCCGCGCTGCGAACGATATTTCGCCAGCACCGCGGTGGTGTCCCGGGCGACATCAAAGGAGACGAGGACAAAGACGGCCTTCGCGCGCAGTTCGGCCGGCAGCTGGTCCTGGATGGCGAGCAGGTCGGTGACGGTCAGCGGGCAGGCGTAGCCGCAGGAAGCGAAAAACATGTTGAGCACGACGGGCCGGCCGCGGAGCGAGGCGAGCGCAACGGAGTGACCCGTATCATCGGTGAATGTCACACCGAGCTGGTAGAGTGAATTTCGCGTGAATGGTGTGGCGGCCATCGCCGCGCAGCAGGCGTCGGGGGGTTTCGCCGCTTCGGCGGCCAAGAGACAACTCGCGAGGCATAGGCCAGCGAAGGTGGGCAGGATGATTTTCATGGGAGGTTTTTGGCGCAGCGGAAGCCGAGCGAAGTCGTGGTGTTGTTGGCCTTGAGCGAGGAGCGCAGCGCGGCGCGCATGAAGGCGGCGTAGTCCGCCGGGTCCTTGGCGCCGACGGAGCCGGCGCCGCAGAAGAGGTCGCGCTCGAGGCCGGCATCGCCCCGCGATTCACCGGTGACCATGGCGGTATTGAAGTCGTCAACCCATTCCCACACCAAGCCGTGCAGGCCGCGCACGCTGTGGAAGTTGGGCCGGGCGACGGCCGCCCCGCCTAGCACCGCCGGCACCGGGCGGGCGAGCCAGGCATAGAGGTCGCGTTTCAGCTCGGGGTCGTTCCGGCCGTCGGGCCGCGTGTAACCCGCGGCGGCCGCCAGCTCCCACTCGGCGGTCGTCGGCAGCCGCTTGCCGGCGGCGCGGGCGCAGGCCCGCGCGGCGAACCAGGAGACGCGGACGACCGGCGCGGCCGGTGGCGCCTGCGGACCGAGTTCGAGGTCGCCGGCCCAGTGTTCGAGGTAGGAGGAATCGGCAAAAAGCCCGCTCACCTGCGAGCGGCGCCAATGCGGATGGTCCGTTACGAACGCGAGGAACTCCGCGTTGGTGACCGGCAGCTCGTCGAGCAGGAATGCACCGACCGCCACCTCCGCCGCCTCCTTGGTCGTGCGCTGCAGCGGCGCGTAAGTTCCGGCCGGGATGAGCCGCATCGCGGCATGATCGCTTTCGGATTTTTGATTCTTCATTTCCCCGCCTGCCGCCAGCACGCCAAGCAGCAGCGCGAACAGGCCTCCCGCCCGTTTGTAACGCAATACGTTACAAATGGCGGGGGCCGCATGTGGCCCTGAAGTGGCGGCGGGCATGATTTCGGCGCCGGATTCTCAGTGGATCTGGTTGCGGATGGCCTTCACCTGGTCCGTGGTGAATGCATCGCCCTTGTTACCCCAGGCGTTGAACACATACGTGAGCACATCCGCGATCTGCGTGTCGGTAAGGACGGCTTCCTGCGGCGGCATGACGCTGTTGATGGTCACGCCGTTGACCGTGATCGGGCCGCTGAGGCCCTTGAGGACGGTGCGGATGGCGCGGTCACGGTCGGCCAGCATGTAGTCGGAAGCGGCCAGGGGCGGGAAAGCGCCGGGCAGGCCTTTGCCGTCGAGCTGGTGGCAGGCGAAGCAGAGGCCCATGTAGACCTGCTTGCCTTTCTCCGCCTGGATTTCCTTCGTGAGTCCGGCGAGCTTGGGATTGGTCTTGAGCTCGATGGTGAACAACGCCTTCAGCTCGGCCTCGCGCTTTGCAGAATCGGAGCCTGACTCGGCCTGCGCGCCGATATAGACGGCGTCGATCTCCTTGCCGGAATAGACGACGCGATCCTCCGCGCCGGTCACTTTGAGCATGCCGAGCGCCCCCTTGTTGAACGCGCGGGTGAGCGAGTGGTCGACGAGGATGAAGGTGCCGGGCACATCGACCTTGAACTCGACGAGCGTCGCGCCGCCGGAGGGCACGAGCGTGGTCTGCACATTTTCCTGGATCCATTTCGTGCCGCCCTCGGGCCAGACCTTGTCGAAGATTTCGCCGATAAGGTGGAAAGACGAGGTGACGTTGGGCCCGCCGACGCCGAAATAGATCCGGACGTGCTCGCCGACCTTGGCGGTGATGGCCTTGTCGCCGACGAGGGAGCCGACCGAGCCGTTGAACACGATGTAGGGCGGGCGCTCGTCGATGGCCTTGGCCATGTCGAAGGACTGCAGGCCCTCCTCGCCGTATTTGCCGGTGGTGTAGAACTCGCCCTGCATGACGTAGTATTCCTTGTCCACCTTGGGCATCCCGTCCCTGGGCTCGACGAGGATGAGGCCATACATGCCGTTGCCGATGTGCATCGGCACCGGGGCGGTGGCGCAGTGGTAGACGTAGAGGCCGGCGTTCAACGCCTGGAAAGTGAACTGCGAGCTGTGGCCCGGCGCCGTGAAGGTCGAGGCCGCGCCGCCGCCCGGGCCGGTGACGGCGTGCAGGTCGATATTGTGCGGGAGCTTTGAGGACGGGTGGTTGTTGAGATGAAACTCCACCACGTCGCCCTCGCGGATGCGGATGAAGGAGCCGGGGACGCTGCCACCGTAGGTCCAGAAGGTGTATTCGACGCCGTCGGCGAGCCGCGCGACGACCTCGCGCACCTCGAGGTTGATGACGACCCGCGCCGCATACTTGCGGTTGATCGGGGGCGGCACATGGGGCGGCGCGGTGAGGATGGCCTGCTCGACGGGCAGGTTGAGCACCTCAAGCGGGAGGAGGACCGGCCCCTTGGCGTCGGCCGGGCCTTCGGCGGCCCGGATGATGGTGGTCGTGGCCAAAGCCGCGACCACGGCGAGGATAGCAAGCACTAAGGCGGTGAGAACGCGTGGAGTTTTCATCGGAATCATGTTGCCAGAAATCGCTCCCGTTCACTCGGCGCCAGTTGCCCTATCCTGCGCATATTTTGCGGCAACGGGCCTGTCAGCCGCGCGCGACCCACGCCACACTGACCCAGGGTGTGGGCGCAGCGCGTTTCTGACCGACGGCAAGATCGGACCAGACTCTGCCAAGCGGTGCGTAGCGGCCGGGGTGAAACCGGCTAGGGTGTGGCACCATGAAAAAGATCCTCGTTCCGGTTGATCTCTCGGGCGCGACGGTGCGCGTCTGCAATGCCGCGGCCGACCTGGCCAAGGCGCTGGGCGGCCGGCTGGTCATCCTACACGTCGTGCCGCCCCCGCCGATGGTGATGAGTGAATACTACGCGTTCGACGCGGGTCAGGTGATCGGCCTCACCCGCGAAGGCCGCAAGCTGGCCGCCCACAAGCTGGCAGCGCTGGGCCGTTGGTTCAACAAGCGCTGCCCCGCGACCAAGGTCGTCATGCACGAGGGGGATCCCGTCAGTGTCATCCTGCGCACGGCTGCCGCCATCCGTCCCGACTACATCGTGGCCGGATCCCACGGCCACACCGCCGCCTACGACCTGATCATCGGCAGCACCACCCACGGGGTGATTCGCAAGGCCCCCTGCCCGGTCGTGCTCGTGCCCATCAACCTCCCGGCCCGCAAATCCCGGTGAATCGCCGGGCCAGCCCCGAGCCATGTGATCCGTTTAGGGCAGTTTAAGTGTAGCCAGATTTTGGGTGGAACGCCCTGACCTCAGGGCGTTTTCCCATGACAAGCGTGCTAAGGTCAGCACGCTCCACCTTTTCCAGCGGCTACAACACAACTTATACCAATTACCCTACGCTTTGCGACTTTGGCGCGGTAGGGCGCACCGACAAGGCATCTGCACTTGTCGCCGGCCCGGTGCGCCGCGGCGGAGCGGGCCGCTCCGCCCTACCCCAAGGCACCTGGGCTATCGTCCAAGCACGATGAGTAATTGGGATTAGCCTTTGCAGATACTCCCGGCCAGTTCTGGGTGAAATCCCCTAAAAACCATTGCCAGCCGATTAGGCTCACCTCTAACTCGGGGAGCTCCACATGCTGCCCATTTTGAATCGACTCAGGCAACACCCGGTTGCCTACGGCTACTTGCTGCCGCTTATGGCCGTGGCGCTGTATGGAGTGATCGGATGGTGGGGTTGGTCGACGGGTAATGTGCGCTTCGTGCAACCACGCTCGTATGACGCGGCTCTGTCGGCCAACGCGTGCGCCTGTTTCTTGTTGCTCGGTCTGGCCCCGGTCGCGTTGGTCATTGGTTGGCGGCGCACCGGCCTGACCCTTGCCTCGCTCGCCACCCTGCTGGCCTGGACCACGTTCATCCAGGGGCCGCTCAGTCTGGATCTGGGCATCGACGATTTGCTCGTGCGACATGAGAGCGTCATTGCCGGGCCGGACGTGGCCCGCATGCCACTGGCACTCTCCGGGGTGCTGCTGCTCAGTGGACTCCTGTTCCTCTGGTTGGCCGCCCGGCCGGAAGACACGCGCCGGCCCATTTTGCTCGCCCTGCTCGGCTCGCTTTGCGCCGGCTACGGTTTGACCGGTCTCGCCGCCTACCGCACCGGTCTCAATGGCATCGAGTTCTGGATCACCTACGCCCGCCTCGGTCCGCACACCGCCCTGCTCCTCATTTTTCTCGGGGCCGGCCAGATCTGGTTGGCCGCCCAAGACAACCCCGACCGCCTCGGAGCCGGGCCGCGCTGGCTCTGGCTCCCGGTCGTCGCCTGCAGCCTGACCGTC
>JANNDM010000084.1:0-24959 GCA_031387725.1 Verrucomicrobiota bacterium | reverse complement strand
GAGTGGATCGACGACGCCTTCCAGGGCCGCGAATTCCTGCACGAGATCTACTCGCGCCTGATGAACCCCACCTCCATTTCCCTCGCCAACCACATCGTGGACATCGAGGCCGGTCCGATGGCGGGCGAATACATGGCCTGGAACTTCAACTCCGGCATGGGCGCCATCGACGCCGCGCTCTCGCACCTCGTCGGCTACCAGGACGTCGTCCTCTCCTCGCGCAACATCTACGGCGGCGCCTACCAACTCCTCCACGACTGGTTCGGCAAGCGCTCGAACCTCGACGTCGGCGTCGTGTTCTTCGACGGATTCACCGCCGGCGACTTCACCAAGGCCCTCGCCGGCGTGAAGAAGCAATACGCCGACCGCCTCAAGGCGGGCCGCCGCGTCTATGTGTATCTCGAGAGCCCGTGCAACCCGCACGGCGTGTTCCTCGACGTGCCCGGCATCTGCGCCGCGGCGCACGCGGCTAGCCTCACCGTTATCTGCGACGCGACCGTCGGCACACCGTTCCTCGTCCGCCCCTTGCAGCAGAAGAATCCCGCCGAGCGGCCCGACTACGTCATCCACAGTTACACCAAGGATCTCACCGGCCACGGCACGACCACGGCCGGCGTCGTCATCGGCCGCAACGAGGACATGTTCCTGCCCAAGGGCGACACCTCGCCTTCCGGCAAGAGCTGGCACGACACGCTTTTCTGGAACGTCTACTACATCAAGGGCGCGTTCCTCGATTCCGACAAGGCCTTCGAGGTGCTCACCGGCATGAAGACCCTCGAGCTGCGCATGCTGAAGAAGTGCATCAACACTCTCGTGTTCGCGCGCTGGCTGGCGTCAAACCCGCTGGTCACCGTCACCGGTCCCGCCAACCCCGGCGACCCGAACTTCGCCATCGCCAAAAAGCTGTCCTACCTGGAACTGCCCGCGCCGCTGTTCACGATCAACTTCGAGGCGGCGAAGATCTCCCGCGTCACCCTGGAACGCTTCTTTGATTCGCTGGCGCCGATGTTCGGCCACATGGTGTCGCTCGGCCAGAGCAACACGCTCGTGCTCTGCCCGGCGCTCACCTCGCATTCCGAACTCAGCCCCGCGGCGCTCAAGGAGGCCGGCATCACGCCGACCACGATCCGCATCTCGGTCGGCGACGAATCACCCCGCGAGCTCATCGGCGACTTCCTGTCGGCCGCCCGGGCCATTGATGACGCGTTGCCCGGTTTCACGAAGAAATTCATGCCGTCCGCCGCGATCGACGCGATGATCGACGAAATCTACGCCGACGTGCACCGGCGCCACGCCGCCGCCCAGCCGAGATTTGCCGAATGCGTGAAGTAGGCCGCCCGCCCCGAGGCTTAAGTAAACTATTAGTTGACATCAACCGGAGCACGCCGTTGTCAACCAATCGCATCCTTGCTGGTTTGGCCCGCGCCGGGCTCGCGGGATGGATCGCCGGTGCGGTCAGCCTGATGGGCGGCGCGCCAGCGGTCGGCGCCGCCGCGCCGGCAGTCACCCATCCGGCCGGGACCGTGACGCAACATTCCCTTGCTTCCGCCAGCCTCAAGCAGGAACTCGCCTACCTGCTCTACCTGCCCCCCGGTTATGATGCGAGCGGCGCGGTGAAGTATCACGTGCTTTATCTGCTGCACGGACGCGGCGACAAGATGGCAGCCTGGACCAAGATCAAAGCGGACCTCGACCAACTGATTACCGCCGGCCGGATCCCGCCGGTCATGGCCATCATGCCCGATGCGACCGCGAGCCGGCGCGCCGGCTACTACATTGATTCGCAATTCACCGGATCCGCCGACGGGAAGCTGCCGGCCGGCGAACCAGTCGAGACCGCGTTCACCAAGGATTTGATTGCCCACGTGGACGCCACCTACCCGACCCGCACAGACCGGGCCGGCCGCATCGTGGCGGGCTATTCGATGGGCGGCTACGGCGCGCTGCGCTACTCGCTCGCGCATCCGGAATTGTTCGGCGCCGCCATCGTGCTCAGCCCCGCGGTGTATTTTCCTCTGCCGCCGCCGGACTCCAGCACCCGCGAATTCGGCGCGTTTGGCAACGGGTCGCTGGTCTTTGATCCGGAGATCTACACGGCGAAAAACTACCCGGCCCTCATCCCGGGTTTCGTGGCCACGGGCCGGCTGCTGATCATGTTCATCGCGGTGGGAGATGACGAAAAGGCCCTGGCCGACCCGGCGGAAGCGGCGCATGACCTCGATTACGAGGCGCACACCCTCTACAACCGGATCCGCCGCGTGCCGGGCATCACTTCCGAGCTGCGCGTGATTGACGGCCCGCATGACTGGGCGACCTGGCGGCTGACCTTTACCGAGGGAGCGGAGTATGTCTTCGCCCGGCTCTCGGCGGCGGCCGCGGCCAGACGTTGATCAGGCGGAGTTCCCGGCCAACTGACCCTTTGGCGTGAAGACAGTCAATCCCCGCAGCGACTTCTCCGTCGGAGCGGGGAAAAAGAGGCTGGCCACATACCCGACCACGATCGAGAAGAGGATCGAGATGCCGAGGTAGAGGAACGGGTGAACCAAATGGTGCCACCACACCACGAAGGTCGCGATGAAGCTGAAGCCCATGCCGATCAGCACCCCCTGCCAGTTGGCGCGGCGCGTGAACATCCCGAGCGTGTAGGACCCGCCGAAAGCGCCGCCGAAGAGGCCGGCGAACTCGATCGCGATATCCAGGAAAGAATTGATGCTGAACCGGGACAGCAGGATCGCCAGGCCGATGCCGATCACGCCCGCGATGATCGTGACCCACTCGGCGAGACGAATGCTGGTGGCCTGATCAGGTTTCTTCGCCAGGCTCTCGTAGAAATCCACGGAGACCAAAGTCGCCACACTGTTGAGAATGCTGGAAAGCGTGCCCATGGCGGCGGCGAACAACCCCGCCAGCACCAGACCGGTCACGCCCGCCGGCAACTCGGCGGCGATGAAGAGCGGCAACGTGGCGTCGGTCCGCAACAGGGGATTCATCCGTTCCGGGAAGCTGTGATAGAAAACGTAGAGGCCGGTGCCGATGAGATAGAGGATCAGGCTGCCGGGCAGGACAATCGCGGCAAACAACCAGATCGAACGACTGGCGTCCTTCTCCGATTTCGTCGCGAAGACCCGCTGCATCAGCACCTGGTCCTTCGGGAACGTCAGCACCGTCTCCATCAGTTGCAGGAAGATGAAGCCCCAGATCGTGGCCTTGGTGAGGTCGAAGCTCCAGTCGATCAACTTGAGCTTGTCGTCGGCCACGGCGGTCGCAATGAATTCGCCGGCGCCGCCCTTGAGCGCCCAGATGACATAGGCGATGGCGAAGAACAGCCCGCCAAATTTCACGGTCACCTGCGCGACATCGGTCCAGATGACCGCCTTCATCCCGCCGAACGCGGTGTAGACGATGGTGACGACGCCCATCATCAGCACGCTCCAGATCACGTCGATCCCCGTCACCGTCGAAATGGCCAGCGAAGGCAGGAAGAGGATCACACTCATGCGCCCGCCGAGATGCATCAGGATGCACATGCCGCTGCCCGCCAGCCGCACGGAACGGTGGAAACGCTGGTCGAGATAATCGAAGACGGAGGTAAGCGAGAGGCGGCGCAACAGCGGCACGATGTAGATGGCGACAAAGACCAGCGCGAAGACATTGGTGATGTTCCCGAGCAGATAGGTCCAGTTCGTGGCGTAGGCCTTGGCCGTGGTCGCGATGTAACCGATCGAGCTGGAGTTCGACGCATAGAGGCTGATGCCGGCGGCCCAGAAAGGAATCGAGCGGCTCCCCACAAAAAACCCGGCGGTCGTCTTCTTGGTCTCCGAGCGGTAACAGTAGGCGCCGATCCCCGCGATCAGCGCGAAATACAAGATGATCATCACCCAATCGAGCGGCCGCAGCAGCTGCTTGTTGCCTTGGATTTCCGCCGTGCGGAACGTCGCCCCGGAATCCAGCCAGACAAGGCCATTCCGCCAGCCGGCGCCGAGCAGTGCGTCCCCTGCCCGCTCCGCTCCTTGTGCGGCGACGGAGGCCGTCGTGGTGTGGTAGGTGAAAAGCTGGATGCGCGGCGACCCCGTTGCGTCGGGCGGCAGACGCAGCAAATACAGGATGTGCGCCTGGCCGAGGGGCCGCGCCGCGCCGGGGACCACCGTGCCGGGCAGCGTGCGTTTCCGCAGCCATCCCTCCGTCGCGGTCCAGCGCCAAAGTTCATCCCTCCCCCCGTTGGGCGCAGGGGCCGTGAGGAGCAGGGTCGCATCCTGCGCCACCACCGTGCCTAGGCCCTGCGACCGGTCGGTCCAGGCCGGATGGATCGTCCATTGCGGCCGAATCGCCCCCAGATTGAGGGACCACCAATGCGCGCCGCCGCCGGCATCAACCCCGGCAAGATAAAGCACGCCTCCCTGCACGGCGCCGTGCGCGACCCGCAGCGGCACCGGGAACGGCGGCGGCTGGTCGTCGCGCGGCCCCTCGGCCACGGCAAAGGGAACCATCCGCTCCAAGAACTGGCCAGGAGCCTGGCCGAGCAAAAGCCACGACCGGGAACCGGAAGCCAACACCCCGCGAATGATCGAGCCCTCCAACCGGGGACTGACGTTTTCCCATCGCGCCCCTGATGCATCGTAGCGCCAAACCGCGCCGTCACGCACGACGAAGGGCGTATCCGTAGCGGCCAGACCCGTGCTGGAGGCTGCTTCGGGCGGCGCGACCAGCACCCCGTCCCGCACCGACACCAGGTTTTCCCCGCGCGCCGCCACCAAGGCGAGCGCGAGAAAAGCGCCGGATAAAACGCCCGTCATGTATCGCAGCATGGCGAGCGTTTAGCGAGGGGCCCGGGAAGCGTAAACTAGAACTTTTTCGAGTGCGACACCGAGATCACCCGGCCACGACCGGAGAAATAGTTCAGGAACTGATCGATCTGCGCCCAGGGCAAGATGTAGTATTTGTTCGTCACATTTTCGAAGCCGATCGAGAAGTCGCCCCATTTCGTGGAGTAGCTGGCGGTGAGGTGGCCAAGGGTGAGGCTACCCGTGTGCTCCTCACCGGCGGCGCCGACATTGATGTCGCGCGAAAAAATGCGCTCCACGTCAAGTGTCACGCTGGCCTTGGGCATAAACCTCCAGGTCGTGGAGAGATTGAGTTTGTCCGGACTGACATTGCCCATGCCTTGCTGGCGGATCAACGGCCCGGTCGAGGTCGTCCGGGTGAAGCCCTTGGCGTGCGAGTAAAGCGCCGTGAACTTCCAGTCGGAATTCAGCCGGTATTCCCCGGTGAATTCATAGCCGCTGAGCTTGACCGGACGGCGCTGCAGGATGAAATCCCTCGTGACGGGATCGACCGACAGCGACGAGCCAAGGTCGGAATAGGAGCGATAGTAGGAGGTGCTGAAACTGAACTGTTTTCCCCTCCAGCTCACCCCGCCCTCCTTGTTGTCAACAATCACCGCCTGCAGGTCGACGATGCCATTCACCTCCTGCCCGGGGGTGTTGACGTTGCGGAGCGGGATGCCGACATTGGGCAGAGTGAAACCCTTGCTGTAGGAACCGAAGACCGACCAGTTCTGCGGCAGCCGCACGATGACGCCCACATTGGGCAGGGTGTCACTGTATTTAAGCGTTCCGCCCTTCACAAACGAGTTGTTGGCGAAATATACGGTGGTGTAGTCGTCCACCTGGAGTTCGCCGCCCTCATGGCGCACGCCGGCACTGACGGTCACCGGCCCATGATTGTAGGACATCTGGATAAAGGGCGCGTTACTGGTGTAGTTCATCGGGGGCACCCACAGCCGGTCGGTGATGGCCAGGCGTTGCTGCGCCGTCTCCTCCATGATGTCGTAGCCCACGTTCATTTCCAGGCCCTCGACGGCAAAGAGGTCGCTGCGGACCCAGTTGCTCCGGATGCCTTTCTTCTGGGAATTGATCTCCGATTGTTCGAAAAAGGATGCGAGGGGGCCGTATTGCGGATCCCATTTGTCCACGCCGGCGAGCTCGGCCACGAAACGCATTTTCTGGCTGGCCTTGTAGCCCATGATGTTGAACTTGCCGCCCAAGAGCGCGCTGTGGTTGTAGGCCAAGGCATATTGGGAGAAATCGTTGAACACCGACTTCCCACCTGGGGGCTGACCCCGTTTGATCGAATCAGTGATGCCCAGCGCCCGGTTGCCCAGCCCATCCGGAATGTAATGCCCGAGGCCCTCAATGCGGAACTGGCTGACCGTCAGCGTCACGCGCTGGGCGCTGTTGTCGCCAAAGGTGTGGCCGGCCTTGATGAACAGGTTCCTCGATTCGGAATCGGTGCTCGAGCCGCTGGCGCCAAAGCCCACCCTCCGGCCTTTGGCGTCATAGGAGATGCCTTCGTTTTTGTAGGAGGCACCGAAAATCAGGTCATTGGGGCCGTCCTTATGGGCATAGTTGAGTCCCACCCGATAACCCGAACTGTCGTCGTGGCCCGATCCCCAGAGCTTGGTGCGCAAAGTGGCTTCACTGCCTTCCTTGGTCGGGGTTTTGGAGATGTAGTTGATGATACCACCCGCGGCGCCGATGCCTTCCGAGGCCGAGGGCCCGTTGATCACTTCGATCTGGGCCACGATATCCAGGTCGGTAAACGTGGCGTTGCGGCTGCCTTCGCGCAGCGGCGTGGTCTGGGAGATGCCGTCGAAGAGGCGGAGAGCCACGCGGCCGCGCAGGGTCTCGCCGGTATTCTGCATTTGCTGCGTGGAGGGAGCATAACCGGGAACGGTCCGGGCGAGCACCGCCGTCGCGTCTTCGGTCAGGAGCTGGGCATTGTTGATTTCCTGGATGGAGATCAGCTTGATCGCGCCGGGGATCTGGTCGATCGCCTTGGGCGAGCGGTAGCCCGTGGTGACGGTCATCTTTTGCAACTCGGTCACGTCGTCCTTGTCCTTGGTGGGGTCGGCCGGAGGGGTGGTGGTCTGGGCCAGGCCGGTGGCGGCGACGGCCATGAACAGCAACGACGCAAGCAGGGTTGCGACGGATTTGGCTCGGGTGGGATATGTTTTCATGAGGCAGGGGTAAGCAAACGTTTGCACTTGGGTTGGGTAACTAAATATTCCGGGCAGGGCCTGAGAAAGGCGGGAAGCGGGTTGGCAGGTGGGCGGCAAACGGCGGGTTTAAGCAAACGTTTGCACGACCAACCATTTTTATTTTTAACCCTCGTGTCAACTTTTTTGTCCGCCCAATCTAAACCGACCCTCATGAACCACCCCATGACCTTCCCCTCGCCCGCCCTTGTCCGTCTGGACGGGCTGCTGGGGCGGGCGCTGACCGTCAATCAATCCGCGCACCTCAACCATTTCATCCGGGATGAAACCAGTCCGCCGATCGCACTCTTCTGCCCGGAGCACACCCGGCACAACCACGAAGGGGACTGGTATGGCGAGCATGCGGGCAAATGGCTTTGCGCCGCCGCCCGGGCCGTGGAGCGCACCCGGGATCCTGCACTGACGGACAACCTACGCCGGGTCGCCGACTATCTTGTCGGCGTGCAAGGAGCGGACGGCTACCTCGGCACCTACGCGCCGGAGCGGCGTTTCATGTGCCGGCAAGTGGCCGGTCCGCGCACGTGGGACGGCGCTCCGGCCAAACGCACCTGGGATGTCTGGGTGCACAGCTACCTCATCCTTGGATTGCTCGAAGCCGGCCGCGTGCTCGCCCACCCCGCCTGCATTGCTGCCGCGCGAAAGATCGGTGATCTGTGCTGGAAAACTTTCTCCACCGGCGAAATCGACATCACCACCCTCGGCAATCACCACGGGCTCTCTGCCACCATCCTGCTGGATCCGGCGGTCGAACTCTACCAGGTCACACGGGAACCAAGATATCTGGAGCTTGCCAGATTGATTTTGAAGCAGGCCAGCGACGCCCCCGCCTTGGAACTGCTGCCGCAGGCGCTGGCCGGCACTGATGCCGCGTTCATCGGGACCGGTAAAGCCTACCAGCTTTCGTGGAATTTGGTCGGGCTGGCCAAACTGTATCAGGCGACCGGCGAGTCCACCTACTTGCAAGCCGTGCTCAAGGTCTGGGAAAACATCCGGCAGCACCACCTGACGCTCGGCGGCGGCCCGTGGGGCGGGGTCGCGCATCGCTCGCGTGAGGTCTTCAACCCGCCGAATGTCTTCAGCCCTTACGGGTATGTGGAAACCTGTTCCACTTTCTCGTGGATCCAATTGAATCGTGTGCTGCTGGCCATCACCGGCGACGCCAAGTATGCCGATGAAATCGAGAAGTCCGCCTACAACGACCTGATCGGGGCGCAGGCTCCCGATGGTGACAACTGGTGCTACTACTCCTTTCCGAACGGCCGCCGGGTGTTTACGACCTATTGGCGCTGCTGCAAATCGAGCGGTCCGTGGGCCCTCGAGGAATTGCCCGCGATCGCCTACGGCCTGACGGCTTCAGGCGGCATCACCATCAATCTCTACGGTCCGGGCCAGACGACCTTGACCACGCCGCAGGCGGGAGTGGTCCGGCTCGACCAAGCCACGCGCTATCCGTTCGACGGCACGATTCAGATCACCGTCCAACCCGAGCGCGCCACCAAGTTTGCCATTGCGGTGCGCATCCCCGGCTGGGCGGAACGGGCGACCGTGCTGGTCAACGATGCGGCGACGGGAGAAGCTAAACCCGGCACCTACGCCGTGCTGGATCGCGTCTGGCAAGCGGGCGACCTCATCACCTTGCAATTGCCGATGCCCCCTAAGCTGCATCAGCAGATCAACCGCAACGTGCAGGAGTCGCGCGCGCCGGATGGCACCTCCGTCAGCCAGGAAGTGTTGCACTTCGACTACGCGGCGATCACCCGCGGTCCGTTGGTTTACGCCACGGACTTGATCGACGGCTTCAAAACTGAGGAAACCATTCGCCTGCCGTCCAATCCCGACGCCGCGCTCGAACTGCTCGACACTTCGGCCGGCGGCGAGGCACCCGCTGTGCGGCTCAACCTCGGCTATCGCCCGGCGTTGACCTTCCGACCTTATTTCGAGGCCGGCGGCCGGACCGACGGCTCCTGGCGCCTCACCTGGCTACAAATTGCGCCCGGGTGAATTGTGGCCCGGCCTTCAAGCCGTGCCGACATTCCTCATGAAACGACTTAGCTCGGTCCGGCTGGGCATCGCCGGAGCCGCGCCGGGCTTGGTAATCGACAGTGCCGCGACCGCTGTTCCCAGTCGGGCCGCCGCGGCAATCCGGCCTTTGTGGCGCACCAGCCCCGCCGCGAATCCACCGCAGAACGCATCCCCGGCGCCGGTGGTATCAACAATCTTCAGGCTGCGATAGGCCGCGATGGACTCGTGTCCGTCTCGCCTTGAAATGAAGCAGCCCCGGCGGCCGAGCGTCACGATCACGGTGGGCACCTTCAGCAACCGGCACAGCGCATGAAGCGCTTCCCGCGGCATCGCATGTAACGCCCGCTCGTCGAACTTCCGGCGTCGGATCCCCGGCAGTTTCCGCACCAAGGCGACAAACTCGCTCTCGTTGGGGATCAGGATGTCCACGTGCCGCAGCAAACGCGGATCAAAATCATCCCGCATGGGCGCGGGATTCAAAACTGTCGTCACGCCGGCCCGGCGCGCGAGGCGGAGCGTGTGCGCCGTGGTCGCCTGGTTGGATTCCAGTTGGGTGACCACCACTTTTGCGCCCTCCAGCAGCGTCCGGGGCACATCCCGCGGCGCCAGCCAGGCATTGGCCCCCGGCTCGATCACAATGATGTTCTGTCCCTCGTCGTTGAGCAGGATCACGGCCGTGCCCGTGGGGTGGTCCGTTTTTAGCGCGAGCCGGCAGCCGATTTTTTCGCGCCGGTAAAACCCGGCCACCTCAGCCGCGTAGGCGCCGCGCCCCATCGCGCCCACAAACACCGTGCGCACGCCGATGCGCCCACAGGCGATGGCCTGGTTGGACCCTTTGCCTCCCTGGCCGACGGCCAGCCGGGCCATCACGGTCTGCCCTCGCCCGGGAAACTCCCCGCAGGCAAACGTCAGGTCCTGCATGATGCTGCCGACGACGACGACTTGCGGTGGGAGGGACATGGGAAGCGGAAAGAGGGGGCGGCGAGGCAGGGCTATTGCCCGGGGCGGCCTAACAGGCAAAATCATGCAAACGTTTGCCCCTGCCGTGCGTCAAGCGCACAATTCCACCCCGGGTGAAACGGTTAGCAGGATTTTCGGATGATCAGCTCGGGCAGCAGCTTCAGGCTGGTGGCCGGTCGGGTCGGATCCTCGATGCGTTTCAGCAGCAGCTCTGCCGCGCATTTGCCTACCTCATAGGCGGGCTGGCGCACGACCGTCAGCGGCGGATTGAACACGTCGGCGAGCAGCAGTTCGTCAAATCCCACGAGGGCGATCTGCTTGGGAATCTTCAGCCCGAGGGCCGCAATGGTCTCGAGCGCGCCGGCCGTCATCAGCCCGTTGCACACAAACAGCGCCGTCGGCGGGTCCGGCAGGGATAGCAGTTCATGCGCTATGGTCTCGCCACTGTCCTGCTTGTAATCGCCGAAACGGATCAGGTCGGATTTGAGCGCAAGACCGGCCTGGGCATGGGCGTCCTTGTAACCCCGCAGGCGTTCGCGGCCGGTCGAGGAGTCCGCCGGGCCGCCGATGAGGCCGATCCGCCGGTGTCCCCGGGCGATGATGTGTTCGACCGCCTTCAGCGCCCCCGTGTGATTGTCGACCTCCACCTTGTCGAGGTTTCCGCTCGACAGACTGCGGTCCACGCAGACTACCGGCGTGCCGTTGCGCACCACCTGCAACACCGCCGGATCGGTCTCGTGGATCGGGGGCAGGATGATGCCGTCCACCGATTCCGACTGCAGCACGTCCAGGTAGAACCGCTCCTTGGCCTCATCCTCGTCGTAATTGCAGAGCAACACGGCATAATTGTTCTTGTAGGCGACGTCCTCCACCCCGCGGGCCAGGTCGGCGAAAAAGATATTCTGGATGTTGGGGATGATCAGCCCCAGCAAATGGGTGCTCGCATCGCGCGCCCGCAGCCGGCGCGCGACCCGGTTGGGCTTGTAGCCCAGTTCACGCATGGCCTTCATCACGCGGGCCTGCGTCTCCGGTCCGATCTTGCCCGTCTGATTGATGGTGCGCGACACCGTCGAGATGTTCACCTTCGCGCGGCGGGCCACATCGATCAGACTGGAGGGTTTTTTCATGCGGGAGCGTGAGTTTCTGCCGGAGTGCTGACGACGGCGGGTCGAGTGCCATTGGCGCCGGCAGCGGCGGCGGAAAAATTGCGTGCCTTGTCTGCGGCAAGCAAGGCACGATTTGATTAGACAGTCCACCCTGTTTGGGCAAACGTTTGCACGTTCTACCCGGATCACGGCCGCTTGCGCCCCGCCGGCGGCCGCCGTGTCGGACCTTTGTTCACTTTCGCCATGCCTTCTCCCCTCGTTTCTGCCAACCTGAGCGGCGTGCCCCCCGCCTTCCGCCCATGAGCAAGCCGTCCCGCGCCCCTGCCCCCCGCATAATCGAGTTCCAGCTCTCCCATGCGCGCAACGGACCGCACCTGCCTCTGCCGGTCAGCATGCCGGGCTGGCCCCAGCAGACGATCGGCCAATGGAAGCAGGATGTGAATGCCGCGGCACCGGCGTGGTTGCGCGACTTCCGGGAGTGGCGTCACGAGCACCTTATCCGCATCGGTTACCGCGGGGCCAACTATGAGCGGGAGGACCTCAAGTGGTCTCAGAGCAATTTTATCCATGCCCAGATGATGGTAGAGGACCGGTTTTTCTACGATCCGGTGAAGCGCCGCTACACGGTTGACCGCTATCTCGACGACCTCGATAAACGCTATGGCGGCATTGACAGCGTGCTCCTGTGGTATGTCTACCCGAACATCGGCATCGACGACCGCAACCAGTTCAAACTCGCGAACGACCTGCCCGGCGGCCTGAAGGGCCTCAAGCGCGCCGTGTCGGACTTCCACCGCCGTAACGTGAAGGTCTTCATCCCCACCATGGCCTGGGACAACGGCACCCGCACTGCCGGGCTGTCCGACTGGGAAGCAATCGTCCGCCTGGCCAAGGCCATCGGTGCGGACGGCGTCAACGGCGACACCTACAGCGGCGTGCCCCGGGCTTTTTTTGACACCGCACTGAAACAGAAGCATCCGTTGGTCTTCGAGCCGGAAGCGGTCCCGCTGTCCGACGAGGCCCTCGCATGGAATCTGCAAAGCTGGGGCAAACTGCTGCCTAGCGAGGTCGTGCTCCCGGTGGCCAAATTGAAGTGGCTCGAGCCGCGCCACATGACCAACACGGAGAACCGGTGGGGCCGCGAGCGCACGAACGACTTCCACTACATTTTCTTCAACGGCACGGGCTACAACGCGTGGGAAAACATCTGGGGCGTGTGGAACCAGTTCACCCCGCGCGACGCCGCCGCGCTGTGCCGGATCTCGCACCTCTACCGCCGGTTCCCCGACCTGCTCGTCAGTCTCGACTGGGAGCCCTACGCTTATACCTGCCAGCACAACGTCTTCGCATCGATGTTCCCGGGCAAGACCGCGACTCTCTGGACCGTGGTCAACCGCAACGAATACGAACTGGTGGGCCATCAGCTGCGGGTCGCCCACAAGGATGGGCGGACCTATTACGACGCCTGGAACGGCACCCTGCTCAAACCCACCCTGAAGGACGGTTTTGCCACGCTTACCTTCCCTCTCGAGAACCGTGGGTTCGGCGCCGTGCTGGCGGTGGAGCGCGGGGCAAAGATCAAGAACCTCGCCGTCTTCCTGCAGCAGCGCCGCTCGCTCACGCGCACGCCCCTGCAAAGCCTCTCCGCCCAGTGGCGCTTCCTGCCGCAACAGATGGTGCCCGGCAAACCGACACGCCGTGTGGCCAAGGCCCCGCTCGGCATGGTTACCATTCCCGCCGGGGAATTCGAATTCCGGGTCACCGGCATCGAGATCGAGGGCTTTACCTGGGTGGGCCACGACGTCCAATATCCTTGGGAAAACTCGCCGCGGCGCTCACACCTGCATCAGCTCAAACTGCCGGCCTTCCACCTCGACCGCTTCCCGGTCACGAACGCCCAGTTCAAGGAGTTCATTGATGCGACAGGCTACAAGCCGGCCGACGACCACAACTTCCTCCACCACTGGAAACGCGGCACCCCACCCCGTGGTTCCGAGAAGAAGCCGGTGACCTGGGTATCGATCGAGGACGCCCGCGCCTATGCGGCCTGGGCCGGCAAGCGTCTCCCGCACGAGTGGGAGTGGCAATACGCCGCCCAAGGCACTGACGGCCGGCTATTCCCCTGGGGCAACGAATGGAACCCCGCCCATGTCCCTGCTCCCAACCGCGGACGCGCGATCCGGCCGCCGGACAACGTCGATGCACACCCGGGCGGCGCCAGTCCCTTCGGCGTCATGGATCTGGTCGGCAATGTCTGGCAGTGGACGGATGAGTTCCGCGACGAACATACCCGCGCCGCCGTGCTCCGTGGCGGCAGTGCCTACCAGCCCCAGACCTCGCACTGGTATTTCCCGCAGGCCTACCAGCTCGACCAGCACGGCAAATACCTCCTCATGGCCCCCGGCAAGGACCGCAGCGGCATGCTTGGCTTTCGCTGCGCGGTCGACGCCGGCTGAAACAAAGTAATCCCACCCCATGCGCAGCAAATTATTCGTCCCCGGTTCCCGACCGGAACTTTTCCCCAAGGCCCTCGCCGGCCAGGCCGACGCCCTGAGCTTCGACCTGGAGGACTCCGTGCTCGAGACCGCCAAGGCCGAGGCGCGACGGCTCGTCGCGCAGGTCTTGCAATCGCCCGAGTGCACCGCGTCCAAGAAAATCATCATTGTGCGCGTCAACGGTCTGGCCACGCCACATTTCGAAGCGGATCTCGCTGCCGTGGTCGGCCCACGCCTCGATCTGCTCAATGTGCCCAAGGTGGAATCCGCCGATGATATTCGAATCGTCGCCAAGACCCTGGCCCGGCTTGAAGCGGAACGCGGCCTAATCCGTCCCATCGGGATTCTCGCCAATGTCGAGTCACCACGTGGACTTCGACTCGCGGCGGAAATCGCCGGCGCCGATCCGCGTGTGTCCGGGCTGCAGGTCGGTTTCGCCGATCTCCTGGAGCCGCTCGGCATTGACCGCGCCGATGCCGCCGCCATCCACCACCTCCAACTTGCAGTTCGCCTGGCCGCCGGCGAAGCCGGCATCTGGGCCTGCGATGCGGTGTATGCGAACTTTAAGGATGCCGCGGGTTTCCGCACCGAGGCGCTCGCCGCCAAGCGCCTGGGTTACATCGGAAAATCCTGCATCCATCCGAGCCAGATCGCCCTGGCCAACGAAATCTTCCGGCCGACCGAACAGGAGATCGCCTTTGCGCAGCGCGTCGTAGAAGCCGCCAGCCAGGCTGATGCCGGCGCTTTCACCGTCGACGGCCGGATGGTCGACGCGCCGTTCATCAAGCGCGCCCGCGCCGTCCTCGCCATCGCCCATCAGCTGCCGCCCCCGGCGGCGTGACTCCGCGCCATGCCGCTGAAAAAACGCGACTACGACCCCGGCGCAACCGGCCCGCTGAATGGCATCCGCGTGCTTGATCTTTCGCGGCTCTTTGCGGGCAATGTGCTGACCCAGATCCTCGGCGATTTCGGCGCCGAAGTCATCAAGGTTGAACCGCCCGAGGGCGACACGCTGCGCGCGTGGCAGACCAAGGGCGTGTCCACGCACTGGAAGATTTATGCGCGCAACAAGAAGAGCCTCGCGCTCGACTTGCGCGAACCCGCCGCCATCGAACTGCTGCGCCGGCTGATCCCCTCGGCCACACTGCTCATCGAGAGCTTCCGCCCGGGTGTGCTGGAAAAGATGGGCCTCGCCCCCACGGACCTGCACGCGCTCAACCCGAAACTCACCGTCGTGCGCATCTCCGGCTGGGGCCAGGACGGCCCTTACAGCCAGCGGCCCGGTTTCGGCACAATCATCGAGGGCATGTCGAACTTCGCCGCCATCAACGGCTTCGAGGATCGCGAACCCGTGCTGCCCCCCATGTATCTGGCCGACGGTGTCGCCGGACTCTACGGCGCCTCGGCCGTCATGATCGCCCTGCGCGAGGTCGAACAAAACGGCGGCCGGGGCCAAGTCATCGACCTGCCGCTGCTCGACCCGCTGTTCGCCATCCTCAGCCCGCAGGCCGCCAATTACCGGTTGACGGGCAAAACGCGGCCACGCACCGGCAGCCGCTCGACCAACTCCGCCCCGCGCAACGTCTACCTGTGCAGCGACCGCAAGTATGTCGCGCTTTCCGCCTCGACGCAGGGCATGGCCGAGCGCCTGTTCCGCGCCATGGGGCGTGCCGACTTGCTCAAGGACCCGCGCTTTCGCACCAACGACGACCGGGTGAAAAACGTCGCTGAACTCGACGCCATCATCGCCGCCTTCATGGACCGGCACACGCAGGCGGAGAACGTCACGTTTTTCGAGAAGGCCGAGGTCACGGTCGGCCCGATCTACGACGTGCCCCAGATCCTCGAGGATCCGCACTTCATCCAGCGCGAGATCCTCGCCGATTACCCCGACCCGGAGACATCTAGCCTCGCCATGCACCACGTGGTGCCGCGCCTGCTCGGCACCCCCGGCTCGATCCGCACCCCGGCGCCCCGGCTGGGCGAGCACAACCGTGCACTCCTGGCGGAACTGGGCGTCGATGATTCTGCCTACGCCCGGTTGCACGCAGAGGGCGTGGTGATCGAAGCCACCAAAAAACAATGACCCTGGATAGCAAGACCGGGACCGGAACCCCGACAGCCGGCGGAGTCAGCGGTCTTTCATTTGGACGCGAAGACCAGCCAGAAAGTGCGCGTTTGCGCTCGGCGATGCTGCTCGTCGGAGCCGGGTATTTGTTCCTGACGCTGTGCGACTATCGGGAGGGGATCGCCAACCTGGCCCTCCGCTACCTGCTCAAGGATCAACTGCATCTCACGGCGACCCAGCTGGCCGGCTTTTTTTTCATCACCAAACTGGCGTGGTATTGCAAACCTTTCGCCGGCCTGCTCGTCGACAATGTGCGGTTTTTTGGCACCCGTCGAAAGGGGTATCTGGTCGTCTTTTCGGCCGTCGCCGGCGGCCTCTGGCTGGCGCTGACCATTGCCCACAGCACTTACACTTCCATGCTGTGGTTGGTCCTGGCCATCAACTTTGCGCTGATGATCGTGCATACGACCCTGGGGGGCATGCTCGTGGAGGTGGGGCAATCTCTTCGCGCCACCGGTCGCATCAGTGCGATCCGCAGCGGCACGGAGAGTTTCGGCTGGCTCCTGACGGGACTCGTCGGCGGCTGGATTGCGGTGCATTTGCTCCACTACGGCTTCCTGATCAATGCAACCCTAATGATCGTTCTGGCGGTCATTTTCGCAAAAATGCTTCGCGAGAATAATGCCGGGCCGGCCGGGCCGGCCAAAACCAAATGGACTCTGGCGCAGTTCAAGGAACTGTTCCAACATCGCACCCTCTGGACGGCTGCCGGCTTCTGGGTGCTCATCAGATTTTCGCCCGGGTTCGGAACCCCGCTGTTCTACTATCAGAGCGAGACGCTCGGATTCACGCCGCAATATATCGGGTATCTCGGCTTTGTCTCAGCGGCCGCCGGGCTGCTGGGGAGCCTCTTCTACATGCGACTTTGCCGCCGCCTCGCCCTCGGCAAGCTGCTCTGGCTCGGGGTAAGCCTGCATGCGGCCTCCTCGCTGGCCTACTTTGCTTACCGATCTTTTGGTTCGGCCCTTGCCATCGAAGCCTTGTATGGCCTCTGCACCGCCCTGGCCTTCATGCCGATCTTCGACCTGCTGGCCCGCGCCACCCCCAAGCACATTGCCGCCTTCGGCTATGCCCTCATCTTCAGCTTGGGCAGCATTTCGGTGTCGGGCTCGGATTTGATCGGCTCTTGGATCTACGAAATGCTCAACCACAGCTTTGTCGGGATGATACTGCTGAATTCGGGCACCTCGGCCCTCGTGCTGCTGGCGATTCCGTTTCTGCCCCGCCTGCTGACGGTCCCCCGGGATGGCGATCGTCCGCCGGACGAAAGCCCGGCCACGACGGCATGATCACCAAGTTGTCCTCAGGCCGCCGGAGATTCCAGGCCGGGCAGACTCGCGCGCAGAAACGCAACATCATCCTGAGCCACACGCCAGATGTCGTAATCCGGTTGGCGCCTCCCATGCGAGGGATTGAGGCAGATCACACTAACCGCGCCGGCCCGCCGGACTTCTTCCAGAATCGGTAGAACCGGCCATGACGCTGTGCGCAACGCACTCGCCTCAGCCAGATTCCCTTGTGCGTCGGCGCGGCCGCCCTTGAGGTGAAGCAACCGCAGATGAGGTCGCAAGATCTGAAATCCAGCCGGGGTTGGGAAAGTGCCCATCTGCCACATGTTCTGCACGTCCCAAATATAATCACAAACCCCGCCCTCCAACAACGGCCGTAAGGCGGTAAAAAACGCGACGACATCCTCCGGTCTGGCCAGGGCGCAGTGCTTGCACTCGTTTTCAATGCAGGCCGCGAACCCAGCGGCATTTATCCGGCGGACCAGATCGGCATAGGCGGCGGGCAGCCAGGGATGGGCTGCGACAGCTTCGGCATACGAACACCGGCCGGGATTTTCGAATGTTCCGATCCGGACCGCAAGCACACGCACATAGCGGGGGCGGAGAATGGCGGCGACCCTCAGCACGCGCTGCAGCAATTGTTCCTGGCCGGCCCGCCACGCGCTTTCACCGAGATTGGCATCCGCCCATCCGAGCGCGGTGGAGAGACAGTGCACCTCCAGGTTTCGTTCAGCAATGAGGCCCGCCGCGCGCGCGGATTGCTCGTCATTCAGATCCTCCACCTTTTGCCCCCAGAGGCCGTCTTTCAAATCCACGAAGCGAAGTCCCAGTGCGACGTGCCGGTCCAGGGCCACCGGAAAATCCGACCCCGCCATGCTGTTGAGCATCGTAAGATCCATGGCAATTCAGGCCTCGATCCCAGTGGTCTCGGTCGTCCGGTTGGCGGAGGAAAAGCAGATCACCATTTCCGCCTCGGCTCCATCGAGGGCCCGCGCGTTGTGCCATTCACCTGCGGGAATTGAAATGGCATCACCCGCATTCATCACATACTTGGCTGCCCCCAGTGAATGCTCGATCCGCCCGCGCAATACGTGGAGGACCTCGTCGCAATTCGGATGCCGATGGATCGGATTGCCCTGGCCGGCCTTGATCACGACCCGGCCGACCGTCATCGTTGTCGAGTTATGCAGGGACTGGGAGACCAGCCAGGTAATCCGGCCCCAAGGCAGCTCAAGGACTTCACCGGACGTGAGGGTAATGGGATTAGGGGAAGAGTTCATAAAACAGAATCGCATTTTGTCCGTCATCTCGCGCCGGCGCACGACTTCCAAGTGCGGCCGGATTGGTGAGACGGCAGCACTTGCCAGGATTAGTCGCAAGAGGCGATTTGCACAGACCGCCCCGTCAGTGCAGCCGTTGCTGCGGCCGGGCGGGCTGGACTTCCCCAAGCAACGTGCGCTGGGCCTGAGCGATTCGCCGGCCATGGCAATCCTGATCGACACGATCCACGTTCCTCAGCTGGCCGATGCCGCCGGGCCCGGCGGCCCCAGTCAAGCAATGGTCTACACGGGGAGGAGATCTGACCGGTGGAGACCAACGCGCTGATGATGCCGCTCGTCGGCGCCTTGGAACCCCATTTTGGCATCCCCACGTTCATGCAGTGCGGTGGCCTGATCAGCCTGCCTCTCTCGTTTGCCGTGATGCGCCGCAGCAGCATCCATGAGCTGAAAAAAAGTCAGGTTTTAAGCGCGAAGTCCTTCACCGCTTTCCCACCGGCCGCGAGATTGGCCAAGCGCATTTCCGAGTATTTGCGCGAGAAAATAACCCCATCGGCCCCGCTCTGGAGCGCGGCGGTCGTCGAGGCATAAACATCATCGGGCGAGGTCCGTTTCTCGCCCTGCTCAGTCGGGATGTCGATGTCGAGGCCCGGGTAGATTTTGCACCGGGTTCCGGCCACGCCCGCAATCGCCCGCCTGCTCTCGCGAAAAACATAATCGGCCGAGAGACCGGCCGCCGGCAGCTTTTCCAAAGGTGCCTCGGGACCGAAGCCGAGCCAGGCATTATACAGCCGCAGCAAGTCGTCGGGGGGAACATCGCGAAAAAGCGTCGAAGCGACGTTGTCGAGGTAGGCGGAGTAGCGCGAACCACCGCAGTTGTTGTAAGCGACAATTTTCAGGTAGTCCGCCACTTTGGCTAATTCAGCGTAGTTCTGCTCGGCCCGGAAGAAAGGGCTGAATGAATTCAAGTGCCAGAGATGGAAGCCGACCTGAACGGCCGGGCGGCTCTGCTTCGCGGCGCGGAACACATCGGAATAGATGGCATGCTTGCCGTCGGTCCAGAGTTTTTCCCACGCCAGCAGTTCCGGGTAATCGAGCAACAAGCGCCAGAATTCGACGAAATAGCCGTCATTCGGTCGTTGCCGCGCGCGGGCGGCGCGAACAAATTGATCGAGTTGGCCAAATCCCTCCTTTGCCCGGGCGACGTTGATGCCGCGCTCCCGGGCTGCTTTTTGGTGGTGTTCGCAAAAGCACGTCACCCTGGATGCATCGCCTGTTCCGTCCTGTCTCGCCGTGAGGGCGTTGTGCAGGGGTCCTTGCCGCTCCGAGCCCCACATCACTCCGTCGAGTTCGTAGCTCTGGCAGTAATCCTGCGTAAGACCCGTGATGAATTCTCGGTAGTCCGGATGGAGCGGGCAAAGCGGGGTCGCGCGCGGGTAAGCCGGGTTCGCGCGCCGGCCCTGCCAGTCCACTTCCCGCAGGGCATCGATGCCGGGGATATCGGCGCGAAAATGGTCCTCATACCAGGCGTAAACCCTCAGGCCCCGCCGGTGAGCCTTGGGCAGCACGTCGGCCAACAGGTCATAATCGCCATGCTCCGGTGCCTTGGTCTGCTTCAGGGCAGTGTGGGCGTAATATTTCGGGTGCGGCGTGGCGTAATTTCCGCCGTGAAAATCGCGATCGTATTCCTGCCGGCCGTGATCGGGCAAGGCCTGCCCCTCGACCTGCCGGCCGGCAATGCCCCGGCCGTAAGTAAACGCGGCGAGGAAGAGCGTGTTCACCCCACCGCGTTCCTGCAAAATGTCGAGCACCTGATCGGTTCCCTCGTCGAGAAACGAGACCGCGCCAACTTGGATACCGATCATTTTTTTCGGCGGTGCCGGGGCTGTCGTGGCGCGAACCCCAGCGGGAAGAAGTGCTCCTGCTGTTACGATGGCGGCCGACTTGAGGAAGTCTCGCCGAGTGCGGTCAGAATTGCGGTCATTCATCGGGAGATTCGCGACGCTTGGACTAATGGTCTCACTGTCGATTGATTCGTCTGCAATCAGTATCTGACAAAAAGTAAGCGACAAAGCAAACGTTTGCCTTTGCAGGCATAACTTGCAAATGTTCAGGCCCATCAGATGAGCGAACACCCCAGCTATCAACATTACCCTCCTGTTGCCTTGTCGTGCTTCCGGCCCTGCAACGCGACGCAGCTTTCCAATCATGAGCTACCAACGCGAATTTGACCGGCGCTTAAAGGTCGCCCTCGTGGGGGTTGGCTCGCACGCCTACCGCAACATCTTACCGGCGCTGCATTATCTGCCGGTGCAACTCAAGGCGCTATGCGACCTGGATTTGCCTCTCGCGCAGAGAACAGCGGAGGAATACGGACGGGTGAATTGTTATGCTTCACTGACTGACATGCTTCGCGGCGAGGAACTCGACGCCGTGCTGCTGTGCGTATCCCCCGTGGCGCACCCCGTCCTTGCCTGTGAAGCTTTGGCGGCCGGGCTCCATGTGTGGATGGAAAAACCCGCCGCCGTGAACCTGGCCGGGGTCGAGTCGATGCTGGCGAGGCGGGGTGATCGCGTCGTGACGGTGGGTTACAAGAAGGCCTTCATGCCGGCCGTCACGAAGATCCGGGAAATCCTCGCCCTGCCGGCCCACCAACCGCTTCGTTCCATTCTCGCGCAATATGCCGTCACCGTGCCCAAGGAGGGGGCGACAATCCTGCGCGAGCGTCGTCCGAACAACTGGCTCAACAACGGTTGTCATCCTCTTGCTTTCCTACTGGCGATCGGTGGTCCCGTCGCCGCGGTCACCGTCCACCACGGGCAAGGGGATGATTCGGTAGTCGTGCTGGAGTTTGCCAGCGGGGTGATCGGGACCCTCCACGGAGCCATGGGGGTGGGGAATTCCCAGCCCGTGGAAGTGTTCACGGCCTTCGCCGAGGGCGCCATTCTTACTGTCGACAACAGTTCCCGCGTGACCTACCAGCGCGGGATTCCGTTCACTTACAGCCAGAGCACGACCTATGCGCCGCCCGGATTGGAGCATGGCGCGATTGTCTGGTCACCCCAGAACTGCCTGGCCACCCTGGAAAATAATCCGCTGTTCACCCAAGGGATGGTTGGCAGCCTGCGGGCGTTCTGCGACCAGGCGCTGGGCGGCCCGCGCATCCACGACGGTTCGCTGGAGTTTGCGCACGAGCTGACCGCGGTCTATGAGGCCGCGCTGTTGTCCGCAGGCAAACGCCAGCCGGTGGTTTCGCCCAAGCCTGGCCAGCCCTGATCGCGCAACCGCCGAGCCACCGGCCGCCCGCATGACCACGCTGCCGAACAACCAGGGCGCATTCCGCCGCATCCTGCGCGATTGGCGGCTCTACTTCTTCGTGGTGCCTTCCGCGCTCTTGGTGGCAGGGTTCGCCTATTATCCTGCCGCGAGCGCCATCTATCATAGTTTTTTCTACTGGTCGGGAGGTGATTCCATGCACTGGATCGGGCTCGCAAACTTCAAGCGGGCTTTTCACGATCAGGTGCTCTGGCAATCGTTCCAGACGGTCTCGATTCTGGTCCTGTTCAACCTCTTCAAGCTGATCCCGTCCATCTTCATGGCGGTCCTGATTCATCGCCTGGCCAGTGATCGCTGGCGGTATGTCTACCGGGTGCTGCTCGTCGTGCCCATGATCGTGCCGAGCCTGACCACGCTGTTCATCTGGAAGTTTTTCCTCGACCCGAACATCGGCGCGCTCAACCGGATTCTGGATATCACGGGGTGCAAGGGCGTCCTGGTTTCCATCGATCATTTCTTCGGCTGGGGGGTGTTCCTTGAAAACCATCCCATCGGCTGGCTTTCCCAACCGGAGCTGGTCCTGCCCTCCTTGTTCATCTGGGGCTTCCCGTGGATCGGAGCCGTCGGGGTGCTGATCTTTTTGGCCGGACTGCAATCCATCAACTCGGAGATCTACGAGGCGGCCGAGTTGGACGGCATCGGGCCGATCGGAAAGTTCTTCCACATCGAGCTGCCACTCATCCTCACCCAAGTCCGGCTTTCGCTGGTTTTGCTGATTGTCAGCACTCTGCAAGGCTACGTCCTGCAATTGCTCCTGCTGGGCGATTCCGGCGGACCTGACGGCCGGGGTATGGTGCCGGGGCTATGGATGTATAACCGCGCCTTCATCGCCGGTGAATTTGGCTACGCCTGCGCGGTCGGAATCATCATCTTCGCTTTCATTCTCGTGCTCACCCTCATCAACAACAAATACGTCAGGATCGACAAATGAGCCCGGTCCGGTCCATCGACGGCTCGCGTCAACGGTCTGACTGGCCCAGCCACCTGATCATCTGGGGATTTCTCCTGATCGAACTGTTTCCACTCTACATGATGTTCCAGGTTTCCTTCAAGGATAACGCCAGCTTCATCGCCAATCCCTGGCTGCCCACCTCTCCCGCCACATGGAACTGGGGCAACTGGGACTTCGGTCTCCGGCTAATCGGTCCATATATTGCGAACACGGTGTTCGTCGCCACGACCGGCACCATCGGCACCATCGGTTTTGCCATCTGCGGTGCGTATTTTTTCGCCCGCTGCAAGCTGCCGTTCTCAGACGCGCTTTGGGCGGCCTTTCTCCTGCTCATGTTGCTCCCGGGCGTGACCAACATCGTGCCGCTCTTCACCCAGCTGAAAGACCTGAACCTGCTGAACACGCTCTGGGCCCTGGTCATCGTCGGCATCGCCAGCGCCCAGGTCTTCAACATTTTTGTCCTGCGCCACTTCATCGAGGATCTGCCCAAGGATCTCTTCGAGGCCGCCGAGATGGACGGGGCGGGGCATCTGCAGCGGATCTGGCACATTGTCATTCCCCTGTCCGCGCCGATCATCGGGACCCTGTTCATCCTCGCGTTTCTCGCCAAGTGGAACGAAATCCTGCTACCTCTGATCGTCCTTCGGGACAAGGAGCTGTTCACGTTGGGCGTGGGCCTGTTCTATCTCGACGGGGAATACACCAAGCAGTGGGGGCAGGTCATGGCGGCCTATTCCATTTCCGCCATCCCGCTGATCATCGTGTTCCTTTTTGCGATGCGCTTTTTTGTGAAGGGCCTCTCCTCCGGGGCCGTCAAGGGATGAACATTCCGCCCGCCGCCGCGCTGAACCCACTCGCTCCTCCATGGCTTTCGTCACGCTGAACAACCTGGTCAAGGTTTACCCCGAGAAATCCGGGCCCGGCATCCGGGCGGTGAACGGCATCGACCTGGAGATCAAGGAACGCGAGTTCATGGTCCTGGTCGGCCCGTCCGGCTGCGGCAAGTCGACGACCCTGCGGATGATCGCCGGCCTCGAGGACATCTCGGGCGGCGCGATCACCATCGCGGGCGAGGTCGTGAACCATGTTCAGCCCAAGGACCGTGATATCGCGATGGTCTTCCAGAATTATGCGCTCTATCCGCATATGTCCGTTTATGAAAATATGGCGTTCGGTCTGAAGCTCCGGAAATATCCCAAGACCGAGATTGATGCCCGGGTGCGCGAAGCGGCCACCATGCTCGGACTCACGGATTATCTCGACCGGAAACCCAAGGCGCTTTCGGGCGGTCAGCGCCAGCGCGTCGCCGTCGGCCGGGCGATCGTGCGAAAACCCAAGGTCTTCCTCTTCGACGAACCGCTCTCTAACCTCGACGCCAAGATGCGCGTCTCGACCCGGGCCGAAATTTCCAAGCTCCACGCCCGCCTCGATGCGACCATGATCTACGTCACCCACGACCAGGTCGAGGCCATGACCATGGGCGACCGCATCTGCGTCATGAAGGACGGCAACATCATGCAGGTCGCGGAGCCGTTGGAGCTTTACAATCATCCGGCCAGCATGTTCGTCGCGGGTTTCATGGGCAGCCCGCCGATGAATTTTTTCAAAGGGCGGATCACCCGGTCCCCCCATGGTCTGGTGTTCGTTGAAGACAACTCCAAGGCCGCGCCATTCCAGCTCCTCCTCGGCGGCCCGTTGGCCGAAAAAGCTGCGGCTTATGCGGACCGGGCCGTCGTCTGCGGAGTCCGCCCGGAGGACGCCCAGGACACCGCCACCGTCGCGAACCCGGGCACCGGGCATACCATCGATGCCGTGGTGGAAATTTCCGAACCGATGGGACCCGAGACCTTCCTCCACCTTCACACCGGCGCCCATGCCTTCACCGCCCGGGTGCGGGCCTCAAACCCATTCGCCATCAATCAAAAGGTGGAAATCACCTTCCTGATGGACCGGGTCCGCTTGTTCGACCCGGACACCGAAAAGGCCTTGTGAGCTTCCGGTTCCCGTCGTCGCACCGAACATGGCCTGTCTTGGCGCTGTTGGCGCTGGGTTGCCAACACGCCTCGGCCGCGGATCTTGCGGCCCAGTGGCAGAAAGTGGTGGCATATGACTGCGAGGGACCTCACCGGGTGTTTGCGCGCACCGAAGGACGCGAAGCGCGGCTGGGCGAGGCCGTGACGCTTCTCAATCTGCAACCCCGGACCGCGCGCAACATCGAGCGCTCCGCCCTGCTGCTCGACGCGGTGGCCGGCGTCGACCCCGGCGACGAACTGGGGATTAGCGCGCGCTATCTGCGGGCCCGCCTCGAGGAAGTGCACCGGCCCGAAGCGCAACCCGCGG
>JANNDM010000056.1:0-3489 GCA_031387725.1 Verrucomicrobiota bacterium | reverse complement strand
GGCGTCGACCGGGGCGGTCGAGGTGTAGGCGCCGACGATGGTGCCGTGGATGTTCGGGATCATGTAGGCGCCCGAGTACATCAGCCCGTGGAGAATCGTGGGCACGCCCGGTGCGGCGGTCGAGGCATAGGCGCCGAGCCCGGCGTAGACCTTGGTGCGGATGCCGGTGATGGTGCCGTCCTTGGTGCCGCACATCTCGACATATTCGATGTGATCGCGGCCGTGGATGGTCGCCTTGTAGTTTTCGGAGCGGTCTTCGGTCCATTTGACCGAGCGGCCGAGCGTCATGGCCGCGTAGCTCACCAGCGCCTCATCGGGGTACGCCGGGATCTTGCTGCCGAACCCGCCGCCGACGTCGGGCGAGATGACCCGGATCTTGTGCTCGGGCAGGCCGAGCATCAGGGAGCAGAGGAACCGGTGGATGTGGGGGTTTTGGCTGGTGGTCCAGAGGGTCAGCTGGCCCATGGCCTTGTTGAAGGTGGCCACCGCGGCGCGGGGCTCCATGGCGGTGGGCAGCAACCGCTGCTGGACGATCCGGAGCTTCACCTTGACCGGAGCGCTCGCAAACGCCGCCTCGGCGTCGCCGCCCGCCACCACCCACGTCAACGCGACGTTATTCGGCACCTCGGCGTGCAACTGCGGCGCCCCGGGCTGAGTGGCCTTTTCGGGGTCGACCGTGGCGCCGAGCGGTTCGTAGTCCACGTCGACCAAGTCGACCGCGTCCCGGGCCGCCGCGCGCGACTCGGCCACGATCAGGGCCACCCCGTCGCCGACGTAGCGGACCTTGTCGACGGCCAGCATGTGGTGGGGCGGGGTGATCAGCCCGCAGCCGGGGACGTTGAAGGCGCAGGGCACCGTCCCGACCTTGCCGACGATGTCCTTGCCGGTGATGACGGCAATGACCCCGGGCGATTTTCGGGCGGCCTCGACGTCGATCTTGGTGATGGTGGCGTGGGCGTAGGGGCTTCGGACCACGGCCGCGTAGGCCAGGTCGGGGAGTTTGACGTCGTCGGTGAAGAGGCCGGTGCCGGAGAGGAACCGGGGGTCTTCGCGGCGTTTGATGCCGGAGCCGAATAGGGTAGCCATGTGACGCCTCTCTCAGCTCGCCGCGGCGGTTTTCACCGCTTCGACGATGTTCTGGTAGCCGGTACAGCGGCAGTAGTTGCCCTCGAGGGCGTGGCGGATCTCGGCGTCGGTGGGGCTTGGATTCGAGGCCAGGAGGTCGGCGGCGGTCATGATCATGCCGGGGGTGCAGAAGCCGCACTGGAGCCCGTGTTTTTCCCAGAAGGCGGCTTGGAGTTTGTGGAGACCGGCTTCGGTGCTCATGCCCTCGATGGTGGTGATCTCGGCGCCGTCGGCTTGGACGGCCAGGACGGTACAGCTCTTGGCGGCGCGGCCGTTCAGGTGGACGGTGCAGGCGCCGCATTGGCTGGTGTCGCAGCCGACGTGGGTGCCGGTCAGGTTCAGGGTATCGCGGAGGACGTGGACGAGGAGGGCGCGGGGCTCCACGTCGACGGCGTGGGCGGTCCCGTTGACCTTGAGGGTAATGGAATGCTTCATGGCTGCTCCCCGAAAGGTTGGTGCCGAGGTGGGATTAGGCATGAGTCTACGTCTAGAAGGCGGTGTCAGCAAGCGAGTTGGGTGTGGCGGGGGGCTTGGAGTGCAACGATTGGGTAATGGGGTGGTGGGCGGCTGGTTTTGGGGTGGGGGGGTGGGTTAGGATTGCAGGATCTTGGGGTGTAGCTCAACTGGCAGAGCGCCCGGCTGTTAACCGGGAGGTTGCAGGTTCAAAGCCTGCCGCCCCAGTGAATTCCTCCCGTTCGTATGGGGTCAGGGGCCGCTGGTTCATCCTGTCGTGCCGACTAGCGTAACACGAAGAAAAGTAACAAGTTAGAGAGCGAGCGAGACTTTCGAGTTTCGCTCGCTCTCGTGCTTTGTGTGCCAGAATGTGCTGAACCAACTTGACCCGGTCTCGCCATGTCAACTCAACGCTATTCCGTCACTCCGCATCCCATTGAGACCCTCCTCACGTGGGTGAAGTCTGGCGAAATCGCCATCCCGGAAATTCAGCGGCCCTTCGTGTGGGAGCCGACCAAGGTTCGCAACCTCCTCGACTCGCTCTATCAGGGCTACCCCGTCGGCTATCTCATAGCGTGGCGAAACCCTACGGTGAAGCTCAAGGACGGCACGCCGTCCGCAGGGAAGCGCATTCTCATTGACGGTCAGCAGCGCGTCACCGCGCTAATGGCGGGCTTGCTTGGGCGAGAGGTCTTGACCAAGGATTATGAGACTATCCGCATTCGGATCGCCTTCCATCCGCAGACTGAGAAGTTCGAGGTAGCCAACCCCGCCATCCGCAAGGACGTGGCGTGGATCGAAGACGTAGCTGCGGTCTTCGCCCCGGAAGCCGACCTGATCGAACTGACGGAGGACTACGTCGCGAAGAACCCTGCCGCCGACCGCAAGCAAGTGGGGAAGGTGCTCCAGAGGCTCGGCAAGATCATCAACAACCACGTCGGTCTGATCGAACTGGCCGAAGACCTCGACATCGAAACCGTCACCGAGATCTTCATCCGCGTGAACTCCGCTGGCGCTGAGCTATCGCAGGCCGATTTCGCCATGTCGAAAATCGCCGCCAACGAGACCTACGGCGGCAACATGCTGCGCAAGGCCATCGACTATTTCTGCCATCTTGCCGTTGCGCCTGACTTCATGGGGCGCATCGAGAAGGGCGACAAAGCTTTCGCCGCTTCTGACTTCTTCCCGCAGATGCGCTGGCTCAAGGATGTCAACGACGACATCTACGACCCCACTTACACGGACATGCTGCGGGTGGCGTTTACCGCTGAGTTCGGGCGCGGCAAGTTGGCGGATCTCGTCGCGCTCCTCTCGGGCCGCAACTTCGAGACCCGCCAGTATGAAGACGCAATTGCCGAAACCTCCTTCGCTAGGCTCAAGCAAGGCATCCTGCGCTTCATCAACAAAACCCATTTCGAACGATTCACCATGATTGTCCGCTCGGCGGGCTTCGTGACCAACGACCTGATCGGCGGCCAGAATGCGGTCAACTTCGCCTACATCCTTTATCTGCGCGGCCGCGCTGAGAACGTCCCCGCCTCCGACCTCGAACGTGTCGTGCGCCGATGGTACGGTATGTCAATTCTGCGCGGGCGCTACACCGGCAGCCCGGAAACCGCTTTCGACCTCGACATCCGCCAAGTTGAGACCCGAGGCCTCATCGCCTACACCGATTCCGTAATTGAGAACGAACTACCCGACACATTCTGGACCGGCATGCTCCCGCAGCTCATGGACACGTCCTCTGGCCAGAGTCCCTACTTCCTCGCCTTCAAAGCGGCGCAAGTGAAACTCGGCGACAAAGGCTTCCTTTCCCGCGACATCACCGTGGCTGACCTGATGATGAATCGCAGCGACGTGCATCACGTTTACCCGCGCAATCACCTCAAGAAGCAAGGGCTGGCGCGCGGG
>JANNDM010000044.1:0-9202 GCA_031387725.1 Verrucomicrobiota bacterium | reverse complement strand
AGGTCGAAGTAGCGCTGGGAATCGGGCTGCAGACCGGCGACCGTGGCGCCGTGGGCCAGCAGCGGGCCGACATCCGCGCCGCCCGTGCCTAACTGGAAATGGTAGACGCCATACGGTTCGAACAATGGTTTCCAGCGGGCGGCCCGGAGGTGTGCGTTGCCGGCGGGGTTGCCGAGGTTGAAGCCTTTGGGTTGGAAGCCGCCACTGTCGGTCTCGAGTGCGAGCACATGGATCTCGTTCTTCTCCTTCGCGGCGGTGGAGTAGGCGGCGGCGCCACGGAGACCATTCTCCTCGTTGGTGAACAGCACGACGCGCAGGGTGTGGCGCGGCACGTAGCCAACCGCCTTGAGCAGGCGCAGCACCTCGACGGACTGGACGCAACCGGCGCCGTCGTCGTGCGCGCCGGGGGCGATGTCCCACGAGTCGAGATGTCCGCCGACGAGGATGATTTTTTCGGGGGAAGCGGAGCCCTTGAGTTCGCCGATGACATTATGCGACTCGGCGTCGGCAAACCACTGCGAGTGTATTTCCAGGCTGACCCGCAGGGCGGGATCGGCCTTGAGCGCGGCACTGAGCTGGTCGGCGGCGTTGGTGCTGAGGGCCGCGGCGGGGATGCGGGGCCCATCGGGCTGGTAGGTCGTGTTGCCGGTGTGGGGCACATCGTCGCGGGCGAGGGTGAGCGAGCGCACGAGTGCGCCGACGGCGCCGTATTTGCCGGCCTCGCCGGGACCGCGGTTGCGCTGGTCGCCGGCTTCGCCGTAGGCGCGGCCGGTGGAGATGTGTTCGGGGTTCATCGGGCGGTTGAAGAAGACTATCTTGCCCTTCACGTCCGTGGTCTTGAGTTGGTCGAGCGATTGCAGTTCGACGACCGGGGCGGTCAGGCCGCCAGTGGGCGTGGGCGCGGAGCCGCCGAGGGCGACGGCGGTGAGCCCTTCGACCAGCTCCGGGCGGGCCGGGCCGGCCCCGGCGATGCGCACGCTCTCTTTCGCGCCGCGCTCCCAATGCGGCACCATCACGGGCTGCAGTTCGGTGCGGTCGGCCCCGGTGCGCACAAGGAGGTCTTTGGTCCACAACACGGCCCCGGCGAGGTTTTGCGAGCCACTGAGCCGGCCCGGGAACTTCGTGGTCAGCTCGCGTAGGTTTTCGTAGGCCGGGCTGGTGGTGAGGGCGGCGGTGTAGATCGCGCGCAGTATCTTTTCATCGGACCCGCCTTCGCCGGGCTTCGGCGAGACAAGCTGGCGTGGCTCGTCCTGCGGCAGCGCCGCCGGCGAGGCGGCCAAGGTGAGAGTGAGCAGGACCAGGCGGGAGAGCAGGGGCATTCGCCTACTGTTGCCGGGCGGAAAAGGCTGGCAAGCGGGGAGTAGATGCGGGAGCAGGCAGTGGCCTGGAAGATGTTTCGGCACACCCGTCTTCGTCCCGCGACTGCGGGATCAAAACCACTTTTTCTTCTTCAGGTAGATGGCCATCAGCACGGTAAAGACCAGTGTCGTTCCGACGGCGGTCTGGTAACCGTGCGCTGTCTGTAACTCGCGCATGTGCTCGAAGTTCATGCCATACCAGGTGCCCACGACCATCACGGGGATCGTGATGGCGGTGATGGCGGTGAGGAACTTGATGCCGGCGCTGGCCTCGAAGGCGGCCTTGTTGAGATAGATGTCGAAGGCCATCATCAACCGCTCGTGGTAGCCGGTCACGGTTTCCTCGAGGCGATTGAGATTGTCCCGCAGGTCGCGGAAGTAGGGGAGCAGCTTGGCGCGGATGAACTTGCTGTCGCCGCGGGCGAGGCGTTCGATGACATCGCGCTGCGGGCGCACGATCTGCCGGAGTTTGGTGAAGTCGCCGCGGACCTGGAGCAGCTCGCTGACGAATCCCTTGTCGGAATCCTTGCTCAGCACGATCTCCTCGATCTCCTCCAGTTCGGTGTGCAGCTCGGCCATCATCGGCGTGTAGTTGTCCACCAGCAAATCGAGCAAGGAATGGGCGATGCGGTCGGCGCCGCGCGGGCCGACGCCGACGTTCTTGGCCAGGCGTTCGATCAAGGCGTTGACGGAGCGCAGCGGCTGACGGTGGAAGGTGACGATGAATTCCTTGCCGAGGAAGAGATCCAGTTCCGTCGTGGCAAACTTTTCCAGTCGGGTGTAATCCACCGCGTGGGTGACCATGAAGAGATAGTCCTCGTAATCCTCGATCTTCGGCAGCGGGCTTGGCGTCACGCAGTCCTCGATCGCGAGCGGGTGAAATTGGAACAGGCCCTCGAGGACGTGTTTGATCTCCTCGTCGGTCGGGTTGTCGAGGTCGACCCACACGATGAGGCCCTTGTCGCCGTGGACGAGGCGGAGCGCCTCAAGCTCGAGGTCCTGGCCGACGACCTTGCCCTCGCTGAAGATGAAGGAATGGATCATGCTTTCAGGCAGGATGCTGCCCCGAGTCGTTCCCGTGGCAAGCCCCGGGTGGGCGGGCAGGCCAGCGGTGGAGCGGGGGCCGCTCGCGCCGCAGCAGGCCAGACCTACCTCCGGTAATTTTCCAACGCTTTGGCGATCTCGGTGGCCACCATCCGGGCGACATCATCTTCGCCACCGACGGCGGTCAGATTATAGGAACTGACCTGGAATTCTCCGACCGCCTGGCCGGATTTTTTGTCGACGAGCCGGACATCGCATTTGATGCCATCCTTGCCGGCAAGGATGCCGACCATCATCCGGCTGAAGCCACTCCGCATCCGATAATAAGTGGCAGTGGCATCGATCCGGATGGCGTCACCCTCTTCGGCACTGAGTCCGCGTTTGCGCAGCTCCGCGTCAAGATGGCCGGTCACAGCGTTGACGATGTGCGTGGGCATCTCGGTCTTGCCCGCGGAGATGGTGCCTGCAGAATACTTGGCAGGAGTGGAGCCAGAGCCCATGGCTGTGGCGCTGGGAATCGGCTGGATGGCCGTCGCGCTGCCGCCGCAACCGCTGAGAAACAGGAGGCACGCCAAGCCTGCGATCGAAGCGAGGATTTTTGGAACATTCATGGGAATAGTGTGCTGACAGGCCGGCCTATTTCGCCGGGCCGAGGATCTTGTCCTCGAGTTCCTTGACGGTGGCGATGAAGGCCTCGGGCGTGGCGGCGGCGAACAGGGCCTCGCGCTGCGGGGCTTCCTTGATCAGACGGCAGAGCGAGCCGACGAGCATCAGGTAGTCGCCGGGATTCGATTTGGGCGTGCCGAGCACAAACATGAGCCGCACATTCTGGTCACTGTTCTCAAAATGAACCCCGCGGTCGCTGCGGCCGACGGCGATGACGATCTTCTTGACGTGTTCGGTGCGCGCATGGGGCAGCGCGACCTCGTTGCCGAGACAGGTGGTGTCGAGGCGCTCGCGGGCGAGCAGCTCCTGGTAGAAGCCGGCGAAGCTGGCGACGTTGGGGTCGTTTTCCAGCAGCTTGGCCACCTCGTTGATCGCGGCGGTGCGCTTGGAGCTCTCGAGATGGAGCGAGATGCGGGCGGGATCGAGGAGACTGGAGAGACGGACGGCCATGCGAATTATCCCTAAGAGATTCACGCCCCCGCCGCTTGGCAAGGCCGGATTGGGCCGCGTGTCAGGCAAAACCACGGCACCCTTGATCGGGGGTGGAGCGGCTTGACCTCAAGCTGCTTTGAAGCGCGTTGAGGGCAACGCGCTCCACCTCAGGCGGGGCCGGTGGCTATTAATTTGCCACAGCAACAGCGGCCTGCTGTGGTCGGTGAAAATCAATTGATGCGCCTCACTAAACTGCTGGCCGATGCCCACTGGGAAGAATGCAAGGAATCCCCGGCGTGGCTGATTGGCCTGACGACCTTTGGCATTCTGGCGCTGGAGCTGGCGCTCATTCGCTGGACCTCGTCCCAAAT
This sequence comes from Verrucomicrobiota bacterium, assembly GCA_031387725.1. Classification (GTDB taxonomy): domain Bacteria; phylum Verrucomicrobiota; class Verrucomicrobiia; order Opitutales; family Opitutaceae; genus Lacunisphaera. The sequence continues at coordinate 5,331 of JANNDM010000044.1, read as the reverse complement.
GCGGGTGTTCGCGTATTTCAACAACATGGTGCTGATCGCGGCGTTTCTGGGCATGGGCTTGGGCGTGGCGGTGGGACGACGGCAGCCCGGGCTGGTGCATCTGGTGCTGCCCGTGCTGTTGCTGCTGGCCCTGCCGCTGGCCTTCTCCGAGCAACTGGGTCTGGTCCACCTCGTGTTTCCGGACCAGAGCATATCGCTCTGGGGCGGGGAGCACCTGGTGGCCAATCCGTGGATCTTTGCCCGCAACCTGACGATTTTCCTGAGCCTGTTGCTGACGATGGTGCTGGTGTTTGTCTGTGCGGGGGCACCTTTGGGGTGTCTGTTTCCGCGGCTGCCGGTGCTGCTGGCCTACCAGGCTGATCTGGCGGGTTCACTCTTGGGTATCCTGGCCTTTGCGCTGGTCTCCTGGTGGGAGGCTGGTCCGGCGGTCTGGCTGGCGTTGGGCTGTCTGCCGTTCGTCTGGCTGACCCGACGATTTTGGGCGGCGGTTCTGGCGGTGGCCATCATCGGCTTGGGCCAGTATTCGGTGCAGGGGGCGTGGTTCTCCCCCTATAACCGCATCGCGCTGGTGGAGCGCGAGGCGTCTTCGTTGGAGCTGCAGGTCAACCGGGACTTTCACCAATATCTGCACGATTTCTCTCCCGCCCGGCTGGCCAACCCGGGCGTTGCACCCGAGCAGCGGGCGTTTTTCATTCAACTGCGCGATCTCTACGACCTGCCCTTTGCGCTTAACCGCCAGCGGGAGACCGCCCTGGTGGTCGGAGCGGGCACGGGCAACGATGTGCAGGCGGCGTTGCGCCAAGGTTACCAACATGTCACCAGTGTGGATATTGACCGCCGGATCATCGAGCTGGGGCGGCAATTGCATCCGGAGCGACCCTACGACCGGGCCAATGTCCGCACGGTAGTGGCGGACGCCCGGTCTTTCTTCAACCGGGAGCGGGACCAGAAATTTGATGTGGTGTGTTTCGGGCTGCTCGACTCGCACGCCATGAGCTCGGCCATGTCCACGCTGCGCTTGGACAACTATGTCTACACCGAGGAGGGCATCCGCGCGGCGTGGCAACGCGTAGGGCCCGGCGGCCATCTGTCGCTGGCGATCTCGTGCAATGCCGGCCGCTGGTTCTTTGAGCGACTCTACTGGACGGTGGCGCGCGCCACCGGGCGCGAGCCCGTCGCCCTGCACAGCCCGCTGCACTCCGACACGGTGACCTTCCTGGTGCCGCGGGACGGCGTGATCCTGGACGCAGCCGAACTGGCCCGGCGCACCCGGGTCGAACCCCTGATGACCGGCGATCACATCCTGCGGCCCACCGACGACTGGCCGTTCCTGTATATCCGCCCCGGTGTCTTTCCGTGGGGCTATGTGATTGTGCTGGGCTTCATCCTGCTGGTCACCGCCGTCGCGGTGCCGCGCGCTTTTGGCTTCAAGCTGGCCGGGCGCGGCGCGGCGATGGACTGGCCGTTGTTTCTCATGGGGGCGGCGTTCCTGCTGATCGAGACGCGGGGCGTGACCGCGATGTCCCTTCTGTTCGGTTCCACTTGGGTGGTGAACGCGGTCATCTTCAGCGGCATCCTGAGCATGGTGCTGCTGGCGAACATGGTCGTGCAGCACTGGCAGTGGCAGAATCCGTTGCCCTGGTTCTGGGCTTTGTTTGGCGCGGTGGCTTTGCTTTACCTGCTGCCGGTGGCATGGCTGCAAACCCTGCCGCTGCCCCTGCGCGGCTTGCTCGCGGGCGGCATCACAGGTCTGCCCGTGGGCGTCGCCGGCCTGATTGTCTCCATGCTGCTCGCCCGCTCCGAGCGGCCGGCCGCCGCCTTGGGCGCCAACCTGCTGGGGGCGGTGCTGGGCGGCTGCCTGGAGTATTTTTCGATGCTCGGCGGCCTGCGCACGACCGCGCTGCTCGCGCTCGTGCTGTATATTGCCGCCGCCCAGTTGTTGCGCCGGACCCAGGCGTCGCGTGCTCACCCGGCCGGGGGGTGACTTTGGCCGCGTCAGGCCGGTTTCCCGAGCTGGCCGTGGGCGCGCTCCAGCGCGGCGGCAAGCTGTTCCGGGAGGAACGGCTTGGTGAGAAAATCGTTCATGCCCGCCGCGAGGGCATTCCGCCGGTCCTCCTTCGCGGCATTTGCGGTCAGCGCGATGATCCACGGCCGGTCGCCCGCACCCGGCGCGGCGGCGCGGATGCGCCGCGTCGTCTCCAGGCCGTCGAGCTCGGGCATCTCCACATCCATGAGAATGACATCGTAGGTGATGCGCGCGAGGGCCGCGAGGACATCACGCCCGTCGGTGGCGGGGTCGGCGCGGTAGCCGAGTCGCTGCAGTATCATTTGCGCGACCTTCAGGTTCACGGGATTGTCCTCGGCGAGGAGGAGCTTGAGCGGGCAACGCTGCGCCAGAGTGCGGAGGGGGGCCGCCGGAGCGGGGGCCGGGGCGCCGTCGTCGGGCCGGTGGAAAATCTCACCAAGTGCGCCGAGCAGCAGCGCGGGCTTCACGGGTTTGGCGAGCGACGCGGTGAAGAGCCCGGCGGTGGGCCGCCGGCCGGCGGAACTGAGCAGGAGCAGCGGCAGCCGTGCGGTGAGCGGATTCTGTTTAAGCAGTGCGGCAAGCTCCTCGCCGTCCATCCCCGGCATCTGGAAATCCAGCAACGCGAGGTCGAACTGGCCGCCGGCCGCCAGCAATTGCAAGGCGCCGGTGGCGGAATCCGTTTCCGTGGGGGACATGCCCCACGAGCGGGTCTGCGCGGTGAGGATGCGGCGGTTGGTCTCGTTGTCATCGACAATGAGCACGCGCCGGCCCTCAAGCGCAGGCTGCTTGGCGCCGAGGTTGACGCGAACACTCTGGGTGTGCGGCGTGGTCGCGAGGGTGAAATTGAAGGTCGAGCCCCGGCCCACGGTGCTCTCCACCCACATGCGACCCCCCATGAGCGTGGCCAGCCGCTGGCTGATGGCGAGGCCCAGGCCTGTGCCGCCGTATTTGCGTGTGGTGGAGCTGTCCACCTGGGAGAACGATTTGAAGAGCCGGTCGATCCGGTCCGCCGGGATGCCGATGCCGGTGTCGCGCACGGCGAATTGCAGCACGAGCGCGGGCTCGCGGGTGGCCACAACCACGGAGACGACGACTTCGCCGGCCGCGGTGAACTTCACGGCGTTGCCGACGAGGTTGACGAGGATCTGGCGCAGCCGGGTGACATCGCCGACGATCCAGCCGGGCACGTCGGGCGCGAGGGAGTAGGCCAGTTCGAGGGGGTTTTGCATGGCCTTGGCGGGGAAGAGGTCGAGCGCCTCCTCGATGCACTGGCGCAGGTCGAACGGCACCTGTTCGAGGTCGATGCGGCCGGCCTCGATTTTGGAATAGTCGAGAATGTCGTTGATAATGGTGAGGAGAGAACCGCCGCTCGATTCGATGGTCTGCAGATAGTCGAGCTGCTGCGGCGTGAGCGGGGTGTCGCGCAAGAGACCGGCCATGCCGATGACCCCGTTCATCGGCGTGCGAATCTCGTGGCTCATTATGGCGAGGAAGGAGCTCTTGGCCTGATTGGCGGAATCGGCCTGTTCCTTGGCGCGGCGGAGTTCCTCGTGGACGCGGACATCCTGCACGGCGGCGAGGGCGGCGGCCTGGCGGAGGCGCCGCACGAGCAGGCCGGTGGCGAGCGAGAGGAGTCCGACGCCGCCGAGCGCGACATAGGCGGCGAAGCGGATCGCGGCCAGTCGGGCCATCAAGTCGGACAGTTCCAGGTCGATGCCGACGACACCGGCGAACTTACCCTGTGAATCATGGAACGGCGCGAAACCGCTCATGAACGTGCCTTGCCCGTCCTTCACGGTCTCGGCGTTGGTCAGGACGCGCGCCTCCAGCAACGCCTGGGTGAACTCGGGATCCTCGCCCTTGTAGGGCGCCATGATCGGGTCGGGCGGCTCGTCAGTGCGCTCGTTCTTCATCACCTGATCGGTGCCGAGCACGGTGTGAATTTTCCCGTCCTTCAGCACCGCGGTGTAGACAAAATATAACTTGGGATTCACCTTGTGGAACGCGACGAGGGGCGCGAGGGCCTTCAAGTGGTCGGGCGAACCCATTTGTTCGGGAGCAGTGAGCGTGCGGTGCAGGTCGCCATCAACCTGCACCGCGAGGGAGCGCGCGAGTGCGGCCAGCTCCTCGTGCATGGCCTCGAGCTGCGCGCGCCGGGCGAAGAAGTCGACCAAGGCGAGCCCGACACAGGAGACCAGCAAGACCGCAAGGGCGGCGAGGATGCCCTCCCGCAGCGGGTGGATGGCTCTGCGGAGAGAAGGTCGGGCGGACATCACGGAACCAAAACTATCGGTGAATCCCGGGCGTTTTACAGGGAAAAATCATCGGCTGCCCCCGGAAACGGGCGTCGGGTCGCAAAGGGATTACTGTGAGGCCCGTTAGGGCCGGAATCGGGCGCATGAAGATTTCATTCAGTGGGGAGGCTTGTTGGCAGCCACGCCGTTATGGGCCGGCGCGGATTTCCTCGGAACAATCACCCCGGAGGAACGCACGGCGCTGGGTCTGAAGAAACTCGCGCCCGAGGAACTTGCGCGGCCGGAGGCGGCGGTGCAGCGCTATCACTCCGGTGAGGTGGCGACACTGAAACCGGGAGCCGGGAAAGCGACAACATCGCCGGGAAGCGACAAGGCCGGGAAGCCCGGCTGGCTGGCCGCGCTGATCACGTTGCAGAAAACCGGGGACAAGCCGGACAAGGCGGACGCGTTTGAGACCCGCCTCACGGGGAAGTTCGACGGTTGGACCGGACATACGTCTTTCAAAATGGAAAACGGCCAGGTGTGGCAGCAGAACGGCGGCGAAAACTACAGCGGTGACCGGCTCCAGTCACCACGCGTCAAGATCTATCCCGGCCTGCTGGGCGTCTACTGGATGGAAGTCGATGGCGTGAGGCAACGGGTGAAGGTCAGGCCCATCCGGCTGGAGTGAGGTCTGCGCGGGAAAAGAAAAAAGCGCGCCTGATGGGGCGCGCCTTGGGGGTGGTCGCCGATTTCCATATCGGCGACATGGTGTCGGTGTGGAAACCGACGCCCACCTTAAGCCGGGGGCGGCTCGACGGGCGGGTTGCTGTTGGCGGCTTCCTCCTCGTCGGACTCGACGACGCGGGCGATGGCGAGGAGCTTGTCGCCCTCCTCGAGGTTGACGAGGCGGACGCCCTTGGCGCCGCGGCCGGTCTCGCGGATCTCCTTCACGCGGGTGCGGATGCTCTGGCCCTTGGCGGTGAGCAGCATCACCTCGTCGGTGTCGCGGACGCTGAGCGCGCCGGCGACGCTGACGGAGCCGTCCTCGGGGAGGTCGATGGCGATGAC
>JANNDM010000018.1:0-27556 GCA_031387725.1 Verrucomicrobiota bacterium | reverse complement strand
CTTAACCTGAGGATTGGCAGAAGTTCCCCCGGTCAATACCGCACCTTGTCCACCTTGCCGGCCCATTCCTTGAACGCCGTCAACGCCTCACCCCGCAACAGTTGTTTCATCGGAATCTTCCGTTTGGCAATCGGCAACGCGACTTCGCGGTAAAGAAACTCGTCATCGAACTCAATGCGCGCGGCGTCCTGGCGCGTGTTGCCAAAATAAACTTTACGAAAACGCGCCCAGTAGATGGCCGAGAGACACATCGGGCACGGCTCGCAACTGGTGTAGAGTTCGCAGTCGTCGAGCTGGAAAGTCTTGAGCCGGCGGCAGGCGTCGCGGATGGCGGTGACTTCGGCGTGCGCCGTCGGGTCGTAGGTGGAAGTGACGCGGTTGCTGCCCCGGCCGACGATCTGGCCGGACCGGACAATGACGCAACCGAACGGACCGCCGCGGCCTGACTGCATGCTCTCGTCGGCCAGCTTGATGGCTTCGCGCATGAAATTTTCGTGGCTCATCGGGCCGGATGAGAGCACAGCCCGGTTGAAAGTTGAAGGTTGAAAGCGCCACCCGTAATCTGGTGCTGACAGACGCGGGCTGGGGCGATTCCATATTGGGACTCATTCCGTGCCCGCGCTCTCCGCTCTCAACCAAGCCGACCGCGCCGCGTTCACCGCGGCGCTCGGCCACCTTTTTGAGCATTCGCCGTGGGTGGCGGAGCAAGGCTGGCTGAAGCGTCCGTTTCGGGACGCCGCGCACTTGCACGCCGCGTTGTGCGCCACGATGCGCGCCGCCCCGCCGGAGTGGCAGCTCGCGCTCATCCGGGCCCACCCCGATCTCGCCGGCCGGTTGGCGCAGCAAAAAAAGCTCACCGCCGAGTCTGCCCGCGAGCAGGCCGGCGCCGGACTCGACCAGCTGAACGATGTTGAGCTGGGGGAGTTTACTCGCAACAACGCGGCCTACGCGGCAAAGTTCGGCTTCCCCTTCATCATCTGCGCCCGGCTGAACGCCAAGGCCGCCATTCTGGCCGCCATGACCGCCCGGCTGCCAAACGAGTGGCCGCTCGAACGCGACACCGCCCTCGCCGAGATCGAGAAGATCGCCTGGCTCCGGCTGCAGGACGTTCTCAAGCCAAGCTGAACAACCACAGATGGACACAGATTTACACAGATATCCGGGCAGGCCAGGCTTCAATTTGTGTTCATTTGTGTCCATCTGTGGTTAAACCTCCTTCCATGCCCGGCAAACTCAGCACCCACGTCCTTGATCTTACCACGGGCCGGCCCGCCGCCGGCCTGCGCATCGAACTCTGGGGCCTCGACAGCAAGCCCACGCTGCTCAAGGCCGTGAACACCAACCTCGACGGCCGCACCGACGAGCCGCTGCTCGCCTCCGCCGCGATGGCCGTCGGCAGCTACGAGCTGCTGTTCTTCGTGAAGGACTACTTCGTCACGCACCACAAGGACAGCCCCTTCCTCGATCGCGTGCCCGTCCGCTTCGCCATCTCCGACCCGCGAGCTAGTTACCACGTCCCGTTGCTCGTCACCCCCTGGGCCTACCAGACCTACCGCGGGAGCTGAACCCATGTTGCCCGCCGCGCAGCTTCTCGTCTCGATGTTGGACGAGCTCGGTCGCATCACAGACGAGCCGGGGCGGCTGACGCGCACGTTCCTCTCGCCCGGCATGAAGCGGGCCAACCGGTTGGTGGGTGATTGCATGCAGGCCGCCGGTTTCAAGGTCCGAATCGACTCCGTTGGCAACCTCATCGGACGGCTCGAGGGAACCGCGAGGGTAGGGCGCACCGTCAAGGCTGCTGCACTTGCCGCCGGCCCGGTGCGCCGCGGCGGAGCGGGCCGCTCCGCCCTACCCAAAACCCTTTTGCTCGGCTCGCATCTCGACACCGTGCGGGATGCCGGCCGCTTCGACGGCCCGCTGGGCGTGTTGCTCCCGATCGTGGCTCTGGCCGACCTGAAGCGGCGCGGTGTGACGCTGCCGTTCGCTGTCGAGGTGGTCGGCTTCTCCGAGGAGGAGGGCGTGCGTTTCGCCAGCGCATACTTGGGGAGCAAAGGCTACTGCGGCAAACTGACTGCAAAGGATCTCACAATGGCGGATACCGATGGCATCACCGTGGGCGAAGCGATTGCAAGGTGGAACGGCTTGACCTCAAGACGTTCAAAGCGCGTTGGGGACAACGCGCTCCACCTCAAGGCAGCTCATGCTCGCGGCGACCTGCTTGGCTATGTCGAGGTGCACATCGAGCAGGGCCCGGTGTTGGAGACGAAGAAGCTCGCCGTGGGTGTCGTCTCGGCCATCGCCGGTCAGAGCCGTTTCAAGCTGACGTGGACCGGAAAGGCCGGCCATGCCGGCACAACGCCGATGACACTGCGGCGCGACGCGCTGGCTGGCGCGGCCGAGTTCATGACCGGGGTCGAGCTCATCGCCCGGCGCACGCCGGGCTTGGTCGCGACGGTCGGCGCGCTGACCGTATCGCCCGGCGCGGCCAATGTCATTCCCGGTGAAGTTATCCATACGCTCGATGTCCGCCACGCCAGGGATGGCGTGCGCCGTGCCGCCCTGATGCAGATCGGACGTTTGGCCACGCAGATCGCGAACCGGCGCCGGCTGGTGCGCCGTTGGCAGCGCACGCAGGAGAACGGCGCCGTGGCGTGCTCGCCCACACTCACCGCGCAACTGGCCCGCCACGTGGCGGCGGTGCAGGGGAAGTCGCTCTCGCTCGTCAGCGGGGCGGGTCACGATGGCGTCGTGCTGGCGGCGCTGTGTCCGGTGGCGATGCTGTTTGTCCGCTGCCGCGGTGGCCTCAGCCACCACCCCGCTGAATACGCCGCGCCGAAGGATCTGGCCGTCGCGTTGGCGGTGATGATCGATTTTCTGGAGCGCCTGGCGCAGGACCACCGCGGATGAAGCGTCGGGGGAGAAACATCATCGAGGCGGCCGAACCTGAAGTGCTCGACCTCGTGGTCCGGGGCGGCCGGATCGTGACGCCGGAGGGCGTGCAGGCCGGCGAAATAGGAATCCTCGAAGGCAAAATCGTGCGTGTGGCTCCGACGGTCACCGATCCGACCCAGGCGGAACTCGACGCCGCGGGCCGGTTTGTTTTTCCCGGCATCATCGACGCTCATGTGCATTTCAACGAACCGGGCCGGACGGAGTGGGAGGGGTTGGCCTACGGCTCGCTGGCGCTCGCGGCCGGGGGCGGCACGTGCTTCTTCGACATGCCACTCAATTCCGAGCCGCCGGTGCTGGACGCCGCCGGGCTCCGCGTGAAGCGCGAGCTGGCCGAGCAGCAGTCCTGCACGGACTTTGCCCTGTGGGGCGGTCTCGTGCCGGGCAATCTCGACAAGCTCGCCGGCCTGCGCGACGCGGGCGCGATCGGCCTGAAGGCCTTCATGGCCAGCAGCGGCATCGCCAGTTTTCCGCGGGTGGAAGCCAAATCACTCCGCGAAGGCATGAAGCGCGCCGCCAAGCTCGGCCTGCTCGTGGCGGTGCACGCCGAGGACGACGCGCTCGCCGCCAAGTTCACGGCTGAGCAGAAGGCCAAAGGCAAACAGGACGCCAAGGCTTGGCTGGCCTCGCGGCCGGTCGAGGTCGAGCTCGCGGCCATCCGGCAGGCCGTGGAGATCGCGGGGGAGACCGGCTGCGCGCTGCATGTCGTCCACGTCAGCAGTCCCGAGGGCATCGCCCTCATCACGGAGGCGCGGGCCCAGCGCGTGGATGTGACGGCCGAGACCTGTTCGCATTACCTGCTGTTGAACGACAAAGACGTCGCGAAGCTCGGGGCCCCCGCCAAGTGCGCCCCGCCGATCCGCGACGAGGCCCGCCGGCTGGCGCTGTGGGCGGAGTTGCGAACGGGTCATATTCAGACGGTAGGCTCCGACCATTCGCCCTCACTGCCGGACATGAAGACATCCAAGGACTTCTTCGAGGTTTGGGGCGGCATCGCCGGCGTGCAGCATGGATTTCAGTTGCTGATGAACGAGGGCGCGGACGCCACGGGCAAGGAGTTGCCGTTGCTGGCCGCCGTGCTGGCCCGCAATGTCGCCCGGCGCTTCCGGCTCGACAGCCGCAAAGGCCTGCTGGCCGAGGGCCGCGACGCGGACTTTACGCTGGTGGAGTTTGGCCCCCCGCAGACCATCAAGGCGGACGAATTGTGGACCCGGCATCGGATCAGTCCCTATGTCGGCCGAGCCAATCGGACGCGTGTAACCCACACCTATGTGCGCGGCTGTCCGGTGTGGGCTGACGGCAGGGTTGCATCCGGCTCGCCGAAAGGTCAGTTTCTCCGCCCAACCCTTGCCTGACCATGCCCGACCTTTTTGGCCACACCCGCGCCCGCATCGCCGCCCGCCACGCCCTGATCACACCGGGCAACCACGTCAACAGTTCGGTGCCGGGCATCACGGGCGCGACCAGTGTCGTGTTGATCAACGAGGCCCTGGGGGCGAAATTTGCGCAGCTGCTCGTGACTTTCACGGCTGACGGTCGCGCCGCGCAACCGGCGAGTGGCACGCAGACTTTTGGTTATGTCATGCAGGGCGGCGGCGCGCTGACCGTGGGCAAGGACAAGGCGAAGCTCGGCGCCGGCGGTTTTTTCTATGCCCCCGCCGGCCAGCCCTGGAGCATGACCGCGCCCAAGGCCGGCACGCAGCTCACCCTTTTTCAGAAAAAATACGTCGCACTCCCCGGCACGCCGTTGCCCAAGGCCATCATCGGCGACACGGCCAAGGTGAAGGGCACGCCTTTTCTCGGCGACCCGGCGGCCAACCTGCAGGTGTTGCTGCCCGACGAGCCCGCCTTCGACCTGGCCGTGAACATCTTCGCCTACCAGCCGGGCGGCCACCTGCCGTTCGTCGAGGTGCACGTGATGGAGCACGGACTCGTGATGCTCGGCGGCGCCGGCGTCTACCGGCTGGAAGACAACTGGTATCCGGTGCAGGCGGGTGACACGATCTGGATGGCACCGTATTGTGCCCAGTGGTTCGTCGCCATGGGCAAGGTTCCGGCGAGCTATCTCTATTACAAGGATGTCAACCGTCCGGCCATCTGACCCGACGGCACCGGCCAGTCTCGACCTGATCGTCAACGGCCGCGCTGTTTCCACGGCGGGCGTGGCGCCCACCACCACGCTGCTCGCGTGGCTGCGCGCCAACGGCCTGACCGGCTCCAAGGAGGGCTGTGCGGAGGGCGACTGCGGCGCGTGCAGCGTGGCGCTGGTGGACCGCGACGCCAACGGCCAGGCGACCTACCGCGCCTTCAACAGCTGCATCGCGCTCGTGCCGATGTTCGCCGGCCGCGAGATCGTGACGGTCGAGGGCCTGGCCCGGTGCGGCGCCGACCAGAACGGTTCGACTGGGCTCACCGCCGGGCAGCTTCACCCGGTGCAGGCCGCGATGGTCGAGCACTACGGCTCGCAATGCGGCTATTGCACCCCCGGTTTTGTCGTCTCGATGTTCGAGGCCTATTACCGCGACGGCTGCAAGGAGCCGTGGCAGATCAGCGACCAGCTCTGCGGCAATCTCTGCCGTTGCACCGGCTACCGGCCGATCCGCGATGCGGCCCTGGCCGCGCTCGCAGCCCGTCCGGAGGCTAGGCTCCACCCCGATCCCTTTGCGGCCCGCCTGCAGGCCCCCGTCCGTCCGCCGGCGGCGCTCAACTACACGGTGGGCGAGGGGAAATTCTTCCGGCCCACGTCGCTGCCCGGCCTGTTCACGCTGCTCGAAACCCATCCGACGGCCCAACTGGTCGCCGGTGCGACCGAGATCGGCGTCGAGCTGAACAAGAAATTCAAGGCCTTCCCGCTGCTCATCTCGACCGAAGGAGTGCCCGAATTGACGAGCATCACCGCGACGCCCGAGGCGTGGCACCTTGGTGCGGCGGCCACGCTGACCAACGTCGAGGAGGCCTTGGGCGACGAATTTCCCTCCATCGCCAAGATGCTGCGCGTCTTCGCCGCCCGCCAGATTCGCAACCGGGCCACCCTCGGCGGCAACCTCGTGACCGCTTCGCCCATCGGCGACACCGCGCCCGTGCTGCTGACCCTCGATGCGAGCGTCGTGCTCGTGACCGCCCGGGGCGAACGCACGGTGCCCCTCCACGAATTCTTCACGGCCTACCGGAAGACGGTGCTGAAACCCGGCGAGGTCATGCGCGAGATCGTGCTGCCGCGCGGCGGCCCCAAACGCGGGCTGACGCGGCGGGTGGATTTCCTGAAAGTGTCCAAACGCCGCGAGCTGGATATCAGCATCGTTGCGGCGGCGTTCTGCGTGGACCTCGACGAATCGGGCACCGTCCGCAAGGCCCGCATCGCCTACGGCGGCGTGGCGGTGATGCCGCTGCGCGCCCTCAAGGCCGAAAAGGCACTGGTGGGAAAAGCACTGGGTGACTCGGTGGTGGCGCACATCCTCCACGAGACTTTCCAGCCGATCGACGACGCGCGCGGCGGCGCGGAATACCGGCGCGAACTGGTCGTCAGTCTTTGGGCGAAGTTTGCTTCCGGCGAGCAGAGTCAGGCGCAGGACGCCGACTTGGGTTTCACCGGCGACCGCCGGTGGCCGCTGGCCGATGCCTCCCGCAACCTCGGCCACGAAAGCGCCGTCGGCCACGTGACCGGTCGGGCGCTGTATGTGGACGACACGGCGCAGCGCCGGAAGATGCTCGATTGCTGGCCGGTCTGCGCGCCGCATGCCCGGGCCAGAATTCTCCGCCGCGACGCCACCAAGGCGCGGCAGGCCCTCGGCATCTATGCCGTGTTGTTGGCGGAGGATATACCGGGCGAAAACAACACCGGCCCCGTGCGGCACGATGAGCCGCTGCTGGCGGACAAGGAGATTTTTTTTCACGGCCAGATGGTGGCGTGGGTGGTCGGCGAGTCGCTGGCGGCCTGCCGGGCGGCGGCGGCGCTGGTCGAGGTGGACTATGAGCCATGGCCGGCCGTCATCGGCCTGCCGGCCGCCATGGCGCAGGAGAGCTATCACACCGAACCGCATGCGTTGAAGCGCGGCGATGTGGCGACCGCGCTGGCGACGGCCCCGGCGCGGCTCGAGGGCGATTTCGAGTTTGGCGGGCAGGAGCATTTCTACCTCGAGACGCACGCCGCCTGGGCCGAGGCCGGCGAGGACGGCACGGTGCTGGTGAATTCCTCGACGCAGCATCCGTCGGAAATCCAGGCCATCGTCGCCGAGGTGCTGCACGTGGCGCGGCACCAGGTCGTCGTGCAGGCCCCGCGCATGGGCGGCGGCTTCGGCGGCAAGGAGACGCAGGGCAACGCCTTCGCGGCCCTCGTCGCGCTGGCGGCGGTGCAGACCGGCCGGCCGGTGCGGGTGCAGCTCGACCGTGACCTCGACATGAAACTGACGGGTAAGCGCCACCCGTTTTACGCGAAGTTTTCCATCGGGCACGACCACGACGGGCGGTTGCTTGCCGCGCAGGTCGGACTGGTGTCGGACGGCGGCTGGTCGCTCGACCTGTCCACGGCGATCAACGACCGCGCGCTGTTCCACCTCGACAACGCCTACTATATTCCGGCGGTCCATTTCAGCGGCCGGGTGGCCAAGACCCATGTGACATCCCACACGGCCTTCCGCGGTTTTGGCGGGCCGCAGGGCATGATCGTCATCGAGGAGATCTTGGACCGCGTGGCGCGGCAGCTCGGCCTGCCGCCGGAGGTCGTGCGCGAGCGCAACCTCTATCACGGCACCGGCGAGACCAACCGCACCCACTATAATGAGGATATCGGCGACAACCGCCTGCAGGAAATCTGGTCGCTAGTGCTCGCCCAGGCGGAGTTCGCGAAACGGCGCGCTGCGGTCGACGCCTGGAACAAGACGAACCCCCACATGAAACGCGGGCTGGCGGTGACACCGGTGAAATTCGGCATCAGTTTCACCCTTTCGCACTACAACCAAGCCGGGGCTTTGGTGCATATCTACCAAGATGGATCAGTGCAGGTGAACCATGGCGGCACGGAGATGGGGCAGGGGCTGCATACCAAGATCCTCGGCGTGGCCATGCGCGAGCTTGGCTTGCCGGCGGCGAGCATCCGCATGATGACGACCAGCACCGACAAGGTGCCGAACACGTCGGCCACGGCGGCGTCAAGCGGCGCGGATCTGAACGGCGCGGCGGTGGCGGCGGCGTGTGCGATCCTGCGTGCGCGTCTGGCGCCGGTGGCGGCGGGGTTGCTGGGGGATTTTTCTCCTGTGGGAGCGAGCTCGCTCGCGACTGTCGCGACCAAGGTCGCTCCCACAAATACCGATCTTCAAGACATCGTTTTCGAGAATGGGTTGGTTTTCGCTCGCGACCCCAACGCACCCGGTCTGTCCGCCATAGCCTCGGCGAAGGAGGAAGGTCGCGTTCCACCTCAAGGCATCCCGTTCGCCAAGGTCTGCGCCAAGGCCTACACCGAACGCATCAGCCTTTCCTCAACCGGCTACTACAAGACGCCGGGGGTGAAGTGGGACTGGGTGAAGGCCGAGGGCCGGCCCTTTCACTATTTCGCCTGCGGCGCGGCGGTGGCCGAGGTGGAGGTGGATGGTTTCTCCGGCATGCACCGCGTCCGGCGGGTGGACATCGTCCATGATGTCGGCGACTCGCTCAACCCCGGCGTGGATCGCGGCCAGATCGAGGGCGGCTTCGTGCAGGGCCTGGGCTGGCTCACGCGGGAGGAGCTGAAATGGGACCAGGACGGGAAATTGCTCACGCACAGCGCCAGCACCTACCAGATTCCCGCCTTCAGCGATGCGCCGATCGAGTTCAATGTCACCCTGCTGCCCAAGGCCGCGCAACCGAACACCATCCACGGCAGCAAGGCGGTGGGCGAGCCCCCGCTGATGCTGGCCTTCTCCGTGCGCGAGGCGCTGCGCGACGCCGTGGCGTCCTTCGGCCCGCCCGGTGGCGAAGTGCGGCTGGCCTCACCCGCGACAGGCGAGGCGATCTTTGCGGCGATCAGGGCCCGGCTTGACGCCGAGCAAATCTCAAAAATCCAAACGCCAAACTCCAAATAAACCCGAAGCGGCGAACACCCGCGGCTTGACGGTTTTAGGAATTGGATTTTATTTGGCCTTTGAACTTTGGCATTTGGGATTTGAGCGCATCGCGCTCGGTCAGGAGCTGGGCGGCGATGCTGAGGGCGATCTCCCGCGGGTCGTTGTTGCCAAAGGGCAGGCCGACGGGGCAGTGAAATTGTTTCGCGCGTTTCGCCGGCAGCCCGGCGGCGATCATTTCCTTTTGCAGCACCTTGGCCTTGGCCGCGCTGCCGATGACGCCGACGAAGGGGAAATTCCGCTCCGCCAGCGCACGCTGCAGCACGGGGCGGTCGAAGCTGTGGCCCTTGGTCAGGCAGAGCAGGAAAGCGTGGTCGGGTATGGTGTGGACCAGTTCCTCGGGGAGCTCGCTGTGCAGGTAGCGGGCGTTGCGCGCACGCGGCAGTCGGTCGAGCCATTCACGGCGGGGGTCGACGATGGTCAGCTGGCAGGCCAGCGGGGCGAGCACGGGCACGAGCGCCTGCACGACATGGCCCGCACCGAAAATCCAGATGGGCCAGGCGGCCCCAGCGCCGCCCCCGGCGTGAGGTTCGAAGTAAAGTTTCACCGTGCCGCCACAGGTCATGCCCACATCGGCCCGCAGGGACCAGTGCACGCTTTGCGGTCGGCGGGAGCCATCGACGATCATCTCCTGGGCCAGCACAATGGCCTTCGCCTCCAGTTTGCCACCGCCGACGGTGCCACTGTGCAGGCCGGCGGAAGTGACGAGCATCCTGGCCCCGGCGTCCTGCGGGGTGCTGCCGCGCGCTTCGGTCAGGATGATGAGCACAAAGGCCGTGCCTTCGGATTCAAGGGCAACCAATTGTTCGTAGCAGCCGGCTTCGCTCATGCCGGCAGGGTGGCGGGGCGCTTGGTTGCGGGCAAGCTCGCTCCCTCGGGTTCAACCCTGGAACGACGTGCGGCGCCATTCCTGCCAGCGCTCGCGGCCGGCAAACATCGGCACGGAGTCGGATACCGGGATATCCTTGACGAGGAGGAAATAGCGGGCGAACAACTCGTCGGCGGTGCCCCAGGCGAAACCAAAGGGCGGGCCGTCGGAGACCACGGGCTTCTGGTAATAGAAGTAGCCAAGGAGCGAGCCCTGGTATTTCAACAGGCTGGCGATGCGGGCGCGGTAGACCTCGCGCCGGTCGGGCAGCAGCGCGCAGAGAAAAGCGCGTTCGTAGACGTAATCGAAGGAGTTCGGCGTGAAGTCGTGGGTGAAGAAATCCCCGAGGATGATGCGGCTGGCGAGGGCCGTGCCATTGAGCCGGCGCGCGCGCTCCACGGCGCCGGGGGCGAAGTCAATCGCCGTGACATCATAACCCGCCTGGGTGAAGGCGCGGATCTCGTGGCCGAGGCCGCAGCCGGGGATGAGGACCTTGCCGCGGGCCTGCGGGTTCGTGCCGGTATCCTTGCGCTTGAGAAACTCCTTCAGGTCGCCGGGCACGCCGTCAAAATCCCAGGGCGTGTTCACACTCAGGTAGCGTGAGCTCCAGTATTCCGGGTGGTCAGGGGGAATGTCATCAATCATGGCGTCGCAGGAGGCGGGGGAACAGAGGGCCAATTTGGGCGCGGTTAGTCAAGTCCGACCACGGGCATGGGCCGGGTCAAAACGGTCCGGCAATCAGCCAGATTATGCAGTTGTAATAGGTGGAACCGGGCCTCCGGACCGGTTTTTCCCAGTGCACGTCTGACCAATCCGTCCGGAGGCCGGGTTCCACCATTCGATGCGGGCCGCTTGCGGGCGCCCGCTGAGCGCAAGCATCAGCCAGCGCCGAGCCTATGGCCGACAAAAGCCCGCTGGCCCACGGCCAAATATCTGAGTCCGGCTCAGATCAGGCCCAGCTTCATTTTCCCCTCTTCGCTGATCATGCTTTGGTTCCACGGTGGTTCCCAGGTGATGCGCACGTCCGCGTCGGCGACGCCGGGAACGAGGAGGATCTTGCCCTTGGCGTCCTCGGCGATGGCCGGGCCCATGCCGCAGCCGGGCGCGGTGAGGGTCATGGCGACATCCACCTTGAAGCCGCCGTCGTCCTTTTTGCCGACGTCCATCGAGTAGACGAGGCCGAGGTCGACGATGTTGACGGGAATCTCGGGGTCGAAAACGCGGCGGAGCTGGTTCCAGATCGCCTCGGGATCGGGCGCCCCATCGGCGAGGGTGGCGGCGGTGACTGTCTCCACGGCGACGGTTTCGCCGATGGCATCGGCGTCCTTGCCGTCGAGCCGATAGAGGCCGGTATTGGTCTGCACGGTGTAGCTGCCGCCGAGGACTTGATGAATGAAGACCGTGTCGCCAGCGAAGAGCGTGTGCTTGTCGCCGCTGGGGATCTGCGTGACGGTGACCTCGCGGGTCAGGGTGCGGTCGCGTTTGTCGGGGGTCATGGGAGGTGAAGGAATTTTTACCGCGGATAATTCACGGGTAGGGCAGGAGTCATCCGCGTTATCGGCGGTGAATGTCAGGTTTTGAACTTTTCGCGGATGATCTCGGCCAGCCGGTCGTGCAGTTCCTGGTGTTCGATCTTGCCGAGAACTTCCTCGAAGAAACCGAAGACGAGCAACTCCTGCGCCTCGGTGGGGCGAATGCCGCGCGATTCGAGATAGAATTCCTGCTCGCGATCGATGCGGGCACTGGTGGCGCCGTGGGTGCAGCGGACATCATTGGCCTGGATCTCGAGGCCGGGCAGCGAATTGGCCTCGGCCTCGTCGCTGAGCATCAGGTTGCGGTTGCTCTGGTAGGCGTCGGTCTTCTGCGCGTCGGCATCGACGACGATGAGGCCGGAGAAAATGGTCTTCGCCTGGTCAAGCAGGGCGTTCTTGTAGAGCAGGTTTGAGCTGGTGTTGGGCGCCTGGTGGATCTGAAGCGTGCGCTGGTCGAACTCCTGCGTGCCGTGCGCGACGGTGAGCGCGAGCATCTCGGAGTGCGCCCCGGGCGCGGACAACTGAGAGAAACTTTCGTGCCGCGCCTGACGCGCCCCGGCGTGGAGATTGAGCGACAACACCCGGGCGTCGCGGCGGGCGACCGTGGCGTTGAACTGGAAGGAGAGCGTGGTGCGGCTCCAGTCCTGCATGGCGATGTAAGTGACCTGGGCGCCGTGGCCGACGTAGAGGTCGTTGCCACCGCAGGCGAAATGGGCCTCGCCGGCCTTTTCCGAGCGGAAGAAGTCGGCGACGGTGATCTTCGCGTTTTCCTCGGCGATGACGAGGGTATGCGGGAAGACGGCGGCGCCCGCGCCGCAGGCGTAGTGGAACACGCCAACGGGCAGCGTGGCGGTGACGCCCTTGGGCACATAGATGAAGGCGCCGTCCTCGAGGAACGCCTCGTGCAAGGCGGCGAATTTGTCGGAGCCGAGCTTGGACGGCTGGGCGAGCAGGTGCGCCTTGACCAGGTCGCCGTGCTTGAGCAGGGCGTTCTGCAGGGTGTCGAAGATGATGCCCTGTCCGGCGGTGCTGGCGTCGAGTGGCTGGGAGGCGACGAGCCGGTTGTTGGCGAACACGAGGTGGCCGGCGCCGGTGACCCCCAGCTCGCGGTGCGCCATCTGGTCGAAGCGGCAGGCGGTGGGCGCGGCGTTGAAGCCGTCGAGCGTCAGCGTGGACAGGTTGGAGAACCGCCAGCCTTCGTTGGTGCGGACGGGCATCGGCAGCTTTGCGAATCGCGCGTAGGCGGCGCGCTTGCGGTCGAGCCACCACGCGGGGAGGTGCTTCACGCGGTCGAGATGCGCGGCGAAGGCCTCGGCGGTGAAGGAACCGGCTAGGGAGGTGGGAGCGGGAGCTAAGGTAGCCATGGTCGTAATCTTTCTCTTAATCCTTCTCTTTCTCTCGGGCTTGGTCGTTCTGTTTCAAGAGGGAGAACGAGAAAGATTAAGAGAAAGAGGAAAGATTGGGCTTTAGCCGACCGATCCTTCCATTTCGAGGTCGATGAGGCGTTTCAGCTCGACGGAGTATTCCATCGGGAACTGCCGGGCGAGGTCGTTGATGAAGCCGTTCACGGCGAGGCTCATGGCCTGCGCTTCGGTGAGGCCGCGCGACTGCATGTAGAAGATCATGTCCTCGGAAACCTTGGACACGCTGGCCTCGTGCTGCGTGGCGTTGCGGTCGCCACGGACACTGATGGCCGGGTAGGTGTCGGTGCGCGAATTCGTGTTGATGAGCAGCGCGTCGCACTCGGTGTTGTTCTTGCAGCCCTTGAGGTGCTTCGGGATGTGGACGACACCCCGGTAGGTGGAGCGGCCCTGAC
Organism: Verrucomicrobiota bacterium; assembly: GCA_031387725.1. Classification (GTDB taxonomy): domain Bacteria; phylum Verrucomicrobiota; class Verrucomicrobiia; order Opitutales; family Opitutaceae; genus Lacunisphaera. The sequence goes on along the minus strand of JANNDM010000018.1, from coordinate 14,296 downwards.
CGACGGAGATGGACTTGGCGATGATGTTGGACGTCGTGTTGTTTGCGGCGTGGATCATCTTGGCGCCCGTGTCCTGGTGCTGGCCGTCGTTGGCCAGCGCGATGGAGAGGACCTCGCCGCGGGCGCGTTCACCCTTCAGGACGACGCCGGGATACTTCATGGTGAGGCGGCTGCCGATGTTGCAGTCGATCCACTTGATCTCGGCGTCCTCGTGGGCGACGCCGCGCTTGGTGACGAGGTTGAAGACGTTGTTCGCCCAGTTCTGGACCGTGATGTATTGGATCTTGGCGCCTTTGAGGGCGACGAGCTCAACCACCGCGCTGTGCAGCGTGGAGGTCGAGAACTTCGGGGCGGTGCAGCCCTCCATATAGACGACCTCGGCGCCCTCGTCGCAGATGATGAGGGTGCGCTCGAACTGGCCGAAGTTCTCGGCGTTGATGCGGAAGTAGGCCTGGAGCGGCTGCGCCACCTTCACGCCCTTGGGCACGTAAATGAACGAGCCGCCGGAGAACACGGCGCTGTTGAGCGCGGAGAACTTGTTGTCGCCGGTCGGGATGACCTTGCCAAAGAATTTGCGGAAGATCTCCGGGTGCTCGCGGAGCCCCTCGGTGGAGTTGCAGAAGATGACGCCCTGCTTCGCGACGATGTCCTTGATATTGGAGTAGGCGGCCTCGGAATCGAACTGGGCCTCGACGCCGGCGAGGAACTTGCGCTCCTGCTCGGGAATGCCGAGGCGCTCGAAGGTCTTCTTGATGTCATCCGGCACCTCGTCCCAGGTGCGCTTGGGTTTCTGGCCCTGCGAGAGATAATAGCGGATCTTGGCGAAATCGATGTTCTCAAGATCCTTCGTCGCCCAATGTGTCGGCATCGGCTTGCTGAGGAAAGTCTTCAGGGCCTTCAGGCGGAACTCGAGGATCCACGGCTCCTCCTTCTTGACGGAGCTGATGTAGCGGATCGTGTCCTCGCTCAGGCCGGTGCCCGCGTCGAAGGCGTAATCAACCTTGTATTGGAAGTCGCCCTTGGTCTGGTCGATGCCGGCGACGGGGTTGGCCGCCGCTTCGTCAGCGATGGTGGTAACAACGGTGTCGGTGTCGGAAAGTGGCTTCATGGTGATGGGTCCGGATGAATGCGGCGGAACGATTAACGCTGAACGTTCAACGCTGAACGTTTAAGTGGGGAAAAGCGGAGGGCAGGCATTGAGCGTTAAAAGTTAAACGTTGAGTGTTGGGCGTTCAGGCCGTCGCGGCCGCCAGTTCCTGTTTCACCCAGTCATAGCCCTTGGCCTCGAGCTCGAGGGCGAGGGATTTGTCGCCGCTCTTCACAATGCGGCCGTCCCACAGCACGTGGACATGATCTGGCACGATGTAGTCGAGCAGGCGCTGGTAATGGGTGATCAGCATGATGCCGGGGGCGGACGGGCTGTTGCGCTGGGCGTTCACGCCGTCGGCGACGATGCGGAGCGCGTCGATGTCGAGGCCGGAGTCGGTCTCGTCCATCAGCGCGATCCTGGGCTCGAGCATGGCCATCTGGAGGATTTCGCAGCGCTTCTTCTCGCCGCCGGAGAAACCGTCGTTGACCGCGCGGGAGGTGAACTTCCGGTCGATCTTCAGCAGATCCATCTTGGCGTAGAGGCGCTTGTAGTAACCGGTGGCGTCGAGCTCCTCGCCCTCGGCCAGGCGGGCCTGCACGGCCGCGCGCAGAAAGTTGGCGATGGAGACGCCGGGAATCTCGCTCGGGTATTGGAAGGCGAGGAACAGCCCGCTCCGCGCGCGCTCGTCGGGTTGCATCGCGAGGACCGATTTACCGTCGAGGAGGACGTCGCCACGCGTGATGGTGTAATCGGGGTGGCCGGCGATGGCCTTGGCGAGCGTGCTCTTGCCCGTGCCATTGGGCCCCATGATGGCGTGCACTTCGCCCTGCCGGATCGTCAGGTTCAGGCCCTTGACGATGGCTTTGTCGCCGATGCTGATGTGGAGGTCCTTGATTTCGAGTTGGCTCATGAGGAAGTGAAAGTGAGAGGGAATGTGAAAGTGGGGGAAGCGGTGATCCTGCGACGGGCTCAGGATGACGCTGCGCGTCAGTTCGTGCCGTGCGGGTTGTCGGCGGCGCGGCCCCGGAAGGTGAGTTCGACGCTGCTCGCGTCGAAGCCCGGGGGCAGCAGTTCCTGCAGGCGCTTCATCGTCTCGGCCGGCAGATCGATGTCGTGCACCTGGCCGGTCGTGTCGTCGTGGAAATGGGCGTGCTCATGCAGGTTCGGGCAGTAGCGGGTCGGGGCGCGCTCAAGGTTCACCTGACGGACGAGGCCGCACTGCACGAGGGTTTCCAGACAGTTGTAGACCGTGGCGAGCGAGATGGTCGGCATCTGCGACTTTACCCGGGCGAAAATTTCGTCGACGGTCGGATGGTCGCGCTTGGCGAGGATAACCTTGAGCACGACCTCGCGCTGCGGCGTCGGACGCACATCGCACTCCTTCAAGCGCTGACAGAGCGTGGCGTGGTTCTCGGTTTCGGGTTTCATGGCGTCAGCCCGTCAGAAGGAACCGCAACCGGACCGGGTTTCAAGTGAGAATTAGAATTATTCTAAATACGCTTGCAGTGCTTTGGCCTGCTGCACTTTAGGCAGGCAAATAATTATTTTCGCCAGCACCAATGCCAAGGTTCGTAGCCGATGCCGTGCCGGTTGTTGCGCGGGTAGGACAGTCGGAAACCAAAATGCCGGGCCTGCCGGGCCAGCCATTTGAATTCCCGGGTGCGGGCAAAACCCGCCTCGAGTTCAGGATGGCGGGTGGACGCGATGTCAAGGGCGCGGCCGGTGTGGTGTTCACTGCAACCCGGCGCGGCGACGTAACGCAGCAGGTCATCGAGCGGCCGGCCCTTGGCGAGATTCGACCGGATGATCCGGGTTTGCCGGGCGATGCTGCGGAAACCGGAAACGGGCAGAAGCCCGATGCCATCATGGGCCGCCGCCGTCCGCATCTTGCGCCAGGCTTGGGCGGCGCGGGGCGCGAGCCGGATGATGCGGCCGTCGCTGTTGCGTGCGATGGCAACAAGTGCCCGGGCCTCGCGCTGCACGGGCAGGTGCCGCGTGCGGGCGTAGTCGGCCGGGATGCCAAACCGCGCCCAGATTGCCTGGAGTTTCTCAGCCACCTTTCGCGGCGAGCCAGCGCTCGGCTTCGATGGCGGCCTGACAACCCATGCCGGCGGCGGTGATCGCCTGCCGGTAGTGATGGTCCGCGCAATCGCCGGCGACATACACGCCGGGCGTCTTCGTCTTCACCTGGCTGTGCTCGGCCGGCACAAAGTAACCTTCGTCATCGGTGTCCACGGTATTTTTGAAGGGCGCGGTGTTCGGCACGTGGCCGATGGCGACAAAGACGCCCTTCACTGCGAGGACGGACTCGGTGTTGGTCTTGAGGTTTTTCACCTTGAGGCCGGAGACGGCGCCCTCCGGCACGCCCAGGACCTCGACCGGCACGCTGTCCCACACCGGCACGATCTTCGGGTGGGCCAGGGCGCGGTCCGCCATGATCTTCGAGGCGCGCAGCGAGTCGCGGCGGTGGACGAGATAGACCTTGCTGGCGAAACGCGTGAGGAACAGCGCCTCCTCGGCCGCGCTGTCGCCGCCGCCGATGACGACCACGTCCATCTTGCGATAGAACGCGCCGTCGCAGGTCGCGCAGGTCGTCACGCCCTTGCCGCCATAGAGTTCTTTTTCGCCGGGGATGCCGGTGAGGCGCGGCGAGGCGCCGGTGGCGACGATGACGGTCTTCGCCTTGATCTCGCGGTCGGCCAGCTTGAGCGTGTAAGGCCAGCTCGCGGTGTCGAGGCCGGTGACCGTGCCGCTCTCGTAGTGCGTGCCGAATTTCTCGGCCTGCTTGCGGAGGTTTTGCATCAGCTGGAAGCCATCGATGCCCTCGGGGAACCCGGGAAAATTCTCGACCTCGGAGGTCGTGGTCAGCTGGCCGCCGGGCAGCACGCCCTCGAGCACGAGGGGCGCCAGGTTGGCGCGGCCGGTATAAATGGCGGCGGTGAGGCCGGCGCAGCCGGTGCCGACGATGACGACGTTTTCAACTTTGGCGGACATGGGAAATGAGAGGCCGAAATGAGCCCAACATTCCCGCCAGCGCAACTCCGGAGATGCGGCTGGGTCGAAAGAACCACGTTGCCGCCCATGTTGGCTCCCGCCTGACTGGTGCCATGTCCGATCCCGCCGCGTTGCACGAACACCTGTTCACGATCGACACCCATAGCGATACGCCGACCGCCAGCCTGATGCGCAAGGGCTGGGATTTCGCGGCGCCGCACGATGTCGCCGTCGACGGCACCCAGTGCGACCTGCCGCGGATGCGCACTGGCGGGATCGATGCGCTGGTCATGGCGGTCTACACCGGCCAGGCCGCGCGGACGCCGGAAGCGTTTGTCCTGGTGTATGAGCAGGCGGTCCGGGTGTTCGAGCGCACCCACGAGGTCATCCGGCATAACGCCGCCCGTTGCGGGCTGGCGCTGACCGCGGCCGACGCGAGGCGACTGAAACAGGAGGGACGGCGGGCGTTTTTCCTCAGCATCGAGAACAGCTATTCGCTCGGACGCGATGCGGGTAACATCGCGGAATTCCACCGGCTGGGAATGCGCATGCTCGGGCTGACGCACATGCTCAACAATGACATTGCCGATGCCTCCACCGATCCGCGCGGGCCGGAGTGGGGCGGACTGAGTCCGCTGGGACGCGCGGTGGTGACTGAGTGCAACCGGCTCGGCGTGGTGCTCGACGCCTCGCATACCTCGGATGCGGCGCTGGGGGATTTGCTCAAGTGGTCCAAGCAACCGGTCATCCTCTCTCACTCCGGTTGCCGCGCGGTGTGCGACCACCCGCGCAATGTTGGCGATGAATTATTGCGTGCCTTGGCGGTGCAAGGCGGTGTCATCCAGATCAACGCCCTGCCCATCGCCGTCGTGCCGACGAAGGACGATGGCCGGGCCGCTGCCTATGCGGACATGCTCCTGCGAATGGCGGACAAGGTGCCGACACCCGAGGTCAAGGCTTGGGCGAGGAGTGAGTGGCACCGCCTGGAGACCGCCTACCCGAATCCGGCGGTGACGATGGATGATTTCGTGCGGCACATCGAACACGCCGTCCGTGTCGCCGGCATCGATCATGTCGGCATCGGGTGCGACTTCGACGGCGGTGGCGGTTTCCCCGGACTCAACAGTGTGGCGGATTATCCCAATCTCACGGCGGCGCTGCTGGCGCGCGGCTGGTCGGAAACCGCGCTCGTGAAACTCTGGGGCGGCAACACCCTCCGGCTGCTGCCGTAGGCGACCAAATGGCCGGCGGGCGAATTTGTAACCTATTAGGTTACAAATGACCGGGACCGGCGCAGGACTGGCGCGAGGCACAAACCGGATCTCGCTACGCACCGAGTTGGTGCTGAAGCCCTCCGCGTGGAAGGGCGTGGAGTGCGGCGAGCGCGGTGCGGTCGGACTATTCCGTCACGATCTTCAGACCGTTGTGGACAAGGCGGGCGGCGGTCTCGTCGTCCGGGGTCGCCGAAGTGACGACGAGCAGACTGGCAGCGGCGATGTTTTTGTCGTCCACCCGCACGATGGTCGTTTCGAGACTCATCTTCACGCCCTTGTCGTTGGTGATGGTCGAGAAATAGGTGAAGCCCTTGCAGCCGGAGATCTCCGCGGGCTTCTTGTTCTTGTAGGCGTCGGCCTTGGCCACGCCGAAGGCCTCGGTGGCGATCTTGTCGAGCGGATCGACGGACTCCGCGACGATGATCACGATGCCGGTCGTGCGAGCGGGGTTGAACATGATCAGGTTGCCTGAAGTATCGGGCTCACGGGACCAGTTGTCCGGCAGCACAAAACCGAAGGCCGGGGAGGTTTTCTCGGGATGACGGACATCACGCGCGAGAGCGGCCAGTGGTAGCAGCAGCGCCGCGAGCATCAGGTAAATCGGCAGGGATTTGCGCATGGGTGTCCCGGTTTGGGGCCCTTCAGCCGTTGGCTGGGCGCGACGACAGGTCAACCCCGGAAAGCGATCCGGATTTTTCCCAAGGGCGGGATGAAGTGGTTTCAGGTTCGAAATCCCGGGAGAGAGACTGCACGGGTGCGGAAAATATTTCTCGTTTGGCTGCAACTGTTAGCGGCCGTGCCGTGTTAGTTGGCATGGGCACTGCAAAGAGCCCGCCACACCCGCGCTGACAAAATACAAACGCGATCGCCTCGGGATTACCCCGAGGCACGCAACCAAAGCCCCCCAAAGCTCCGTTTCGCGGAGCCCTCTCAAAATGAAAACAAAGTCCCTCGTCATCGCCGCCGCCCTCTTGGGTGGTCTGTTCTCCTCCGCCTCCGCCTTCATTCTGGACGCGCCGGCCGCTCCCGCCCCGTCCGTGAAATTCGAGGCGCCCACCCCCGCCAAAGTCGTGTCGCCCACGGGACTGCCATCCAGCTATAAGGGGCAGACTGTCGAAGTCGCCTTCACCATCAGTGCGGCCGGCGAGGTGAGCGACGTCAGGCTGGTGCGCGGAATTGACCCGAATCTCACGAAGCGCCTGGTTACCGCCCTCTCGCAGTGGAAGTTCACCCCGGCCCGCAAAAACGGCGTGCCCGTGAGCAGCAAGGTCGTGCTGCCGCTCCAGGTGGTGGAGTCGTAAGCCCCACCGGCTGAACGCTCACCGTTGCGGCCTGCTGGCCGCCCGGTGTTTGTCCTGAGAACTCCGTCGTTCCGCGGATTCTCCGGCCAACGGGCCGCTCAGAGCAGCGCGGCCGCGGCGGCGTTGGCGCGCACCTGCGCGGCGTCCTTGCAACCGGGGATGACGGCGGTGACCGCTGGGTTCTTGAGCACCCAGGCCAGCGCCCATTGCGCCATCGGCACGCCGGCGGGCACTTCGGCGGCGGCGATCTGGGCGACTTCCGCCAGCACTTTTTCCTGCCGTTCCATGGTCCAGTTGGCGCGCACGTCGTTGGCGGGAAACCGGTGGCCGGGCCGATATTTTCCGGACAGAAATCCGCTGGCGAGCGGGACGCGGGCCAGCACGCCGAGTTTCTGCCGCGTGCAGGAGGGGAACACGGTCGTCTCGGGTTCGCGCTGGAGCCGGTTGTAGATGAGCTGGATCACGTCCACGCCGACGTCGGTCGAGCGCTCCACCTGGCCGGGTCCGGCCGTGGTGCCGATGGAATTGCCGAGGAAACGCACCTTGCCCTGGCGCTGGGCTTCGGCGGCGGCTTCCCACATGCCTGGCGTGGAGAATTCCTCGTTGCTGCCCGAGTGGAACTGCAGCAAGTCGACGTAGTCGGTGCGGAGGGCCTTGAGCGAGGCGTCGAGCTGCGCGAGCAGGTCGACAGGGCCGAAGCGCTGGTCGCGCTTGAAGTTTTCGTGGAAATGATGGCCCCACTTGGTGGCGATGATCCAGTCCGCGCGCTTGCCCGGCAGGGTCTCGCCGATGAGGCGCTCGGCGAGGTGGTCGCCGTAACACTCGGCGGTGTCGATGAGGTTGATGCCGCACTCCTGCGCGGCGTTGAGCACCTCGCGCGCGTCGGCCGCGGAGTAGGTCCGGCCCCATTCGCCCCCCAATTGCCAGGTGCCGACCCCGACCACTGAAACGTTGAGCCCGGTGCGCCCGAGAGTGCGGGTTTTCATGTCGGGCGACGATGGCCGGAGAGTGGGCTGGCGCGCAAGTTTCCACTGCGGGGCTGCTGGCGCACCGTTGCGGCCTACTGGCCGCCCGGTGTTTGTCCGGCAGACTGCTTCGCATCTGCAGGCAAAGGCGGATTCACCGGCAAATAATCGTTCCTTGAACTTTCTGATTGTCCCGGCAGCGTCATGGGTAGTCCACCCCATGAAATCCGCCATCGCCAGCGCTGCGGTCGAACCCCCCGCACGCATTCCGCGACAGATTCCTTTCATCATTGGTAACGAGGGTTGCGAGCGTTTCAGTTTCTACGGGATGCGCAACATCCTCACGGTGTTCCTCGTTTCGTCCCTGCTCATGCACTTGCCCGAAGGCGACCGGGCCGGCGCGGCCAAGGATGTTTTCCACACGTTTGTGATCGGGGTTTATTTTTTCCCGCTGCTCGGCGGCTGGCTGGCGGACCGTTTCTTTGGAAAATACCACACGATCTTCTGGCTGAGCCTCGTCTATTGCGCGGGCCAGGCGTGCCTCGCGCTGTTCGTGGACAGCCGGGCGGGCTTCTACGCGGGGCTCGCCCTGATCGCCCTCGGCTCAGGCGGCATCAAGCCCTGCGTCTCCTCTTTCGTCGGCGACCAGTTCGACCAGACCAACAAGCATCGCGCCAAAGTCGTGTTCGATGCGTTCTACTGGATCATCAACTTCGGTTCCTTCTTCGCCTCGCTGCTCATGCCGGTTTTCCTCAAGCAGCTCGGACCGGCCGTCGCGTTCGGCATCCCCGGCGTCCTGATGTTCATCTCGACGGTCATCCTCTGGCTGGGCCGCAAACAATATGTGCTGGTGCCGCCGGCGCCGCCCGATCCGCATTCGTTCCTGCGCGTGGCGCGCACCGCCCTCATGTCGGGCGTGCCGGGCCAGGTCTTCGCTGGGGTGGGCGTGCTGGTGGCGGTCAGTGCGTTCGTGCTGCTGCCGGGCTTCGAGAATTTTGTGAAGGCCGCCTGCCTCGCGCTCGTGGCGGTGATCGCGTTCGGCGGAATCGGGGTGCAGCTCCAGCTCGCCGGGGCGCGCGGTGCCCACCCCGACGAGGCGGTGGAGGGCGTGCGCGGCGTGCTGCGGGTGCTCGTGCTCTTCGCCCTCGTGACGCCGTTCTGGTCCCTCTTTGACCAGAAGGCGTCGACCTGGGTGCTGCAGGCCAATGCTATGACCAAGCCCGCGTGGTTCCAGTCGTCCCAGATGCAGGCGCTCAATCCGCTGCTGGTGATGCTCCTCATCCCGTTCAATAATCTCATGCTCTTCCCGGCGTTGAAACGCGCCGGCTACGAGATGACCGCGCTGCGACGCATGACGATGGGCATCGCGTTTTCCGGCGCCTCCTGGGTTGTGGTCGGGCTGATGCAGGTGGTGCTCGATGGCGGCCATCCGTTTTCGATCACCTGGCAGGTGCTGCCCTACGCGCTGCTGACCCTCGGCGAGGTGCTCGTGTCGGCCACCGGTTTGGAGTTCGCCTACAGCCAGGCACCGCAGTCGATGAAGGGCGCGCTCATGAGCTTCTGGCTGCTCGCCGTCACCGTCGGCAACCTCTGGGTGCTCGTGGTCAACGCCAGTGTGAAAAACGCCGCCGTCACCAGTTTCATCGCGTCGACCGGTTTCGGCGTGACGGCGTTCCAGATGTTTTTCTTCGCCGCGTTTGCCTTCGCGGCGGCGCTGGCCTTCGGGCTCGTGGCCCGCAGTTACCGCACCCGGGATTATTACCGCTCGGCCTGAGTCTGCCCCCGATGCTGTTTTTCAAGCGTATCCTCAAGGAACCCGAACCGACGAGCAGCTCGCCGGCCGTCGAGCGCCGCAGCGCGAAGCGCTATGCCATCAATCCCGCCTTTGGCCTCAAGGCCGTGCTCAGTTTCATCGCGCGCGACGACACCGGGGCGCCGCTGAGCAACACGCGGCACGGCTGGAACTGGAAGGGCCGCCTCCTTGACTGTTCCGAGCAGGGCGTGCGCATCCAGCTGGGTTCGGGACTCAAGATTGAGCTCGGCGATCCCTGCGACCTCAAGCTCACGGTCGAGGGCTTTGAACTCACCGTGCCGTGTCACCTCACCAATCTCAGCGAGCAACCCGGGGGCATGGTGTTCGGTCTGAAGCACAACATCGAGGACGCCGCGACCGGGAGCGCCTACCGGCAATTGCTCGAGATCATCGCGCTCGGCTCCACCCTCAAGCTGCAGCCCAAGGCGGCCAAGCCCGACGCCTCCGGTTATCTCGTCGAGGTCTATGCCAGCCCCCGGCCTTCGCGCCTGACGGTCTGGCGGCATCCGGCCGACAAGTCGGTGGCGGCCTTTGAATTCCAGCTCAAGGACAACCTTGTGCGCGGCGCGGCCGGGCAGATGGTCGAATTCATGTCTGACCTGGACGGCACCGGTTCCCGTCCGGCCTCGACGGAGAAGTGCCTGGAAATCGGCCGCCTGTTCTCGTGGGTCGTGCCCAACCTGGCCACCGTCGTGCCCGATGACGTGCGGGAGTTTTTGAAGCACTACGCGTCCTGAGCCGATTGGCGGTTTGACGCGGCGCCGAGACAAGGATTGAGTGACCGCCTCTCTCGATGCTATTCTTCAAGCGCATCCTCAAGGAACCCGAGGTGGTCGTGAACTCCACCTCGCCGGCGGAGCGGCGCACCATCCCGCGCTTTGCCATCAACCCGCAATTTAAGCTCAAGGCCGAGCTCAGCTTTACCAAGCGCAACGACACGCAGTCGCCCAGGGGCAGCACGCGGCCGGGGTGGAATTGGAAGTGCCGCATCCTCGACTGCTCCGAGCAGGGCGTGCGCATCATGATGGACCCGGCGTTCAAGGTGCAGGCCCGTGATCTGTGCGACCTCAAGCTCAGCGTGGAGGGATTCGAGCTGACCGTCCCCTGTCACATCGCGAACATCCGCGAGGAGGCCGAGGGCGTGATCTTCGGGCTGAAGCACGACATTGAAGCCGAGAAGACTTGGAACGCCTACTGGCAGTTGCTCGAGGTCGTGGCCCTGGGCTCCACCCTCAAGCTGCACCGGCGGACCACCAAGCCCGACGAGTCCGGCTACCTCGTGGAGCAATATGTCAACAACCGGCCCGCGCACCTGACCATCTGGCGGCACCCGGCCAACCAGGCGGTGGCGGCCTTTGAATTCCGGCTCAAGGACAACCTCGTGCGGGCGGCCGCGGGGCAACAGATTGCCTGCCTGACCGGGGCGGCGGCCCGGCCGGCCACGGCGGCCCAAGCCTTGGAAATCCAACGCCTGTTCTCGTGGGTCGTGCTCAACCTGGCCTCCACCGTGCCCGCCGATGTGCGCAATTTCCTGAAACACTACGCGGGGTGAGCCGAGGACGGATGAAATTGGAAACCCGGGTCGGGCTGGAAGACTTGAATTCCGATCCTGGCGCATGTCCCCGCTCGCGCTGGAGCTTGGTCGGGGAGATGTTGACCCGGCCCTTTCCGTTGCGCGCTCGCGTGGTCGTGCCCGCGGTCACGCTGATGTTGCTTGTCCCATGTTACCTCGTCGTCGCCGCGGTGACACGGGGCCGGGTGCAGCACCTGCCTGAACTAGCCTTGGATGGCATGATTCCCCTGCAGCCCGTCTGGGCGCCGATCTATCTGTCATACTTTGTCTTTCCTTTCCTGCCCATGCTCATCATGCGCCAGGAGGAGCAGATTCGCCGCACCTTTCTCGCCTGGCTGATAGTGTGGGTTGTCAGTTATGCCTGCTTTCTGGTTTATCCGACCACCCTCCCGCGGCCGGTCGGGGAGATCGGGGAAGGCTTTTTCGCCTGGTTCCTGCAGGGCGTCTACGACGGCGACCCGCCGCGCAACTGCTTTCCTTCCCTCCATGTTGCGACCCCATTCGTGGCGGCGCTGAGTTGCTGGCGCGTGCATCGTGGCGTGGGCCTTGCGGCCGTCCTCTGGGCCGCACTCATCGCGGTCTCGACGGTATACACCAAGCAGCACTACGTCGCCGATGTCATCGCCGGCATCTTCCTGGCCGGCATGGCCTGGGTCGTTTTCCTGCGCAACTGTCCGCGTGTGGCCACGCCCGAACTCGACCGGCGCGTCGCGCCAATCCTTATGGCGGGTCTCATCGGGATTTACGCCCTCGTGGTCGCCGGCCTCTGGGTGGCCTACCAGATGCGATGAGAGCCCTGATTCCATCGCACGCCTGTGCAATCGAATCCGGCGCCATCTCGCCCGGGTCGGCGGGCAGAGGTCGGACTCGTAGTCGGGTGATAAATCTGCCTTACTCGCGGGCATGATAAGCCGCACGAAATTCGGGCTTTTGCTCTGGGCATTCACGTTGCTGGCGGGCGGTTACGCCGCCGAGCCGGTGAAGATTGGCTTCTTCATGTCGCTCACGGGCCGCGATGCCTCGTTCGGGGACGTCTCGCTGCCCGGCGCACGCCTGGCGGTGGCGGAGCTGAACGCCGCGGGCGGCGTGCTCGGCCGCCCGGTCGAGCTGGTAGTCGAGGACAACCGCTCGCTCGCGGGCGAGTCGGCCACGGCGGTGAAGAAACTCATCGCCCGCGAGCATGTGGCCGTGTTGATCGGCGAGTGCTCGTCGGCCCGCACGCTGGAGGCTGCGCCGATCGCGCAGGCGGCTGGGATTCCGCTGATCACCCCGGCCGCGACCAATGCCAAGGTCACGCAGGCGGGCGACGTCGTTTTCCGCGTCTGCTTCATCGATCCGTTCCAAGGCGACGTCATCGCGGTCTTCGCCCGTCGCCGGCTCGGCCTCAAGCGCGCCGCGCTGCTCATCGACGCTTCGGCACCCTATTCGGTGGGGCTCGCCGATTATTTTGAGCAGACCTTTGTCGCCCTCGGCGGCGAAATCGTGGCGTCGCAGAAATACTCCGGCGCCGACACGGACTTCCGCGCCCAGCTCACGGCGATCCGGGCGGCGAAACCCGACTGCATCTTTTTGCCCGGCTATTACGTGGCCGCGGGCCTCGTCGCCCGGCAGGCCAAGGAACTCGGTCTCAAGGCCACGTTACTCGGCGGCGACGGCTTCGAGGCGCCGCAACTGCTCGAGATCGGCGGCGATGCCATGGAAGGCGTGTATTACTCGACGCATTTCGCCACAGAGAACACCGGCGCGGCGTCGCGCGCCTTCGTCGCCGCCTACCGGAAACAGACGGGCAAGACACCCAACGGCCTGTCCGCCCTGACCTACGACGCCGTGAAACTCGCGGCCGACGCCATCACGCGCGCCGGCACGACGGAGCCGAAGGCCCTGCGGGCCGCCTTGGCGGCCACGAAAGATTTCCCCGGCGTCACCGGCCGCACGACGATCAACGCGTCGCGCGACGCCGACAAGGAGGCCGCCATCATCACGGTGAAGCACGGGAAGCTCACTTTCGTGGAAACCATCCGGCCCTGAGAAGAACAAGCAGCGGCATGCGAAGCAGGGCGACCGAAAAGCTTGAAAGCTAAATCCAATAACGGAGGAGACACACAAATGGACTGGGACGAAAAATACCGGACAGGCGAGATCTTCTGGGACAAGGGCGCACCGTCACCGCCAATGATCCAGTATCTGGAGCGGCACAAGGTCACCGGGCGCGCCATGGTGCCCGGCTGCGGCCACGGGCACGAGGTGGCGCTGGCGGTGTCGCATGGCATTGATGCCCTCGGCCTCGACATCGCGCCCACCGGCATCGCCGAGGCCCGCGCGTTGTATCCCAAGATCGCGGAACGCTTCATCGTCGGAGACGCGTTCAATCCGGCGCCGGAGCTGCGCGGCGCCTTCGACCTGATCCTGGAGCACACCTGTCTGAGCGGTCTGCCGCCCTCCATGCGCGCCGACTACCGGCGCGGCCTCGACCTGATGCTCAAGCCCGGCGGCCTGATCATCGGCGTGTGGTTCATCAGCCCGCATCTCGGCCCCGGCGAGGAAGGGCCGCCCTTTGCCTTCCCCGTGCCCGAGTTGACGGCGCTTTTCGCCCAGGGCTACGAGATCATCGACGACTACGTGCCCGACGTGTCCTTCGACACCCGCGTGGGCCAGGAGCGGGTGCGCGTGCTGCGGCGCCAAGGGTAATCAACCACAAAGACCACGAAGGGGAGAAAATGAATGTCACTTAATAGGTGACATGTGACCGGGCGGGTCGGGGGGAAATATGTAATATAATAGATTACAAATTAATTTGGCGGTGAGGGGCATTGCACCAAGGCCGCAAGTAGGGCGAAGCCGGGCGGGCCGGCCGGTAACGTAATAAGTTACCAGAGGGTCGAACGGATAACTGTAACGCATTGTATTACACATTTCCCACGGCGAATCGATCGGGGCCGGTCGGCTCGGGCAGGGGTCAGACCGGGCGTGCTTACTCGGTCTCGGGTAGGGCAAGGCCCTATAGCCGCGGTGGACCCGGTGGCCTATCCTAGAGTGCGCCATGTCCAAGTCCCCGGTCCGCCACCCCCATGACCATCACCTGCCCAAGGCGGGGGAAGTGCTGGCGGCGGCGGTCGAGCAGGTCGGCATCTTCCGGCGCTCGGGTCGGATCCTGGCGAAGACCATCCATGCCTTCGCCTCGGATAACATCGTCCGGCTCGGGGCGGCGCTGGCTTTCTACACCACCGTGGCGGTGGCGCCCCTGCTGGTGCTGGTGATTGCCATGGCGGGGACGGTGTTCGGCAAG
>JANNDM010000012.1:0-9290 GCA_031387725.1 Verrucomicrobiota bacterium | reverse complement strand
GTGTTTTTACTCCCCCCCCCTCCCCAACCCCGGCCGCCCGCCCGCCCCCACCACAAGGAGCACGCATGCTTACGGCGCGACCAGCTTCAGGGCGCCACCCTCGATGGTCGCGCTTTCGAGCTTTCCCCAGGCCGAGCGAATTTCATCTGGCACTTTCATCTTGGAAATCACATGGGTGACGAGCGGGCCGGCGGCGGCGGGCAGAAGATTAACCGGGCAGGAGCCGAGGTAAACCTTGTCAGCAACAAAACTGACGCTGTCGCCCGATTTGGCGAACGTGCCGGTCGTCAGGTAAGTCACTTCGTAGGTCAGGCCATACCAATTGAGCAGGCACTTGCCGCCGATCTGGAGCTTGCCATCCACGATGCGGAAATTGGGTTTGCCGGGATTGAAAATGCCGTCGACGGCCGGTTTGGGCGCGTCAGCCGCCGGGGCGGGTTTCGCGCCGGGCTTGGCGCCCTTGGGCGCCGGAGCCGCCGGGGCCGGGCCGCCGATGGTATTGCCCCACATGTTGAGTTCGTCCTCCACCAAAGACAAACTGAACGCTTTGCCGGAGAGAAACTGCTTTTGCTTGGCCTGCCAACCCTTGCTCTTGGCGTTGCTCTCGTTTCCGGGGATGTAGTAGACCATGCTGCGCAACGGTTCCTTGGGCAACTCTTTCACCGGTGCCACCGGTTTGAACACCAGGTAGACACAGGCGGCCAGCAGGCCGACCACCAAGCCGAGCACGGCCCCCAGGGCGACTTCCGTCATGCTCGGACCGTAGAGCGCTTTTTCGAGTTTTTTGTCAGCCATGGGCGGAGGGATTTATTGGGCGGCCGTCGCGGCCGCGGGCTTGGTTTCGGTGGACTTGGAGGCGGGTTTGGCCTCTGGTTTGGAGTCAGGCGTGCCGGATTTCTTCTTGTAGTCGGTGATATAGAAGCCGGAGCCCTTGAAAATCAACCCTGCACCACCGCCAACCTGACGCCGGAGGGTGGGCTTTTTGCAAGCCGGGCACTGTTTCAACGGCGCGTCCTTCATCGACTGGAAGGTTTCCATTTCGTGGCCGCATTTGGTACAGAGGTAATCGTAGGTGGGCATCCGGAATGGTGCGCTCAGATATGATTCGGCCTCCGGGACTTGGCGAGTCTGTTCTTGCCCGGGCCGCCGCCAAATAGTTGGGGGCGCGGCTTGACCCCAAGGCCCATAGCGCGTTGAGGTCAATTTGCTTCCCCATGGAATTTACCGCCCAGTTGCAGGCCTACCGCGAGCGGATCGAACACGGCCTCGACGCCTTGGTGCCCGCCGCCGCCACCCGACCGGCCCGCCTCCATGCCGCCATGCGCTACAGTCTGGAGGCCGGCGGCAAGCGCCTGCGGCCTGTCCTTGTGCTGGCCGCCGCCGACCTGTTCGGCACCAAGACTGACGCCCTGCCCGCCGCCGTCGCACTCGAGTGCCTGCACACCTACTCGCTCATCCACGACGACCTGCCGTGCATGGACAACGACGACCTCCGCCGCGGGCGGCCCACGGCCCACAAGCAATTCGACGAGGCCACCGCGCTGCTGGCCGGCGACGCCCTGCTCACTCTGGCCTTTCAGCTCATCGGCCGGCATTACGCCGGCTCCCCCGCCCTCTGCGCCGCCCTCACCCGCGAGCTCGCCGACGCCGCGGGCAGCGAGCGCCTCATCGGCGGCCAGATGGAGGACCTGCTCGCCGAGCGGAAGTCCGACGCCAGCGCCGCCGAGCTTGAGTTCATCCACCTCAACAAGACCGCCGCCATGCTCAGCGCGTCGCTCGTAGTTGGCGGACTTTGCGGTTCTGCCACCGAAGCGCAGCTCGCCACCCTGCGCGACGCCGGCCGGCACCTCGGCCTGGCGTTCCAAATCGTGGATGACATCCTCGACGCCACCGCCGACACCGCGACCCTCGGCAAGACCGCCGGCAAGGATGCCAGGGCCGGCAAGACCACCTACGTGAAGCTCCACGGCCTCGACACCTCGCGCCGCCACGCCCGCGAGCAATCCGACGCGGCCAAAGCCGCCCTCGCCCGCCTGCCCGGTGGCGCGCCGTTCCTCACGACACTGGTGGAGAGCATGGCCGCGCGCTCGAAGTGATTAGATTGTGTGGGGGGCTTTACGCCCCGACTGGATAGGCGCTTTGCTTTTAGCCCGAATATTTCACACTAAAATTGTCATCGCGAGTCCGCCGAAGGCGGGCGTGGCGATCCAGCTCGTGGATTGCTTCGTCGCTTCCCTTCTCGCAATGACAGACAGAAAACAAGGTGTCATGAAGCTCTCAAGTGAGTGTGAAATAGGCGGGTTAGTCGGGGCGTAAAACCCCTCCCACCCATTACAGACCATCCGTAAGACTACTTCGCGCTGACCGCCAGCCCGTCCAGCAGCTCGGTGATGTCGCTGCTGACGCCGCTGTATTCGACATCCTTGGCCCAGCCGCGAAGCTGCACCGCGCCTTCGGGGCCGCTGTAGAAATAGCCGTGGTTCAAGTAGGTGACGTTTTCGACCCGGGCGGCGAATTCCAATTCCGTCAATGGGGTGGTGCCACGGAGTTTCTGTCCGCGTTTGCGGACCGTGACGCTTTCCGCACCCTCGCGCGCCGTGTTGATCACCGCCGCCTCAAGGCTGCCTTCGATCGGGTGCGGCTCGGCAATCAGCTGGGCCTCGGCTTTCTGGTCCACCCGCAGCAAGTTGAAAATACCCGGCTCCGCGTCGGCCGGGTCGCGATACCAGCGCGTGGCGTCATAGCGCAGCCGGAAATTGCCCGCGCCCAGTTCCCGCCAACGCTCCTTCTCCTGCACGAGCAGCCGGTTGGTGTAATCCGCCTTGAGCTGGATGCTGCGGAAAAACTGCTCCGCATGGGCCGCACCCTTGCCGGCCTCAGGCCACTCCGCGCTGAAAAGATACAACGTGGAGCCGATGACCAGCAACCGCACCTCGCGGATGGTCCGGTCCCGGCGCTGGGCGATGACGATGCGCTCGCCCTCGAAGGGCCCGAGCAGGAATTTGCCGCGTGATTTCACCTCGCCGGGGCGCGATTTCAGCATGTCACCAAAGGACTTGAGGTAAACCCCCGTCTCCTCACCCGGCAGCATGGCCAGAGGATAGGCAAAACGCACCAGGAAGGTGCGCTCGCCGCCCTGTTCCGTGAAATAGCGGGTGGCCTTGATGTCCCCCTGCGGTGAAGCCGTCAGCACGGCGTCGTTGCCGGGTGTCATGGGCAGCTGCGCCTCAATCGCCCAGCCCGCCGGGGCAAATGGGTAATCCGCCGCCCGGGCCGCGCCGGTCAACAGCAAGGAGAAGCAGAGAATGCCGGTGAAGCGCCGCACGCACGCCATCTAATCGGAGGAGCTTCCTGTCCGGCAACGAGGAAATGTCGCAGGTGGAGCGCGTTGACCTCAACGCGCTTCCCTACACACCCCGTCGCTTCGCTCCACCCCTGTCAAGAGGGGACCCAATCACAATGGGCTGAAGATCCCCTCTGGAGAGGGGTGCCCGTCAGGGCGGGGTGTGTTGATCCTTACTTCGCCGCATCGGCGGCCTTGACGAGGTCGATGAACGACCGGGCCTCGAGCGAGGCGCCGCCGATCAGGCCGCCGTCGATGTCCTTCTCCGCGAGCAGCTCGGCCGCATTGGACGGCTTCATCGAGCCGCCGTAGAGGATGCGGACTTTCTGCGCGAGCGGCGGGCCGTAAAGCTTCGTCAGCAGGTCGCGGATGAAAGCATGCACTTCCTGCGCCTGCGCCGTGGTGGCGACCTTGCCCGTGCCGATGGCCCAGACCGGCTCATAGGCGATGATGACGGTGGTGATCTGCTCCTTGGTTACGCCCGCCAGGCCGCCCTCGATGTGGCGTTGCACGACCGCGAGCGTCGCGCCCGCTTCGCGTTCGGCCAGGGTCTCGCCGACGCAGAGGATGGGTTTCAGTTCGTGGGCCAAGGCGGCGAGGACCTTTTTGTTGATGAAGGTGTCGGTCTCGCCGAAATAGGTGCGGCGCTCGCTGTGACCGAGGATGACGTGGGTGACGTAAAGGGTGCGCAGCATCTCGGCGGAAACCTCACCGGTGTAGGCGCCGTTCTTCTCCGGGTGCATGTTCTGCGCGCCGAGCCGGACCGCCTGGCCTTCGAGGGCGTGGGCGACCGCCGCCAGCGCCGTGAACGGCGGGCAGAGCACGATGTCGACCGAGGTCTCACGGCCGACGGCTTCAATGATGTCCTGCGTGAGGGTGACGGCCTCGCTGGCCGTCTTGTTCATCTTCCAGTTACCGGCTATGACTTTTTTGCGGAATATGGGCATGGGATGATTGGTGTAGGTCGGGGTTTATCCCCGACAATGTGTCGGGCGTAAAGCCCGACCTACAAGTCCGAATATGAGCGATTATTTTTCCAAGAACGCCACGCCGGGCAGCACTTTGCCCTCCAGGAACTCCAGGCTCGCGCCCCCACCGGTCGAGCAATGGGTGACTTTGTCGACCACCTGAAACTTCTTCGCCGCCGTAGCGGTGTCGCCGCCGCCGATGACGGTAGTCGCCCCACGCGCGGTCGCGGTGGCCACCGCTGCGGCCATGGCCTTGGTGGATCCGGCGAATTTTTCGAACTCGAACACGCCCGGCGGGCCGTTCCAGATGATGGTCATGGCGCGCTGGATCGCGGTGCGGAAAATCTCATTGGAGGCCGGACCGCCGTCGAGTCCCATCCAGCCATCGGGGATGCCGGTGGCATCGGTCGCGATCTGCGTGCTGGCGTTGGCGTCGAATTTGTCGCCGCAGATGTAATCCACGGGCAGAATGAGTTTCACGCCGCGGGCCCGGGCCTTGGCCACCAGTTCGGGCACCAGTTTGGCGCCCTCGGCGTCGAACAGACTCGAACCGATCGCCATGCCCTGGGTTACCTGCTTGAAGGTGAAAGCCATGCCGCCGCCGATGATGATTTCGTCGGCCTTCTCGATGAGGTTGTTGATGAGAGGGATTTTGTCGGCGATCTTCGCGCCGCCGAGGATGGCGAGCAACGGGCGTTGCGGGTGGTCAAGCACCGCCGCGAAAGCCTTCAATTCCGCCTCCATCAGCAAACCGGCGGCCTTTTGCGGGAGGGCCACCCCCACCATCGACGAGTGGGCGCGGTGCGCCGTGCCAAAGGCATCATTGACAAATACGTCGCCGAGCTTCGTGAGCGAGGCGCGGAAAGCCGCGACGGCGGCGGCATCGGCTTTCTTCGTGGTGCCATCCTCCCGCTTGACCTTGCCTTCCTCCTCGAGGTGAAAGCGCAGGTTTTCCAACAATACCACCGTGCCGGGGACGAGCTTGGCGCAGGTGTCCTCAACGGCGGGTCCGACGCAGTCATCGAGGAAAATCACGGGCCGGCCGAGCAGCTTCTCGAGTTCAGCCGCGACGGGCCGGAGGGAATATTTGGCGAGCTTTTGGCCGTCGGGCCGGCCGAGGTGGGACATCAGAACGACCGACGCACCCTGCTCCAAGGCGTGTTTGATGGTGGGCAGCGCGGCGACGATGCGCTGGTTGTTGGTGATGGCGCCGGTGGCCTTGTCCTGCGGGACATTGAAATCGACGCGGACCAGCACGCGTTTGCCGGCCAGGCTGAGGTCACGGATGGATTTGTATTTCATGAAGAGCTGAAAGACTGAAAAGCTGAAGGACTGAAACGGAAAAAGCCGAAAGCTGGAAAACTGCCGCTGATTGGCTTCAGCCTTTCAGTCCTTCCGGCTTTCAGCCTTTCACTTTGAGTCGCGGGCGACTCAAAGCTGCGCGGCAATCTTCTTGGTCAGGTCGACCACGCGATTGGAATAGCCCCACTCGTTGTCATACCAGCTCACGAGCTTGAAGAAGCGCGGGTTGAGCTCGATGGACGAGCCGGCGTCATAGATGGAGGAGCGCTGATCGTGGATAAAGTCGCTGGAGACGACCTCGTCGGTCGTGTAACCGAGGATGCCCTTGAGATAGGTCTGCGATGCCTTTTCGAGGGCGGCGTTGATCTCCTTGAGGGAGGTGTCGCGCGTGGTCTTGAAGGTCAGGTCCACGACCGAGACGGTCGGGGTCGGCACGCGAAAGGACATGCCGGTGAGTTTGCCCTTGGTCTCGGGCAGCACCAGGGCGATGGCCTTGGCGGCGCCGGTGGCGGCGGGAATGATGTTCTGGGCCGCGGTGCGGCCGCCCTTCCAGTCTTTCTTGGACGGGCCGTCCACGGTCTTTTGCGTGGCAGTGTAGGCGTGGATGGTGGTCATCAGGCCTTCCTCGAGGCCGAAGCCTTCCTTGAGGAGCACGTGCACGATGGGGGCGAGGCAGTTCGTGGTGCAGGAGGCGTTGGAAATGATGTGGTGCCTGGAGAGATCGAGTTTGTCGTCGTTCACGCCCATCACGAGGGTGATGTCCTCGCCCTTGGCTGGGGCGGAGATGATGACCTTCTTGGCGCCGGCCGCCAGGTGGCCTTTGGCCTTCTCGGCCTCGGTGAACAGGCCGGTGGACTCAATGACGAGATCCACGCCGAACTTGGCCCACGGCAGCTCGGCCGGGCTCTTGGCGCTCACGACATGGATGTCCTTGCCGTTGACCACGAGCACATCGTCCTCGGCCTTGTCGGGCGAAGACTTTTTGGATGAGACCGTGCCGTTGAAGCGGCCCTGCGTGGAATCATACTTGAGCAGGTAGGCCAGATTGTCGGCCGGCACGATGTCGCCGACGGCGACAACATCGAGCTCCTTGCCGAGGAGGCCCTGTTCGACGAGGGCGCGGAAAACGAGGCGGCCGATGCGGCCGAAACCATTGATTGCTACTTTGACTGCCATGGTGGTGGTGGGTTGGTGGACGGGATGGCCGGATGGACCGGCAATCGTCGATATGAAAAGCAGGGCTCATGCCTTGGCAAGCGAGATGCGTGCCATAGACCGCAGCGCCTCCACTGACCGGACGGCACAGCCGTTCACCGCTCGGTGAACCACAAGCTGCAACCCAGAGCCGGGATGAACAGTTCGGGCTCGGCCACTTCGCCGGGCGGATGCCGGCCCTCATGGTAAAAACACTCATGGTCGGCGATCAACTCCCACTTCCAGTCTCCAAACTCACCGATCGACACGGTCGCATCCTCCAGGTGCGGGTTGACGGCGAACATCAACCGCGCCGGGCCCTGGCTGCCGTCGGCGTTGTAGACGGCAACGAGAGCCGGCGCGTCGGGCCGGTTGAAACACTGGAAGAAGCCCTCGCCGGGCCGGGTGTAATGCCGCAACAGCTGTCCGCGGGTCGATCGCCGGAACCGGACCCAGTCGGCGAAATACGCATGCGTCGCCGGAAAACGCGCCAGGCGGTGGTAATCGAGCGCGTTGAGGTCGCCGCGCAGGTAGGTGTTGTTCACGCCGTGTTTCGACCGCAGGAAGTCCTGCCCCGCCGCCAGCAGGGGGAGGCCGATCGAGGCGAGCAGAATGGCCGCCATCAGGTGCGTGCGCTGCCGGTCGTTTTGCGTCGGGTGGTAGCCGTTGTGGTCGCCGTTCTCGGTGATCAGGTCGAGCCAGGAGCGGTCGTCGTGTGACTCGGTGTAGTTGACGGTCTGCGCCGGCCAGTAAGCAAAGTGCCACGGGGAACCTTTGAGAAAATACTCGAGCCGGTCGGCCGTGCCCCGGCCCTGCACATAGTCGCGCAGGAAATTCCGATAACCATCGTTCCACGAGGCATACCCGGTCGGACGGAGCGCGGCCGCAATGTGCCCGCGGAAACTCCACGGCTCGGCAATGAGGATCACGTCGGGCTTCACGCGCTTCACCGCCACCTCGATCTCGCGCAACGCGTCCACGCCGATCAACTCGGCCAGGTCGAAGCGGAAGCCGTCCACGCCGTAGACCTCGACGTAATGGATCAGGCTGTCGATGATCAGCCGCCGGGTCATGGCCGAGCGGCAGCGCAGGTCATTGCCGCAGCCGCTCCAGTTTTCGAGCGCCCCCGCGTCATCGAGTTCGAAGTAGTAGAGTTTGTCCACGAAGAGCAGGTGCGCCGGCACGCCCACGTGGTTGAACACCACATCGAGGACCACCGCCATGCCCTGCTGGTGGAACGCCGCCACCAATTCCTGCAATTCATTCACCTGCGAGGCGTGCGCGCCTTCGAGCGCGTAGCTGCTCGCCGGGGCGAAGTAGTTCGCCGGCATGTAGCCCCATTGGTATTCCTCGCGGGCCTGGTGGTCGAACTCATGCACCGGCTGCAGCTCCACGCAATTCACCCCGAGTTGCTTCAAATAAAAGTCGGGGCTCCGCACCCACTTCGTCAGGCCGGTGAAACCCAACCGCTCTTCGGCGCTCAGGGGAAGGGGGGCGTGCGCCACCAGGTCGCGCACATGACCCTCGGCGATGACCAGGTCCTGCCACGAGGGCGTCGCAAAACCCCGGTCCGCCCGCCCCACCCACGCGGGGTCCAGCACGATGCCCGGCCCTTCGCTGCCCACCGCCGCCTGGGCATAGGGGTCGAGCACTTTTTGGTGGGGCCGGAAATGCCCGAACACATCGTGGGGGCCGCTGAGTGAATACCAGTAATACCAGCCGTGCAGGTTGCCGTCGATCTGCGCCTCCCAGACCCCGTGCCATCCGCCGTCCTCCTCCCGCCGGTCCAACTCGTAACCGAAGGCGGCATCCATTTCGGTCAGGTCTTCGCAGAGGAAAAGCCGCACGTGTTTCGCGCGGGGCGCGAACAGACGGAAAGTAGTCTCGTCCTGCTGCACGAGCGCGCCCAGGGGCAGGTCGCTGCGCAACTCATGGAAGAATTTGCCCAGCCGCACGCGGGTCTTCGGCGCCTCCTTGCCATCGCGGACATGCACAACCGAGTGGGCCTGGTTCAGCAACGCCGGCTCCGTGGTGGTGAACTCAAACAGGTTGCGCCCGGTCCGGTGCTTGAGGAGACCGCGGTTGAAATGCCCTTTGCCGTCCGGCATGAGGTTGGTCGCCTCGCGGGGCAGGTCCAGCCAGCGGTTGTCGCCGGTGATAAATTTGAACTGCTGCGGCGGCTCCGTCAGCAACTCCGCGCCGGGTTTGCGCAACAGCCACACCGCCCGGCCGTTGAGTTCGCCGGGTTCCAGCGCCCATTCCACCTGGCCGACCGCCTCCTCCCAATCGTTGAAATCGCCCGCCACATAGACAGGCATGGTCCCGAAATCCACCCAACTATGCTCCGCCGGATCGAGCACAAAGACCACCTGCCCGGCGTCGTCCACGTAATAGGCCGCTTCGTCCGCGTAGAGCGAGGGCGCCGCCGGCCGCAGATCGGCAAAGGCAAAGGCCTTGTCACCCGGCGCCAGCAGCGGCAGCGA